>NZ_SSXE01000387.1 GCF_021699195.1 Nonomuraea sp. MG754425 | reverse complement strand
CGCCGCCGCCTGCGCAGGGGGCCGCGGCGGTGGCGCCGTTGCGCGGCGCGGGGGCCGCGCTCTCGAAGTCGGCGGCGTTGTCGTCGGTGTCGGCGCAGCCGCCGTTGCGGCGCTGCGCGGCGGTGGCGTTGGTGAGCGCGGGGGCCGCGGCGCCCTCGGAGAAGTTCGCGTTGCCGTACCCGACCAGGTCGGCGAGCAGCGCGAGCTGGTCGTCGGCGCAGGGGGTGGTGGAGCCGTTGCAGGCCAGGCCGTCGGCCGAGCGGACCAGCGCGACCTTGCCCGCGGTGCCGCTCATGTTGATCGAGCCGGTGCTGTCGGGCTGGGGCAGCGTGCCGCTGGGCGTGCTGCCCGCGGCGAGCTGGACCAGGTGGTACCGGCCGGGCTCCAGCGTGCCGGACAGGCCGGTCCGGTTGGCGGCGAAGTTTCCGGTGCCGGCGGCGCTGGTGTACTGCACGGACCAGCCGTCCAGCGTCACGGGGGCGGAGCTGCGGTTGAACAGCTCCACGTAGTCGTTGGAGTAGGGCGCGCCGGTGTTGCCGCCCCCTCCGTAGACCTGGCTGATGACCACGGTTCCGGGCGCCGCGGCGGCCACGGAGGGTGAGGACAGGGCGGCGATCGAGCCGGCGAGGCCGGCCACGACGAGGATCGCCGGGACCCGGGACTTAACACGCATGCCGGGGAGCGTAAACCGGCGAAGAGCTGAAAAGCGCGTATTAGGTGTGGACGGGTCGTGAAATCTTAAACATTGACAATTACTGTCCATCTCGGACGGGCGGATGTGTCGTCATCGAACGATGCGAAGCCCCCCGTGAAGGCCGTCGGGAGGTGTCACCGGCCGACCCACTGCTCCAGCTCCACCAGGGCGTCGCGCACCTGCGGCACCATCGGCGTCAGCGCGTCCGGGTAGGTGTCCACCAGGCCGTCGAAGTGGTTGCCGCCCTCGATCCGGTGGTAGCGGAACGGCCGGTCCGGCCCCACCATCTCGGCGTACTGGTCGGCGGACCTGGAGATCGGCAGCAGGCAGTCGAGCGTGCCGTGCAGCGTGATCAGCGGCTTGGTGATCCGGCCCGTGAGTGCCACCTTCGCCACCGCCGCGTACGGCCTGCGCGCGTGGTAGTCGTAGTCGGCCGGGTCGCCCGTGTAGGAGGGGTCCATCTCCTTCTGGTAGATCCGGGCCGTGAGCTGCCAGAAGTTCGCGTAGTGGTAGGGCCACAGGAACTCCGAGCCCGACGGGAAGCCGGCGGCGCGCACCCCCGCCGGGTCGCCGGGGTAGGCCCGCAGCGCCTCGGGCAGGAACGTCAGCAGGTTGTCGCCGTCCAGGCTCCACAGCGCGCCCTCGTAGTCGACCCCGCCGTCGTAGAGCCGGCCGCGGTTCTCCAGTTGCCACCTGACGAGGTAGCCCCCGTTGGACATGCCCATCAGGTACGTACGCCGCGGCGCGTGCCCGTAGCGCTGCCGGGCCACCGCCTTGGTCGCCAGCGTAAGCTCCGTGACCCGGCGGTTCCACTCGGCGATCGCGTCGCCGGGAGCGTCGCCGTCGGTGTGGAACTCGGGGCCGGTGTTGCCCTTGTCGGTCGCGGCGAACGCGTACCCGCGCGACAGCACGTAGTCGGAGATCGTGTAGTCGTTGGCGTACTGCTCCCTGTTGCCCGGCGCGCCGGTGATGATCAGGCCGCCGTTCCACCGGTCCGGCAGGCGGATGACGAACTGGGCGTCGTGCCGCCACCCGTGGTTGGTGTTGGTCGTGGAGGTGTCCGGGAAGTACCCGTCGAGCTGGATGCCCGCGACGCCGGACGGGTTGACCGTGCCCGCGGCGTGCAGCCCGGCCCAGTCGGCCGGGTCGGTGTGGCCGGACGCCACCGTGCCCGCCGTGGTCAGGTCGTCGAGCCTGGCCGCGACCAGGTGCTCGGCGCCCGGCACGGCCAGCCGGTCGGGTGCCCGTTCGCGCACCGGGCCCTGGCCGGCCGGGGTCAGCAGCCCGGCGATCAGGGCAGAGACCAACGTGACAACGATCAGCATCTCGCCTCCCGCGGTTCGCCTTGATCAGTGTCGTGGAGGCGTCCGCGCCGAACAAGCCCTTGGCCGGGGTCACGGCACGCTGGAAGGTGCGCCGCGCTCCGGCACGGGCGGTCAGGAGACGGTCAGGACCTTGCGGAGCAGCTCGCCGAACTCGGCCGGGTGCGTGCTGAGGCCGGTGTGCCCGCCGGGGAAGTGCACCAGTTCGGTGCCGAACCGCTCGGCCAGGAAGGCGGCGGGGCGGTAGGGCAGCTCGCCGCGCGAGTCGGCGCCGGCCGCGAGCACCAGCCGGCCGGACAGGGCCGCCAGCCGATCGACGTCGGGGACGTAGGACATGAAGGCGGGCACGATCCGCCCCAGGAAGTACGGCATGTCGGCCATCGTGCGCTCGACCCGCGCCGCCGC
>NZ_SSXE01000386.1 GCF_021699195.1 Nonomuraea sp. MG754425 | reverse complement strand
CATGATCACCGTCGCCACGAAGCCGGGCCCGGACAGCGCCGGCAACACCGGATGGTGCTCGAAGGCCGGCTCGACGTGCCGGGCGGAATCCGGCAGCGCCACCCAGAGCTGCACCCCGTGCAGTACCGTCTCCGGCGACTGCTCCGAGTGGGAGATACCGCGCCCGGCGGTCATCAGGTTGAGCCGGCCGGGGCGGATCTCCTGCCGGGTGCCGAGGCTGTCGCGGTGCAGCACCTCGCCCTCGACCAGCCAGCTCACCGTCTGCAGCCCGGTGTGCGGGTGCGGCGGTACCCGCATGGTCGTGCGCTGCGGGCCGTAGGCGTCCACGAAGCACCAGGCGCCGATCATGCGGCGGCGCACGCCCGGCAGGGTCCGGCTCACCGCCATCGCGCGCGGACCGCCCAGCGGCACCTCGCGCCCTTCCAGCACCTCACGACCGGCGTCCGCGACCTCGCCGGACGCGCAGCGGATCTCCCTCGGGTCAAGCTCCAGGTTGCTCACGACGAAGACCCTACGCGCGGCCGGCGAGCACCACGACGCCCGGCCCGCTCAGCCGAGCAGTTCCCACCAGCCCTCGACCGCCGGGGCGGCGGAGGCGTCGACCGCCTCGCCCGGCCGGGGCACGGCGATCTTCACGTCGCGCGCCTTGGCCTCCCGCCACAGCCGCTCCACCGGCTCCGCCCACGGGTGCAGGGCGAGCGTGAACGTGGCCCAGTGCACCGGCAGCAGCACCGCCCCGCCCAGGTCGAGGTGGGCGTTGACGGCCTCCTCCGGGTTCATGTGGATGTCCGGCCAGGCCGGGCTGTAGGCGCCGATCGGCATCAGCGTCAGGTCGAACGGCCCGTGCGCCGCCCCGATGCCCCGGTACCCCGCGAAGTAGCCGGAGTCGCCCGCGTAGAACACCCGCCTGGCCTTGCCCACGACGGCCCACGAGCCCCACAGGGTGTCGTTGCGGGCGAGGGTCCGGCCGGAGAAGTGGCGGGCCGCCGTGGCGACGAACCGCAGCCCCGCGACCTCGGCCTCCTCCTCCCAGTCCAGCTCGATGATGCGGTACGCGGGCACGCCCCACCGCTCCAGGTGCGCCCCGATGCCCAGCGGCACCAGGAACGGCGCCCGCTGCGTGCGGGTGAGCGAGCGCACCGTGGCCAGGTCGAGGTGGTCGTAGTGGTCGTGCGAGATGGCGATCGCGTCCACCTGCGGCAGTTCGGCCAGCTCGACGGGCACCGGGTGGTGCCGCTTCGGGCCGGCGAACCACGCGGGGGAGGGCCGCTTGGCCCACACCGGGTCGAACAGCACCCGCCTGCCCTCGATCTCCACCAGCGTGGAGGCGTGGCCGTACCAGATCGCGCGCACCCCGTCGGCGGGTGGCGGGTCGGCGGGCGGGACGCGCAGCGGGATCAGACCGGACGGCCGGCGTCGTTCCCGGTCCTTGGCCAGCTCGCCCAGCAGGCCGGCCGGCGGCGCGGTCATGGGCATGCCCTGCTCGGGCATCGTGTTCACGAACGCGCCGTTCCTGAACTGCGGCGAGCGCCGGATCCGCGCCGCCCGCTCCGGCCCCGACGTCAGCGGCCGCACGCCCAGCTCGGCGGGCACCGCGCGCAACGCCCAGCCGGCCGCGGCCAGGGCCGCGCCGCCCGCGAGGATCCGCCGTGCCGTCCGCATCCCTGCCATCGCCCACTCTCCCCAGAAGTTCTGTCTGTGCCCGCTTCAACCGAACGGGACTCCCCGCTGTTCCATTTCTACGATATATCGCGATAGGTCGGACGCTTGATCGTTCCGCCCCCGACACCGTAGTCCGCGCCACCGACACTTCGCCGCGTGGCTCGACCGGCCGGACGAACCTACCGCCCGCCGCGCCGGCGTCCGGCGGCAGCCCCTTTCCAGGCCCCGGTCACGGCTCGTCCCGCTTGCGGTGCGGGAACGGCCACGGGTTGGGCCGGCACCGGCCCAGCGACTTCGACTGCTGCGTCATCACCGGGGCCGGCTTCCCCGGTCCGGGACAGGGGCGGTGCCGGTGGCCCAGGCTGTGGCCGACCTCGTGGCTGATCAGGTACTGGCGGTAGGCCGCCAGGTCGCCGCCGTACTGCGGGACGCCCTCGGCCCAGCGCAGCGCGTTGATGACCGAGCGGTGGCCGTTCCAGCAGGACAGTTCCCCGCCCGTACGCAACGGCAGGCACTCGCTGATGGTCAGGCTCGGGCTGGACAGGGCCACCCGCACCGTCACCGGGCCGTGGTCCACGCGTTCGAAGCGGGCCCAGCCGCGTACGTCGTTGAGCGTGCGGTGCACCTCGGCGGCGAACTGCCCGGGATCGAACGGCAGCCCGCGCTCCACCTCGACCAGGTAGCGCACCACCGCGCCGCGACCTCGCCTGGCGCGCGCGCGGCCCCGGACGACCGCGTAGCGGCCGGAGGCCTCGTGCGGGACGCGCACCTTCTCCGGGGCGGGGGCGATCGGCTTGGGCGGCGCGGTGGTGCGCTACCTGGTCG
>NZ_SSXE01000385.1 GCF_021699195.1 Nonomuraea sp. MG754425 | reverse complement strand
GGCCGTGTTCGTCCACCCGCGCGCCATGGGGCAGAACCCCGACCCGAGCCTCGTCCGTCAGTCCACCGGCGAACTGCTCCGCCTCGCCCGGGACGCCGGAGTGTCCAAGGCGGTGGTGATGTCGGCCCTGAACGTCGACCACCCGCTCGACCAGCAGCCTTCCCGGTTGCGCGGCGAATACAACAAGGAGGTGGAAGCCGCGACCGAGGAATCCGGCCTGCCGTGGACGGCGATCCGGCCCGGCTGGTTCGCCACCAACGCGATCTCCTCCTGGGGCGCGCAGATCCGCCACGGCGACGTCGTGCGCAGCGCCTACGGCGACGCCGCGTGGGCCCCCCTGCACGAGCGCGACATCGCCGCCGTGGCGGCGCACGCCCTGCTGCATGACGACCTGATCGGCCGGAAACCCGTCCTCACCGGACCAGAGGTCATGACCCAGGGCGAGATGATCGACGTCATCGGCAAAGCCATCGGCCGGCCGCTGCGCTTCGAAGAGGTCCCGCACGAGGCCGCCCGCGAGGCCATGGCCAGAGGAGGGCTCCCGGTACCCCTCATCGACGCCTTCCTCACGCTGCAGGCCGCCTCCTACCTCCAGGCGGGACTGATCTCCGACGCGACCGAGAACATCCTCGGCCGCCCCGGACTCACCTTCTCGCAGTGGGCCACCGAGCGGGCCGCCGCGTTCGCCGCCTGACCTGCCGCACCGTGACAGGCGCCAGCTCCCGGCGAGCCGGCGCGGCCCCGGCGTAACCGGGGTCGTCGGTGCTCCATGAGCACGAACGCACCTCAGCGAGCCATCGGGGTCGCGCCGGTGGCCGCGACGGACAGTTCCCAGAGCCGGGCAGCGGAGTCGGTGTCGACGGCGTATGCGCGGACGCCACCCTCATCCACCGACTCGCCGGGGGTGGCGATGCGCGCGACGTCGCAGTCCTCCAGGTAGAGCCCGCCGCGGCCATCGAGCAACGACGAGGTGGCCGCCCAGAGGCCGGTGGCAGCGCCTTGCGACGCGGTCTTGAAGTCGGGGCCGATCACCTTGCCGTCCTGGTCCACCCATCCGCGTTCGACCTGCTCCTGGAGCGTCATCTCGCGCTGAAGGCCCGTTATGATCTTGCCTGGATGCAACGCGAACGCCCGGATGCCGTCCCGGCTCCCGAGGGCGTCGAGCCCGATCGCGAACAGCACATTGGCGGTCTTGGCCTGACCGTAGGCCAGCCACTTGTCGTAGCCGGTGCGGAAATGCGGGTCGTGCCAACGGATGTCGGTCAGGGAGTGCCCGGCCGAGCTGTTGACGATGACGCGCGCACCGTCAGCGGCCGTCAGCAGCGAGGACAGCTCGCCGGCCAGTGTGAAGTGTCCGAAGTGGTTGACGGCGAGCTGGCTTTCCCAGCCCGGTCCGACGTAACGCGCGGGTGTGGCCATCACTCCGGCGACGGCCATGAGGAGATCCAGCCGGTCGATGACCTCGCGGATCCGCGCCGCGGCGGCGCGCACGCCGGCCAGGTCCGCCAGATCCATGGGGATCACGTCGCAGCCATGGACGTCCCGCAGAGCCACGCGGGCCACCTCGGGTCGGCGCGCCGGGACGATGACGTGAGCGCCGGCGGCCACCAGGCCCCGGGTGGTTTCCAGCCCGAGGCCGGAGTAGCCACCGGTCACGACGGCGGTCCTGCCGGAAAGATCGATGCCGGCCATGACGTCCTCGACGGTGCTGGCGGCGGAGAAGGGCGAGCCGAGCGACCGCTGATCAGTTGTGGTCATATCGAGGACGCTAGAAGTTAGAGCGAGGTCTAGGTCAACCCGTATGCTGAGCGGCATGGTGACTGCCGAGTCGCAGGAGATGCCGCTGAGCATCGGTGAAGTGTCCCAGCGGACCGGGCTGAGCCCCCATGCCCTGCGTCTCTACGAGCGCGAGGGTTTGCTGGTCGGGACCATCCAGCGCACCGCCAGCGGCCGAAGGCGCTACGGCGCGGCCGATGTCGACTGGCTGCTGATCTGCGTCAAGCTCCGCCGGTCCGGCATGCCGCTGGCCGATCTCAAGCGGTTCGCGGAGCTGGTGCGGCGCGGTCCGGGCAACGAGACCGAACGCCTGCAACTCCTCGATTCCCACCAGCGACGGGTCGAGGCACAGATCCAGGCGCTGGAGGACTGCCGCTCCCTCATCGCCTGGAAGGTCGGCGTCTACGCCGAGCACCTCGCCAGGGGCGAGGCGGATGGGCTGTGGGATCCGACTGTCCCATCGTCGGCTCCGGCCGATCGTCAAGCGCCGATGCGGCCCAGGCCGAACCCGTGAGAGGGTCGCCGTCTGTGCCCAGCCGTCGCTGAACCGGCCGGCCCGGGTCGTTGGCGATCAGCGTCCGCTCAAGCATGACGTGGTTCCGTTTCTTCGGGCACGTGGGAGAGCTTGTCGGGATTGCTGACCACGTAGATGTCCCCGACGTGCTCTCCGTCCGTGGCGAGGTCCACGACCATCACGGCGTACGGCGAGTTCTCGGCGAAGACCACCGCGGACGGCTCTCCGTTGACGTCGCGGTACTGGATGCTCAGACCGCCCTCGACAGCCTCGGCGGCTCTGGCGACGAGCACCCTGGCGACGTTGTCGCGACCTTGGACGGGGCGTGGGCCGGCGGCTCTGGACTTGCCG
>NZ_SSXE01000384.1 GCF_021699195.1 Nonomuraea sp. MG754425 | reverse complement strand
GCCTTGGGCGAGCAGGGCCAGGGGGTGGGCCCAACTCGCATACGGCCCCCATGCCACACCCGCCACCCCACCTGGGTCCGGGGCCACCGACCCGCCTGGGTTCAGGGCCGGGTTCGGGTTCAGGGCCGGGTTCGGGTTCAGGGGCGGGGCCGGGGAGGCGGGCGGCGTGGTATCCGGGACGCTGACCGGCGTGCCGGCCTGGTCCAGGGCCGGGGTGCCGGCGTCTGCGGCTGGGTTCGCTGGGGTGTCGTCCTCCCCCAGGTTCAGGCACAGCAGGGCGAGGGGGAGCAGGCCGTCCTCCACTCCCGGCATGCCGGTGCCGCTGAGCCGGGCGGCGGCGGTGCGGTACGCCGCGCGGGCCGCGTCCCTGCCGCCGTCCGTGATGGTGAGACGGAGGGCGGCGTACCAGGCGGTGAAGACCCCGACCACCGGCAGGTCGTGACGTCCGGCGAGCCGGTCGGCCGCGGCGGCGTGCCGGTCGGCGGCCTCGACGTCGGCGAGCGCGGCGCTGGACTGCAGCAGGATCAGCCGCCCCAGCACCTCGAACGTCACCAGCGCGTCGTGACCGGCGACCAGCCGGACGAGTTCCTCCCCGATGGCGGCCCGCTCCGGGGCGAGCCCGGCCCGCTGGAAGGTCTGCATGTAGCGGCCGTTCAGCGCGTAGGCGAGCAGGGTGCGGTCACCGAGGCGGCGGGCGATGTCCTCGGCCTCGCGGGCCGCCCGGTCGCCGCGCGGGCCGGGGTCGGCCCGGCGCTCCATGGCGATGGTGATCAGGAGCCGGGCGCGTACGGCGTCATGGCAGTCGGACGGCAGGGCGGCCAGCGTGCGCTCGGCGGCGGCGACGAGCCGGGCTGACAGGGCCGGGTCGTCGGTGGCGGTCCAGTTGGCGGGCACGTCGAAGGAGCCGATCACCTCGGCCGTCACCAGCGGATCGCCGAGCGCCTCGGCCTAGTCCACCGCCTCGGCCCGATACCGCCGCGACTCGCTCGACTCCCCGATCACCGCCAGCGCCCTGACCAGGCCCATGATCGCTTCCATCCGCTCCGGCGACGCCCCACCGCCTCCGGCCCGGCCCTCGGCCCCACCACCAGCCACCCGCCCACCAGGAGCATCCCCGGCGTCCAGGCGATCGGCCGGGCCGGGCAGGAAGGCCGGGGTCGCGGCTCCGGTGGCTGTGGGACGGGCGGCGGGCATGCGGTCGAGGGCCGTGAGCGTGACGCGCCACAGGCGGGCCGCCTCGCGCGGGGCCGATCCGCGTTCGGCGCGCCGGGCGGCGGCCCGGGTGTGGCGGGCGGTGCGGGCGGGGTCCGCACGGCCCTCGGCGCGTACGCAGTGGTGGGCGATGGTCTCCACGTCGGTGGGACGGATCCGTTCGACGATCTCGGCGGCGCGGGCGTGCCAGCGGGCGCGGCGGGCACGGGTGACGTCGTCGTAGAGCGTCTCGTGCACCAGCGCGTGCGCGAACCGCAGGCGGTCGGCGTCCCGCTCGACCAGGAACCCCGCGAGCAGGGCCGACTCGACGGACTCCAGGACCTGCTCCTCGTCCCCGGCCAGCGGGATCAGCACGCCGAGATCGACGTCCTGGCCGAGGACGGCGGCCTGGCGGAGGTGCGTACGCGCCGTCTCCGTGAGACCGGTCAGGCGGTGGCGGATGACGTCGCGGACCCCGGCGGGGACGGCGGTGCGCAGGGCCGCGTCACCCTCGCTGCCCCACAGGCGGGTGAGTTCCCGGACGAAGAAGGGGTTGCCGGCGCTGCGCGCGTGGATCTTCCGGGCGTCGGCGTCGTCCACCTCGCGGCCGGTGACGGCCTGGACCAGTTCGTGCACCTGGGGCTCGGTGAGGCCGCCCAGGTAGAGGCGGGCCGGTTCGGTCCGTGCGGCCCGGCCCAGCGCGTCGGCCAGCCCGGCGGAGATCTCGGTCGAGCGGTACGTGCCCAGGATCAGCACGGGTGCCGGGCCCAGGTCGGTGGCCAGGGTGGTGAGCAGGGCCAGGGTGTCCTCGTCGGCCCAGTGCAGGTCGTCGAAGACCAGGAGCAGCGGCCTGCCGCGCCCGGCCACGGCGGCCAGGTCTGCGACGACGGCGCGGTGCCGCCTGAAGCGCGCGGCCATCGCGGCGGACGCACTCCCGGCCCCCGGCCCGCGCCCGGAACCCCGCACATCGCGGGTAGCCGACACGAACCCGGCAGCCGGCACATGCCCGGCAGCCAGCTTGTGGCCGGTACCGGACTCCTGCCCGGCACCCGGCGCGTGCCCGCCATCCGGCGGGTGGCCGGTGGTGGTGAGTTGTTCGCGTATCTGGGTCCAGGGCCAGGCGGCGGGCGCGCCCCGGACTTCGGGGCTGGCTCCCCAGGCGGTGGTCCAGCCGCCGATTTCCAGGTGCCGGGTCAGCGTCCTGGCCAGCGCGGTCTTGCCGGCGCCCGCCGCGCCGGACAGGAGCACGAGCCGCGCCCGCCCCGACGTCGCGACGTCAGCCGCGAGGTTCTCCAGTTCGGCCAGCTCCGCGACCCGCCCGACGAAGGGATGCCCGCCAGGCTCCGCACCGTCCTGGACGGCGGGAGGCGGAGCCCCATGACCGCTCGCCGGGGCCTCAGACATCGGAAGGACGGCCTGAGCACGAAGCGGGGCGGCCGGGGGCGGTGGGAGG
>NZ_SSXE01000383.1 GCF_021699195.1 Nonomuraea sp. MG754425 | reverse complement strand
GGGTGTCTCCCTGGCTGGGTGGTGGGGGGCCAGGGGTGGCATTCCCGGTTGCGGTGGGTCATAAGCGGTTGACGTAGCGTGTGGCGTCGGCTGGTGTCCGTGAATGGACGGGATGGTGTGTCTGGCCGTCCGGCAGGGTGTCCGGATCGGTCGGTGCCGTCGCGGCGGGCTTTGGTCGATGAGATCCGGCGCGGATGCGTGTGCGTGCCTGGCCCGGATGCGTGGCAGGCGGAGTGCTGCCTGATGTCCGTGTTCCGCCGTGGATGTGCTGGTGCAGGTCGCTCTCGACGGCTGCTTGATAATGAACATTATGTCAAGTTGTGGTGATCGGGGTCCTCTCCTCTCGCCGACCGGCGCGAGCGCCATCTCGCTGAGCGCCATGGGGTTCGAAGGGCGCGATGTGCGGGGCCGGTGGACGGGTCGAGCGCGCCGAACATGACCAGGAAAAGGCCGAGGCAAGGCACGGCGCCGCCGCGATCAGCGCCCATCCGGAGATCCACCGCGGTACCAGCCGTGATCATGTCGAGTGGTCTTCTCCGCTTTGTTTCGGGTACGGGATGCCGGCCGCTCCCCCGGTGCCGGCTGGGGTGTGACTCCCCCGGTGTTTTTCGGTCGTTGTGGTGGCCGCTCCCCCCGTGTGAGGGGTCTTCTGGTGGCAGCCTCCGCTACTCGGTGGTACTTTATAGTGGTATTCGGTGCCACCGAGTACCTGGGTGACCGAAGAGGATCCACGATGGATGATCTGACGGAGATGCTGAAGGGCACGCTCGAGGGTTGCGTGCTCGAGATCATCGGCGGTGAGGAGACCTACGGGTACGCCATCACGCGCCGGCTGCACGACCTCGGCTTCGCCGACGTCGTCGAGGGGACGGTCTACACCATCTTGTTGCGGCTGGAGAAGAACGGCCTGGTCCAGGTGACGAAACGGCCGTCCGGGGTGGGCCCGCCGCGCAAGTTCTACGCGCTCAACGACGCGGGCCGTGAGGAGCTCGCGACGTTCTGGGCGAAGTGGGAGTACATCACGTCGCGGATCGACAAGCTGAAGGAGGGCGGGAGATGAACGTCTGGGAGAACATCACCGGCAGCGATCTCACCAGGGAGTGGAAGGCGTTCGAGGCGCGGGCCGTGGGGTTGCCGGAGGACTACCGGGCGGCGTGGGAACAGATCAAGGCCCACCTGTTCCCCTACGGGGACTTCACCGGCCGGAACCTGATGCCGCTTTTCGACAACGCTCTGGGGCTGCTGGAGGAGACGGCGGCCGACGGGCAGAGCATCGACGAGGTGCTGGGTGACGACATCGCGGGTTTCTGCGCGGCGCTGGCCGGCGCGGAGCGGGGCCGCACGTATCGGGACCGGTGGCGGGCGCAGTTGAACAGGAACGTCGCGAGGAAATTGGGCCGGCTGGGAGGCTGACGTGGGCATTCAGGACATCATCGAGGGCAAGAGGCAGTGGCGGGCGCATCTGGCGCGGGTCAGGGCGCTTCCGCCGGACTACCAGATCGTCTACAAGGAGATCCAGCGGTACCTGTTCAAGGTCGGGCCGGTCGATCTGGTCGACGGGTCCCTGCTGTCGGGGCTCGTGGACTTCTTCGAGGAGGGTGTCGCGGACGGCAAGGGGGTCCTGGAGCTCGTCGGCGAGGACGTCGCCGCTTTCTGCGACGACCTGGTCAAGGACTCACGTACGTTCGCGGAGGTGTACCAGGAGTCCGTCCGGGGGGAATCCGGCACCGGGAAGTGATCCCCGCCGCTCCCCCGCCGCCGTGGGTGGCCGGCGGCGGGGTGAGGCAGGTCAGGCGGGCTTGGCGGTGGCGCCGTCGGCGACCATGAAGCCGTACTCGCCGGGGCCGATGTTGGTCAGGTGCTCGCGTCCGAGGACGAGGATGCTCGGCTCGTACGGCGCGGTGATCACCTCGAGTTCCTCGGAGGTGTACGGGCTGACGATGCGGGCCAGGACGGTGCCCTTGGGGACGCGTTCGCCGAGCCGGCCGGCGCCGAAGTCGGACAGGACGGTGCCGCCGACGGAGGGGCTGAGGGTGGTGAGCGTCTCGACGACGATCTGGTCGGCGGGGGGCGGGGTGGGGTCGCCGGGCAGCATGCCGATGGTGCGCAGGACGTTGAGGGTGCCGTCGATGCCTCGGGTGAGGTATTCCTCGATGCGTTGGCCGCCGCCGCCGAGTTCGCTGACCATGCAGCGTACGCCCTTGTCGAGGGCCCAGCCGGTGGCTGATCCGATGTAGGGGTGGCCGTGGTAGAGCAGGCTGGTGCCGTAGGCGCGGGACATTTCGGCGCCGGCGTCGTGGAGGTAGGCGTATTCGACGGTGGCGAAGTTGCCGCCGGAGTGGAAGTCGATGAAGTAGTCGGCGCCGTCGAGGATCTGGGTGAGGGTGGCGGCGAGTTGTTCGGTGATGCTGCCGTGGGGTGAGCCGGGGAAGATGCGGTTGAGGTTGACGCCGTCGAGGGGGGTGTTGCGGGTCAGGGCCTGGTGGGCGTAGGGGTTGGCGACGGGGACGGCGACGATGGTGCCGGTCAGGTCGGCGGGGTCGATGGTGTGCAGGAGGCGGCGGACGGTTTCCGATCCCATGGGTTCGTCGCCGTGGATGCCGCCGAACATGACCATGCGGGGGCCTTCGGTGGCGCCTTGGAGGGTGTGGACGGTGAGTTCGAGGTGGTGTCCGCTGGCCAGGGTGGTGACGG
>NZ_SSXE01000382.1 GCF_021699195.1 Nonomuraea sp. MG754425 | reverse complement strand
ACCCCGACGGAGACCCCGACGGAGACCCCGACAGAGACCCCGGCCTCCTGACCTGACCCGCTCCCCGTCCCCGGCGGTCCCCCGCGTCCGCCGGGCACGACACCGCCAGGACCGGCCCCGTCAGAGTGCGCGCAGCTCGGCGACGGCCTCCGCGAGCACGGGCCGCAGCTCCAGCACACGATCCAGCCCGCGCTGCCGGAAGACCGCCCGAATCAGGTCACCCGCGCCGCACACCAGCGCCCGTCCGCCCGACGCCCGCGCGTGCTGGTGCATGGCGATCAGGACGGTCAGCCCGTACGAGTCCGCCGAGGTCAGGGCGCTCAGATCGATCGCGACCCGGGGCAGCGCCCGAGCCAGCGCGGCCTGGAGCAGAGGGCAGGTGTCCATGTCGAGCTCACCGGTGACGGTCACCACGGTGACGCGGGAGTCGAGGTGGACTTCGGTGATCCGCAGGCGTTCCGTCACGGGCCGCCTCGCCGACGCGCCCCTGCCAACCAGTTGATCACCATGACGACTCTATCCCGGCCCGGGGTGTGCACCGTCCGTGGTTGCCGCGCGCCTACCCTTTCTTGACGCCTCCGAGCGCGGCCCGCGCCGATCGCCGCCGGGTCAGGCCGGCGCCGGCCCGAACAGGCGATCCAGGTGATAGTCGATGATCTTCGCGGCGGCCTCGTGGCCGCGCTGCCCGCTCAGCACGCTGGAGGTCAGACCGTTGGCGAGCGCCAGCAGACCGGCCACTTCGGTACGCGGGTCACGATCGGGGGTGATCTCCCCGGCCTGCTGGGCGGTGGTGAGCCGGACGGTGAGGAAGTTCTCCAGCGTGTCGGGCAGGGTGACCCCGACCGCGGCGAGCGCGGGGTCGGTGAGGGCGGCGGTGTAGTAGGCGTTCCAGGCCATGGAGTCCAGGCGGCTCTGCTCGTCGGAGGGCAGGACCACGTCGAGGACGGCGGCGAAGACGCCCCGCGGTGTCAGCTCGCCCGCGCCGGCGGTCCGCTGCTTGAGCCGGCGGTCCATCCGGGCGCCCAACTCGGTGAGGCCGGATTCGAGCAGGGCCTGCTTGTTCGTGAAGTAGTACTGAACGACCCGCAGCGAGACGCCGGCCTCGGCGGCGATCTCACGCATCGACACCGCCTGCAGGCCGCGAGTGCTGGCGATGCGCAGCAGCGCCTCGGTCAACCGGCGGCGCCGCTCATCGTGATCCACCTTTCTGGGCATTGCCGTTTCCTACCTGTCGTCCGTGCCGTGCTCCGGCGTCGTGCTCCCGGGCCGCGCCGGGCCGGGAAAGGTGCGGATCCGCTCGGCGACCAGGTGCGGAGCTTCGACGGGCAGCGAGTGTCCGGTGCCGGGGACGATCTCCACCCGCCATGACGGTGCGATCTCGGCCAGCCGGGCGGCCACCGCCTGCGCGTCGTGCAACGTGCTGCGGGCGCCCAGCAGCACCTGTACGGGCACGGACACCTCACGTATCTGCTCGTCGGTATAGGCGGGCGGGATGAGCACGCGCCGGCGGAAGGAGAAGCCGGCCCGCATCAGCCTCACGAGCCCATCCTCGCGCAGCACCCCGTTGCTCACGACGTCAGCCATGCGGTGTCGCAGCGGACGCGGCAGCATGGAGGCGATGGCGCCGGCGGCGGCCCACCGGACGAACCGCCCGGTGATCGGCGCGAATCCCCCCGGATCCACCAGCGTCAGCGCCGCGACCCGGCCAGGTCGCTGTTCCGCCGCGGCCCACACCGCGGTCCAGCCACCGGCGGAGAAGCCCGCCACATGGGCGCGCCCGGCCCCGACCGCGGCCAGGACGTCGGTGAGCCAGCCGCCGACCTCGGCACTGGTCGCGAGCGTGCGCCGCTGCACCGAGCGGCCTGGCTCGCCGAGCGGATCGACGGCGATGACCGGCCGCGTGCGTGCCAGCGGCTCGATGGAGCGGTACCAGCTCAGCGTGTTCCCGCCGGCGCCGGCCACCAGGACGACGGGGTCTCCCGTGGCGGGACCGGCCCGGTGGATCCGCACGCTGCCGGCGCGGGTCTCCACGTCGATGGCGTCCACCGGCACCGGCCACAGCTCGGCGAGCACCCGGTCATAGACGGCGTAGTACTTGTCACGGGCGGAGTCGCCGGCGAAGGCGGACGGCCGGTCAGGAACGCGCATGGTATCCCCACCTCCCATATGGATACATTCGTATCCTAACGGGCGGCGGGCGAGGCCGCGACGGCATTTCCTGGAGGCGTTTTCGCCGTCGTCTGATGGAGTGGCGGCATGAGCCGAGGTCATCGCACGGTCCCGCACACCGCCGACATCGCCTTGGAGGCGTGGGCCGACGATCGCGACGCGTGCCTGGCCGAAGCGGTACGGGCACTGGTGGAAACCTTCGCCGACCTCGGCCCGGCCGCCGACGCCCCCTCCGGCCGCGAGGTGGACTTTCCCGCGACGGCCGTCCGGGAGGGCGGTGCGGCGCTGCTGGTCGCGCTCCTGGAGGAGGTCATCTACCAGGTCGAGGTGCACGGACGCGTCGTGGTGGACGTCCGGCCCGGACGGGAGGGCGGGCTGCGGCTGTCCACCGTCCCGGCGGGCACGGTGGAGCAGGTGGGCGCGATGCCGAAGGCGGTCACCACGCACGGCCTCCGCTTCGACCGGACGGGCGGGCAGTGGCGGGCCAGAGCCGTCGTGGACGTGTGACCACGCCCCACCCACCGATCACC
>NZ_SSXE01000381.1 GCF_021699195.1 Nonomuraea sp. MG754425 | reverse complement strand
CCCCGACGTCCCCCGCGACGCCGACCCCGACGCCGACCGGGTCGTCCCCGTCCGGCACCGTCGGCACGGCCGAGGAGAACGAGGTCATCCGGCTGGTCAACGCCGAGCGGGCGAAGGGCGGCTGCTCCGCGGTCAAGCACGACCCGCAGTTGCGCGCCGCCGCCTACGGCCACTCGGCCGACATGGCGGCGAAGAACTACTTCAGCCACACCTCGAAGGACGGCCGGTCCTTCATGGACCGCATCAAGGCGGCCGGCTTCACCGGCGGCTCCGCCTGGGCCGAGAACATCGCCATGGGGCAGCGCACCCCCGCCCAGGTCATGCAGTCGTGGATGAACAGCTCCGGGCACAAGGCCAACATCATGAACTGCCGCTACAACCTCATCGGCGTCGGCCTGGCGAAGAACTCCTCGGGCACGCCCTACTGGACGCAGGACTTCGCGGCCAAGTGAGGTGAGTGAGACGCGCGGGTGAGGGAGTTCACCCGCGACGGAGGCCGGGGACCGGTGGCCGTCCCGCCCGCTGTGACCGGGCAGGCGACGCCCCAGGCCCCGGCCTCACCCGTACGGGTCTCAGAGGGACGAGCGCAACCGGGCCATCTCGGCGGCGATCGTGGCGACCGTCCAGTGGGCGTTCAGGCCGCTCGGGTTCGGCAGCACCCACACGCGGACCCCGCCCACCGTCTCCGCCTGCGGCCCGATGACCGACCTGGGACGGGCGAAGGCGACCCGGTAGGCGGAGACGCCGAGCACGGCCAGCACCTTCGGGCCGGCCCCGGCCACCTTGGCGGCCAGCGCCGCGCCGCCCGCCACCAGTTCCGCCCGCGTCAGCTCCGACGCCTTGGCGCTCGCCCGGGGGACGAGGTTCGTGACGCCCAGCCCGTACGAGGGCAGCAACTCCTGCTCGGCGGGCGACAGCAGGCGCGGCGTGAAGCCGGACAGGTGCAGCGCGGGCCAGAAGCGGTTACCCGGCCGGGCGAAGTGGTGGCCGGTGGCCCCGGACATCAGGCCGGGGTTGATGCCGCAGAACAGCACGTCGGGGGAGGGGCCGAGGACGTCGTCGAGCACGTACCGGAGGCTATCCGACGGCGGGGGCCGACGCGGGGCTCAGCCCATCTCCTCCAACTTGCGGCCCTTGGTCTCCTTGATCCACCTGTTCACGAAGATGAACGACAGCGCGGCGAACAGCGCGTACATGGCGTACGTGAGCGGCAGGTTCCACTCCGCCAGCGCCGGGAACGACACCGTGATCAGCCAGTTGGCGAGCCACTGGGCCCCGGCCGCGACACCCAAAGCGGCGGCCCGGATCCGGTTGGGGAAGATCTCGCCCAGCAGCACCCAGACCACCACGCCCCACGACAGCGCGAAGAACAGCACGAACGCGTTGGCCGCGACCAGCGCGATCGGGCCCTGCGGGTCGGGCAGCGAGACCGACTCGCCCGCGCCTGCGGCGAAGCTGAACGCCCAGGCCGCGGTGGCCAGGGCGACCGCCATCCCGGCCGAGCCGACCAGGAGCAGCGGCCGGCGGCCGATCCGGTCCACGAGCGAGATCGCGATGAACGTGCCCACGATGTTGATGATCGAGCTGGAGAAGCTGATCAGCAGGGAGTCGCTCTGGTTGATGCCGACCGACTGCCACAACACGGACGAGTAGTAGAAGATCACGTTGATGCCGACGAACTGCTGGAAGACGGAGAGCACGATGCCGATCCACACGATCGGCAGCAGCCCCATCGCCGGGCCGCGCAGGTCCTTCAGCCCCGGCACGCGTTCGGTGCGCAGCACGTGCTGGATCTCCGAGATGCGGTCGTCGAGGTTCACGCCGTCGCCCTCGATCTCGGCCAGCACCTCGCGGGCCCGCCGCGTCCGTCCCGACATGACCAGGTAGCGGGGCGACTCGGGGATGGACGAGGCGAACAGCAGGAACAGCAGCGCCGGCACCACGCAGGCGCCCAGCATCCACTGCCACGCCTGCAGCCCCCACAACTGGTTGTTCACGTCGCCGCCCGCCAGGCGGGCGATCACGTAGTTGACGAGCTGCGAGACCGCGATCCCGAGCACGATGGCGAGCTGCTGGAACGAGCCGAGCCGCCCCCGGTAGGCGGGCGGCGCGACCTCGGCGATGTACGCCGGACCGAGCACCGACGCCATGCCGATCGCGAAGCCCGCCATCACCCGCCACAACGCCAGGTCCCAGATCGCGAACGGCAACATCTGCCCGATCGAGCTGACCGCGAACAGCAGCGCCGCCACCTGCATCGACCGCGTACGCCCCCACCGGTCGGCCAGCCCGCCCCCCACCCACGCGCCCAGGGCCGAGCCCAGCAGCGCGATGGCCACCACGAAACCGGTCTGGACCGAACCCACCTGGAAGTGCCGCTGGATGCCGACCACCGCACCGTTGATCACGGAGCTGTCGTAGCCGAACAGGAACCCGCCGATCGCGGCCGCCGCCGCGATGAACACGACATGCCCCAGATGCTCCTGATGGGTGTGTTGCGTGGCCATGCGGTCACCTCCCCGAATGGTCGGGGAACTACCCGTCGATCACTCACGTATTCCCTGGGCACGCGGCTCGGAGGCGCCGGCGGACGGGCCCGCGACCCCCGGACGCGGGCCGCGCGACTCCGCGCGCGATCTCCGGACGCGGGCCGCGCGATCTCCGGACGCGGGCCGCGCGACCCCCGGACGCGGGCCGCGCGGCTCCGCGATCGCACGGCTCACAGGCGCGGGTCGACCGGCTCCGACTCCAGGGCCAGCACGGCGAAGACC
>NZ_SSXE01000039.1 GCF_021699195.1 Nonomuraea sp. MG754425 | reverse complement strand
ATGACCGGAGGCACCCTCTACCTCTGGAACGGCAAAGGCGGCAACAAATTCGGCCCCGCCACCGAAGTCGGCTCCGGCTGGACCCCGTACTTCTGACCCACGGCCCGTCGCCGGATCGCGCCGGTGACATACGGCGGCCCGGGCCGGAGTCCGGGCCGCTGCGTCTCATGCCCTGGTTCTTGCGGCGGCCCGCACGTACCCGAGCCCGCCCGGCTCAGCACCCGGTCACACCGGCGACGGCTTGGCCAGGGCGCTGCCCGCCCGCCACTCCTCCCACGTCTTGGTCCACGGCGTCGGCCCGTTGCCGAACTCGAGGTCGCGCGAGGTCCCCTGAACCTTGATGATGTCCCCCCGCTGGGTGAAGTTGTAGAACCAGCGGGCGTTGTCCATGCTGACGTTCACGCAGCCGTGGCTGACGTTGCGGTTGCCCTGCGCGCCGGTCGACCAGGGCGCGGCGTGGAAGAACATGCCGCTGTAGGTCATCCTGACGTTCCACTTGGTGTGCGCGTAGTACTCGCCCGGCCTGCCGATGGTGGCCGAGTCCATGAGGAAGTCGGGGGCCTTCTCCTGCGCGATCATGGTGCCGGAGAAGCTCTCGTCGCCCCGCTTGCCCAGGCTGACCGGGATCGTCCTGACGACGTCGCCGTTCTTGCGGACGACCGCGCGGTGCGTCTTGTTGCGGATCTTGGTGATGTGCTCGGGACCGATGGTGAAGCTCACGCTGCGGTCCCTGCCGCCCCAGAGGTTCGGCCCGACCCGCAGGCCGGCCAGGTGGGCGACCACCGTCACCTTCTCCCCCGACGGCCAGTACACGCGCGGCCGGTACTGCACCTCCCGGTCGCTCACCCAGTTCCAGGAGCCCTCGACCGGCTGGGACATCTGAACCGTCAGCGAACGCTCGACCGCGGCCCGCGCCTCCTGCCCGGCCACCGGGTGCGACAGCAGGAGCTGGATCGGCATGCCGACGCCGACCTTCTCGCCGTTCAGCGGCGACATCCCGCTCTCCAGCACCCGCTTCGGCTTCAGCGTCGTGAACGCGACCCGCTTCGTGACCGGCCTGCCGTCCGTGCCGACGGCCTGGACGATGGCCGTGTACGCCGTCGCCGGCTTCAGCGGCCAGGTCGGACGCCATGTCCCGTCCGCGGCCACGCCCCCGCCGACCCGGTGTCCCTTGGCGTCGGCGACGGTCACGGCGGCGACCTTGCCGTCGGTGACCCTGACGCTGATCCCGGTGTCCGGGGCGACCTTCTTCGCGCCGTCGGCGGGCGCGATCGACAGCTTGGCCGCCCGTCCCGCCGGCTGCTGCTTCTCGGGCAGCGGGCTGGAGCCGCCCGACGTGCACCCGGCCGCCAGAAGCAGCGCCATCGTGAAGGTGCTGATGAGTATGGTGCCGCTTCGCATCGCCGATGCCTCCGCTCCCCGCCAAATAGGCATATGTCCAGCTAGGTCACTCCTTGCTGCTACGGAGTGCGTTATGCCCATCACTGAGAGTAGTCATGCGGACATGCATCGATGAGTGATGACTTGCTGTGAGATCCCCTGCCACGCAAGGGGTTCCGCATCTCACGCGCGGCGTCTTGACGCCCATTCAAACTGAACAGTACGGTTTGGCTCATGACGGCGGCGAAGACGGCCCAGGAGTCGGCACGCAGCGAGGCCAAGCGGGCCCAGATCCGGCACGGGGCGACCCGCGTCTTCCTGGCGGAGGGGTTCGCCGGCGCGACCACGGACGCCATCGCCAAGGCCGCGGGCGTGTCCAAGCAGACGCTGTACGTCTACTACCGCAGCAAAGAGCAGCTCATGGTCGACGTCCTCACCTCGCTGCTGGCGAGGTTGAACCGCGATCACGCGGTGCTGGAGGGCGAGCGGCCGGTGGGCTCGCTGCCCGAACTGCGGGCCACGCTGGTCGAACTGGCCTCCGAGGTGCTGACGGCCATCTCCGGCAGCGACTATCTCGCGTTGTCGCGCGTCATCATCGCCGACTCGCCGCGGGTGCCGGAGATCGGCCGGCTGTGGGCCCAGACGATCACCGGCGGGATCCGGCTCTTGGTGATCGGGCTGCTGGAGCGGGCCCGCGAGGCCGGGGTCGTCGTCGTGGACGACGTGGAGGCGGCCACCCGGCTGCTCACGGGCGGCCTGCTCACCTACATCCTGCCGGACGGGATCGTGGCCGTGGACGGGCCGGTGACCGCCCCCGACCGCGAGCGCGTCGAGCGGATCGTGGACCTGTTCCTGCGCGCGGTCACCTGAGTTCATCGGGCGTCGATCATGGACGCCTTTCGCAGGCCCGTCAATCAAACTGAACAGTTTGGTTTGACACTGGCCGGGGACGACCCCGGCGGAAGGGAAGGATCACATGCCATTCACCTGGGGCGGCCTCACCGAGGCCCCCGACGGCTGCGCCGAGGCGCGGCCACCGGCCGGCGCGGTGACGCACACCAGCTCCGTCGAGGTGCTCACCATGGCCAGGCAGGACATCGGCCCGCAGGTCGAAGGCGGCCCCGCGGTCTTCGCGACGCTCATGACGGAACGCTTCTCCGGCGGCATCGAGGGCACCGGGCACGCCGACCACGTACGGGTGGTGCAGCCGGACGGCTCGCAGATCGTCGCCGGGGTCGAACGGGTCGTCGCCACCGTCGACGGCCGCTCCGGCAGCTTCGTGCTGACCTCCTACGGCCACGCGGACCGGCCGGGGACGGGTCAGGGCTACTGGACGGTGGTCCCGGGCTCCGGCACGGGCGGGCTGACCGGGCTGCGCGGGCGCGGCGAGTTCACCGTGGCGCTCGGGCCGGACGGGGTCTGGCGGGCCGAGGACAGCTTCACCCACTGGTTCGACCAGTGAGAGCACAGACGTCCGCGACGCCGGGCGGTCAGGCCGAAGCGACGGCGCGGCATCTACGGCAACTCCCCACAGAGAAGAGCACCGCATGATCCTCGTCACCGGCGCGACCGGCAACATCGGCAGGAACGTCGTGACCCGGCTCCTCAACCACGGCCGCCCCGTCCGGGCCCTGACCCTCGACACCGCGCGGGAGGCCGGGCTGCCCGACGGCGTGGAGGTGGTCACCGGCGACATGTGCGAGCCCCGGGTGCTCGCCGCGGCGCTGCGCGACGTGCGCCGGGTCTTCCTCTTCCCCGTCTTCGGGGTCTTCGACCAGGTGCTGTCGGCGTGCGTCGCCGCGAAGGTGGAGCAGGTGGTGCTGCTCTCCTCCGCCGTCGTGACGTTCCCCGAGCCGGGCTGGCTCGGCCGCGAGCAGGCCCGGCTGGAGACGGCGGTGCGCGAGTCCGGCCTCGGCTGGGCCTTCGTGCGGCCGACCTATCTCATGGCCAACGACCTCAACTGGGCGCCGCGGCTGGCCGCCACCGGAGCGGTCACCGGGGCGTACGGCGACGCCGCGCTCGCCCCCGTGGACGAGCGGGACGTGGCCGCCGTCGCCGCCCACCTCCTGACGAACCGCCTGACCGGCTGCACGTTCGAGCTGACCGGCCCGCAGGCGCTGAGCCAGGTCGAACGGGTCCGCATCATCGGCGAGGTGACCGGCCGGTCGGCCCGCTTCGACGAGACGTCCGCCGGCCAAGCCGCCCGCGAGTTGCGGGAATGGGTTCCCGAACCGGCGGTGGAGCAACTACTGAGCATCCTGCGGTCGGCGCGGGACCGGCCACACCGGGTGCTGGACACCGTACGGACGCTCATCGGCGAGCCTCCGCACACCTACGCCCAGTGGGTCGCACACCACCGCGACCGCTTCCTGGCCCCGGCATGACCCGGCCGGCCCCCTTCCCGGCTCTGTGCGGAGGTGAATGATGGACGACGTGCTCATCGTGGGCGCGGGACCGAGTGGCCTGATGGCCGCCTGCGAACTCGCCCTGGCGGGCGTCTCGTGCCGGATCCTGGAACAACGGGCCGAGGAACCCGGCATCACCCGGGCCTTCGCCGTGCACGCCAGGGCCCTGGAACTGCTCGACGCCCGCGGGCTGGCCGACGACCTGGTGCGACGCGGCCACGCCATCCGCCGGGTGTCACCCGCCTACGCCTCGAACGTGGACTTCACCCGGCTCGACAGCCGCTACCCGATGATGCTCATCGTGCCGCAGAGCGGCACCGAGCACCTGCTGGAAGCCCGGGCGACGGAGCTGGGCGCGCGGATCGTGCGCGGCTCCCGCGTGACGGGCCTCAGCCAGGACGCCGAAGCCGTCACCGTGCGCCTCCAGGACGGCTCCCGGTCACGCGCACGGTACGTGATCGGCGCGGACGGCGCGCACAGCACCGTACGCGACCTCGTCGGCACCGGGTTCGACGGCGACACCTACACCCTGCCCATGGTGCTGGCCGACGTGCGCATCCCCGAGACGGGGCAGGACGGCCCGCCCATCAACGTCACCGGCCCGGACGGGGCGGTGATCGCCGTGCCGTTCGGAGACGGCTGGTTCCGGGTCGGCGCGTGGCTGCTGGACGGCCCCGGCCAGGACAAGCCGCCCCGGTTCGCGGAGATCCGCGATGCCTTCCACCGCATCGCGGGCACCGACTACGGGATGAGCGAACCGCGGTGGATCTCCCGCTTCGTCACCGAACGCCGCCAGGCGCGGCAGTACCGCTCCGGACGCGTGTTCCTGATCGGCGACGCCGCGCACGTCAACTCGCCCATGGCCGGCCAGGGCATGAACACCGGCCTGCAGGACGCGATCAACCTCGGCTGGAAGCTGGCCGCCGCCGTGCACGGGTGGGCGCCGTCCTGGCTGCTCGACACCTACCACGGCGAACGCCACCCGGTCGGGGCGGCGGTGCTCGCGATCACCGACCGGCTCACCCGGATGGTGCTCTCCGGTTCCCGGGTGCGGCTGGAGCTCGGGCGGCGGGCCATGGCCGCGGCCCTGCGCACCGGCCCCGGCCGCCGCCGCGTCCTCGGGCTGCTGTCCGGGCTGGAGATCTCCTACCCGCCGCCCGGGACCGGGGCCCACCCGCTCGCCGGACGGCGCGCGCCCGACGGGCCCACCACGCGGGGACGGTTGTACGAGGTCCTGCGCGACGGCCGGTTCGTCCTGGCCGGTGCCGACGCCGACGATCAGGTCACGCGGCCGTGGCCGGACCGCGTCCGGCAGGTGGGCGCGCCCGGCCTGCGTCCTGAGGCGGCGCTGATCCGTCCCGACGGGTACGTGGCCTGGGCCGGGCCGCACCACGAGACCCGGCAGGCGCTGCGAACCTGGTGCGGCGTCCCCTGACCGGCGCCGTCAGGGGACGCGGGCGACGCCGCAGAGGATCTCCGCCCCGCTGGGCCCGGACAGCGCCGGGTCGAGCGGGGCGGCGTCGGGACGCCACGCGTTGGACGACACCAGGCCCGGCTCCAGCATCTCCAGCCCCTCGAAGAAGCCGGTGATCTGCTCGCGGGTGCGCGGGGTGACGTTGCCCGCGCTGGTCCTGCGGTAGACGTCGCGACCCTCCCCCACCACGGCGCTGTCGAGTTCGCCCACCGTCACGTGCGAGATGATCAGGTGGCTGCCCGAGGGCAGGGACTCGCGGATGGTGCGCACGATGACCTGGGCCTGGTCGTCGTCCGGGATGAAGTGCAGCACCGCGACCATCAGCACGGCCAGCGGCCGGTCGAAGTCGAGGTGGCCGGTGACGTCGGGGTGCCCGAGGATCGCCTTGGGGTCGCGCATGTCGCCCGCCACCACGACGGTGTCGGAGGTCTCGGCGAGCAGGGCGCGGGCGTGCACCAGCACGATCGGATCGTGGTCGACGTAGACCACCCGGGCGCCGGGCGAGACGCGTGCCGCCACCTGGTGCACGTTCTCCTGGGTCGGCAGGCCGGTGCCGAGGTCGAGGAACTGGTCGATGCCGTCCTCGGCGGCCACGCGTACCGCGCGGCCCAGAAACGCCCGGTTGGCCTGCGCGATCTCCCTCGCGTTCGGCGAGAGCTGAATGATGCGGGCGGCGGCCTCGCGGTCCGACCGGAAGTGGTCCTTGCCGCCGAGCAGGAAGTCGTACATCCGGGCCACGCTCGGCACGTTCGGATCGACTCCCGCGGGTGCCCGCTCCTGTCCCATCATTCGCAGTTCTCCCTCTGATGGCGTTCAAACGATCTTAAGGGAACACTCGCGGGAGTTTCGCGGGTTTGACCAGGTTTCCCCTCCCACCAGGACCACGCAGCCGACTTCAACCGGGGGACGTCAAGGCGGCGGTGGACCAGCTCCCGCAGGCGTTTCGTCAGGGGTTGAGCCGGGCGCCCCGGCGCCGCGGGGTCATGACACCGCGTGGCGTTCGGGTTCCTGGGGGGTGGTGTCGGTCCAGTTGCCGCCGAAGGTCAGGCGCCTCAGCGCCGGCGCGTTCCGGCACAGGCGGAACCAGTTCTTCGCCGCGCCCCTGACGAGAGGGCTGCCGGAGATCATGAAGCCGGTCAGCCGGCGCGCGGCCCGTACGGCGTGGAAGCCGTGCTCGCGCATCTGCCGCTCGTAACCGGCGACGGCCGTGACGAGAGCGACCTCGCCGCGGCAGGCCGCCGAGAGCCTGCTCGACAGCAGGGCCGCGTCGCGCAGGGCGACGTTGGCGCCGAAGCCCAGGGCGGGGGTCATGCTGTGGATGGCGTCGCCGAGCAGGGTGATCGTACTGCTGGGCCAGGCGCGTACCGGGACCGAGGTCCTGAACGGCATGAGGCGCAGGGTGGCCGGGTCGGCGTCGGCGAGCACGCGGCGCAGCACGGGGTCCCAGTCCCGGGTCATCGTGCCCAGCAGGCGCTGGAGCCCCTCGCCGTCGAGGTCGGACACGCCGGGCGGGTAGGCGCGGCGGTGCGCGATGAACGCGAGCAGCAGGTAGTCCCGCACCCCGGAGGCGAGGGCCGCCAGGTCCACCCCGAACCCGCTCGGGCCGGTGGCACGTTCCATGCGCCGTTCGCCGTTGAAGGTGGCGGTGAACAGCACGCTGTCGCGGGGCGGCAGGACGAGGTTGAGCCCGTCGGCGAAGTCCGGCGGCAGCCAGGCGCGGGTGTGCTCGTCGAGGGGCAGCCGCCCGCCGACGGCCAGCGCGTCGGTCTGGACGGTACGCGCCTGCGGCAGGTACTGGCGGCGCACACGCGAGCGGGCGCCGTCGGCCCCGACGAGGACGTCCCCGGTGGCCCGGGTGCCGTCGGCGAAGAACGCGGTCACCCGCCCGTCGGAGCCGCGCTCGTAGCGCTCGTACGTCTTGCCGTACTGGATCACTCCGTCCAGGCCGGCCGTGAGCAGGGCGTGTAAGACGGATCGGCTGGTGGCGTACTGGGCGTCGGCGGCGCTGCCGGCGTCGCCGGTCATCACGCCCTCCTCCACGAACACCAGCCGCTCGCGGCGGTGGGTGTGGAAGCCGAAGCCCGGCCCGGGGTGGCCGGAGGTCGCGGCGAAGGTCTCCCACAGCGGACGGGGCAGGCACTGGTGCAACGACCTCGCGCCCATCTGGTTGACGTGGATGCGGTAGCCCTGCACCCAGTCGTCGGCGCCGCGACCGCGTTCGAAGACGCGCACGTTCGCGCCGGACGGCCGCAGCCCGTGGGCCAGGCACAGGCCGCCGATGCCGCCGCCGATCACGATGACGTCGAGGGGACGGGAGGTCATGTCAGGCTCCTTCCGGGGAGTCGGCGTCGCCGTCCGCGTTCAGGTCGGCCAGGATGGCGGGCAGGTCCTTCAGCAGTTGTTCGTGCCAGGTGACCTCGGCCTGGACGCGGGCGATGGTGTGGTCGAAGCCGTACGGCTCGAAGCCCTTCAGGTGCGGGGCGGCGAGTTCGCGCAGGCGCTGCCACGACCGCAACTGCGCCGTCCATGCCTGGTAGCGCTCCTCCAGGGCGGCGCGCAGTTCGTGCTCGCTCATCCCGACGCTGAGTTGCAGCGCCAGGTTGACGGGGTCGGGGCGCAGGCGGGTCTCGCGCAGGACGGCGTCGCGGAGCGCGGCCAGTTCGAGCAGTCCGTCGTCGGTGATCGCGTAGATCGTTCTGGCCGGGAGCCGGCCCTCCTGCTCGGTGCGGACCGTTTCGATCACGCCCTCGTTCTCCATCCGGTGCAGGGCGCCGTAGAGGGATCCGACCTTGATGTCGCTCCACAGGTCGGTCCGGTCGGTCTGCGCGTACTGCCGGATCTGGTGTCCGTGCATGGGGCCGCCGCGGGCGAGCGAGCCCAGGATGAACAGGCGGGTGCTGTTGCTCATGGAGGTACTCAAACACGAGTAGCGCCGACCGATCAAGAGCGAGTACTCATATAAGAGTAGTCGTTCAGGGGTAGGTCACCCGTGCTGGAGGACGTCCCGCCCCAGGGCGGTCAGGACGTGGAGGACGGCCGGGCCGTGCCGCTGGCTGCTGATCAGCCCCGCCTCGCGCAGCACGGTGGTGTGCCGGCTGGCGGCGGCCGGCGAGATGCCCGTGCGGCGGGCCAGCTCGGTGGTGGTGGCCCCGACGTCGATGGCGTGCAGGACGGCGGCGCGGGTGCCGCCGATCAGGGCCTTCAGCGGCGCGGGCGCGTGCTCGGCCGGCTTCCAGCGGAACTCCGGAGCCAGCGGGTAGATCAGCGTCGGCGGCAGTTCCGGATCGGCCGGCGCGACCGGGACACGACGGCAGAAGAAGGACGGCACCAGCCGCAGCCCCCTGCCGTCGAGGTGCAGGTCGCGGTCCACGCTGTAGTCGACCTCCAGCACCGGGGAGCGCCAGCGCATAAGGGGCCGCATGCTGGCCAGCAGCTCTTCCACACCCCCGTCGAGCAGGTGACGGACGCGCTTGGCCCGCTCGGCGTCGAGTGCCGCCTGGATGAGCTGCTGGTGCGGCGCGATGGCCACCTCGTGGTAGGCGTTCAGCGCCGCGGTGACCTGCGCGATCGTGGCGTCGTCGCCCCGGGCGAGCGGGACGGCCCAGTCGGGGACCGGCGCGTGGCGGGCGAACCGGCGCAGTTCGTGCGCCAGCCGGGCCCGGGGGGTGGACCGCAGCGCCGCCAGGCCGGGTCCGAGCCCGTCGCGGGCCGCCGCCGGGGTGAGGAAATCAGGAAAGTACGGGGCCGCCGGGGCCAATGCCGACAACCACCGGATGCCCGGCTCGGCCCGGGCCAGCAGGGCCCGATTCTCGTGCAGCCGGTGAATCCACGGACGCAGCGTCAGGGATTTGTCGCGGTCGTGCAACCGAAATCGGCTGAGCAGCAGCTCCCAAAGCGGGTCCGCGGTCGCGGCAATGGTCGTTCTCGCCAGATCGTCGGCCGTGAAGTGAATGCGTAACAATCCCATCGTCATCCCACGGGCGGCTCGGACGGAATGCCCGCAACGGCGGCTCTCCGGCACGGGCTCTGGTCACCCGACCATACTGCTTCGCCCGTCCGGGCGCATGGTCGCGACCGCGCGCAAAGGCCCTTGTCACGGTATTCAGTGCGCACCACAATCGCGACCAGCGGCGTCAACGAAAACGGCGTGACCGAATATCTCCGCCGACGCCCGGCCTTTTCCCGCGCGGCGGAATGCGCGCCCCCGACCGGCCGGGAGCCATTCCGCGAGGCCGGGACGCGCGAATGAGCCCGGCCGGGCCCGCGCGGGGGCGGCGTTTGCACCTCAGCGCAAAGGCGCTTGTCCCGATATTCCGGGCTCTTCACAATCACACCGGGCCGCGACGCAGGGGAGGACACCGGTGAACGGATGACGGACGCACCTGCGCGACACCTGCTCGCGGGCCGCTACCGGCTGCGCGGGCCGGTCGGCGCGGGCGGCATGGGCAGGGTCTGGCTGGCCCGCGATGAGTTGCTCGGACGTGACGTGGCGGTCAAGGAGGTGCTGCTGCCCCCGGCGGCGCACGCCGCCGACCGGGCCGCGGCCTACGAGCGGGTGCTCGGCGAGGCGCGGATCGCCGACCGGGTGCGGCATCCGGGCGTCGTCCGCCTGCTCGACGTGGTCGCGCACGGCGGCCGGCCGTGGATCGTCATGGAGATCCTGCACGGGCGTTCGCTGCGGGAGGCCGTCGGCGCGGAGGGGGCGCTGACGGCCCGGCGGGTGGCGGCGATCGGCGGCGAGGTGCTGTCCGCGCTGGCCTTCGTGCACGCGTCCGGGGTGCTGCACCGCGACGTGAAGCCCGCGAACGTGTTCCTGCGCCGGGACGGCCACACCGTGCTGACCGATTTCGGCGTCGCCACGGTCGAGGGTCAGGCGCCCGCCGCCGAGGGGATGGTGGCCGGGTCGCCCGGCTACATCGCGCCGGAGCTGCTGCGCGGCGAGCGGGGCGGGCCCGCGTCGGACCTGTGGTCGCTGGGCGCCACGCTCTACTACGCGGTCGAGGGCGTGCCGCCGTACCCGGGTGACACGCCGCCGGCGGTGCTCGCGGCGGTGCTGACCCTGCCGCCGCGCCCACCGGTGCTGGCGGGCGGCGCGCTGTCGCCGGTCCTGCTGGCGCTGCTGGCACGGGCCCCGGCCGACAGACCGGACACCACCGCGACCCGCGCGACGCTGGCGAAGATCGCCGAAACCGGCCCGGCCGTGGCGAGCACGGAACCCGGCGCCGCCATGGAGAGCGCGGAAGCCGGCCTGCGGGGGTGAGCGCGCGCGGGGCCGTAGGAGGAGGACGACCTCAGGAGTCTTGTTCGCCGGGGAGCGGCAGCAGGCAGGTCAGTACGGTGGTCAGCGCGCGTCCCACAGCCTCGGCGTCGACCGACTCGGGATCGGCGATGTGCTCGTTGACCAGGCCGTTGGTCAGGCAGTGCAGGATGAGCGCGGCCTGGTCGAGATCGACGGCGGGACGGGCGCCGGTGCGCTCGGCGACCTCGGCGATCGACCGGGCCGACCCTGCACGCTGGGCGCGGCGCATGGGGGCGAGGATCTGCCGGGTGGGCTCGTCGCGGGCGGCGCGGGCGGCGAACTCCAGGCCGAGGTGCCCGCGCCCGCCGTCTTCCACGATGCGCCGGGTGACCAGCGAGACCACCCGGCCGATCAGCGTGGGCAGGTCGTCGGTGTCGCGGATCTCGCCGCGCACGGCGGCCAGTTCCGTCTCGGCGCCGTCGCCGAGGATCGCGCCGAACAGCTCCTGCTTGCCGCCGAAGTTCGAGTAGACGGCTCCCTTGGTGAAGCCGGCGCCGGCCGCGATGTCCTCGATCCGGGCGTCGGCGTAGCCGCGTTCGGCGAACACCCGCGCCGCCTCGGCCAGCAGCCGGCGGCGCACCTCCTCGCGTGGCACGCGCCGGTTGTGGCTCTGCTGCCGATCATCGTTCACGCCCATAGCATACCGAAAGTACTCAATACTTTCGGTATCGTACGGAGTATCTTGATCACCTTTCCGCATCGGAGGCACCTTTGACGACCGCGACGACGACGGCGACGCCCGCGCAGGGCGGCGGACGCCGGAACCACATCGACTGGCTGCGGAACCTGGGCATCCTGTTCCTGTTCCCGTACCACACGGCGCGGGTGTTCGACGGGGGCGCCGCGTTCTACGTGAAGGGGGAGGTGAACACCTTCTCCACCGTGCTGGTGCAGTTGTCCTACTGGTTCATGCCGCTGCTGTTCCTGCTGGCCGGCTCGGCCAGCTTCTACGCCCTCAAGCGCAGGTCGGCGGGCCGGTACGTCCGCGAGCGGGCGTCCCGGCTGCTGGTGCCGCTGCTGTTCGGCGTGCTGGTCGTCGTTCCGCCGCAGGCGTACTACGCCATGCGCTTCCACCGCGGGTACGAGGGCTCCTACGCCGGCTTCCTGTGGACGTACTTCACCGACTTCTCCGACTGGTCGGAGTACGAGGGCGGCCTCTCCCCCGCACACCTGTGGTTCGTGCTGTTCCTGTTCCTCATCTCGGCGGCGCTCGTCCGGCCGATGCTGGCGCTGATCAGGCGCGGGTACACGCCGGGCTGGCTGCGGCGACCGCTGCCCGCGCTGCTGCCGGTCGTGGCGCTGACCGCGCTGTCCGCCCTGCCGGAGGTGGGCGGGAAGAACATCTTCGTCTTCGCCGCCTACTTCGCGCTGGGCTTCCTCATCGTCACCGACGACGCCGTCATGGACATGATCGAGCGGTGGCGGGCGCTGTTCCTGGCGCTGGCCGTGTCGGGAGGCGCGGGCGTGCTCCTGCTCGGCGGCCAGGACGGCCTGCCCGCGACGGCGGTGCGCGACCTCGCCTGCTGGACGGCGTTGCTGGCCCTGCTCGGCTACGGCAGGCGGCACCTCGGCGGCGGGGCGAAGGCGGTGGCGTACTGCAACGAGGCGGCCTTCCCCGTGTACGTCCTGCACCAGACGTTCCTGGTCGCCGCGGGCTGGTACGTCCTGCACGTCACCGCCGCCGGGCCCGTGCCGTACGTGCTGATCATGACCGCGGCCTTCGCGCTCAGCCTGGCCACCTACGAGATCGTACGGCGCTGGGGGCCGGCCAGGTTCGTCCTCGGCATGGGCCGCCGCAGGCCGGTACGCGGCCCGGCGCACCAAGGCTAGCTCGCGCTCCGGGCCAGGACGTCGTCCACGGGGAACGTCCGTCAGGGGAGCCCGATGAGGTCGGTGCGGCCGAGGAAGAAGGCCGCCTTGAGGTTGTCGGGCCCGGCCAGGTCCTGGATCGCGGCGGCGGCGCGGCCCGAGGTCCCGTACCCGGCCGTGACGTCGTCGGGCACCAGCTCCCCCAGCTCGGGATCGGCCCGCGACAGCTCGAGGAACTCGCAGGTGAGCAGATCGACGACGCCCTCGTCCAGGATCTGGGGATCGGCCACCTCGGCCGCCGCCGCCACGTAGCGGGGATGGGCCAGGCGGTGCAGCAGCTCGTGCAGCATCAGCCGGTAGACGTACGGCCGCCAGGCCGCCCGCGGCCCCCACCCCTCGCCGGGCGGCAGGTCGGGCACGTAGATCCAGCCGCCGGGGCCGCCGCGGTGTGCCGGGGTGCGGGCGAGCAGGCCGCCGACCAGCTCGTGGAGCGCGTCGTCGCCGGCCAGCCAGGCGCGCAGCAGGTCGTCGAGCGCGTCGGCCGCGTCGGCGCGGGTGTGGTCGTAGCCGGCGGCGTCGAGCGCGGAGCCGTACGCGGGGTCGCGGCCCATCAGGTGCACCTGGCGGCGCAGGAAGCCCAGTCGGCTGGTGTCGTCGTCGGGCCGGGCGGAGGCGCCGACGACGTCCCGTTCAAAGGCGAACCCCTCGTTGAGCGGGCCGTCGGCGCAGGCGCCGGTGATCAGGCCGGTGCCGTCGCGGACGAACGCCTGGAGGGCGCGGGCGGTGCTCTCCAGCCAGGCCGGGTCCTCGGGCTCCGCCGGCCCGGACGTCCACCAGGTGAGCTGCTCGCCCAGCCGGTCGGTCAGCGCGGGCAGCAGGGCCGCGGTCAGCGCCTCCGGGTCGAACGGCCCGGCCGCCGCGGCGCGGTAGAGCTCGTCCAGCCGGCCCCGCGCCGGGGCGGCGGGCACCGCCAGACCGGCCGGCAGGGCGCTCTCCAGCCAGGAGCTCAGCGTGAGGATCTCGTACGTGAAGCGCTCGCCGGAGATCGCGGGGTCGAAGCGCCGCTCGCGGACCCGGTCGACGAGCAGGGAGCAGGCCCGCGCGCCGTCGAAGCCGGGCCCGGCCGCGGCGGCGTTGCGGACCAGCAGGTCCAGGCCCTGGACGAGCCACTGCTGGTCGGCCGTGTCGTAGGCGGCGACGTCGATCCAGCGGGACGGGATCTCCTCGGCGATCTCCCCGCGCAGCTCCGCCTCCAGGGAACGGAAGACCGGCTCGACGCCGTTGCGGGCGAGCAGATCGGCCATGCCCGGCGCGCCGGGGGTGATCGAGGCGGCCGTGGCGAGCGCGGTGTCGCGCTTGGTCTTGGTGAGGGACATGGGGGCTCCGCTCCCTACAGGCCGATGAGCTTGGTCTCGCCCAGGAAGTAGGCGGCCTTGATGTTGTCCATGGACACGGTTCCGGCGATCTGCTCGGCCTTCGTGCCCGCCTCGCCGTAACCGACCTTGAGGTAGCTGGGGTCGGGGTCGGCGTACGGCTCGTCGCCGAGGATGATCAGGTGGGCGTCCGGGTTGTCGCGCACCTCGATGATGAGCTGGGTGAAGACCTCCACGGTGATCACCTCGGTGAAGCCCTCCAGGAGGATCTGCTTGTGCCCGACCGAGACGTCGTAGACGTTCTTGTGCGTGAGGGCGTGCAGGAACTCGTGGATCAGCGTCCGGGCCCGCTTCCACCGGAAGTTGACCCGGGAGGTCACGTCCGTGTTGTGGTACCAGGGCTGGACCATGACCTTGCCGGTGGCCTTCGCGTGGCAGGCGGTGAGCTGGCTGACGATCGCCAGATATTTCCGGAATTTCGGTTCGGAGAGCAACTCGTCGTAGATGGCCAGGAGGACCTTGCGGTCCTCCGGCCGGCCGGGGTCGTAGCTCGCCTGCGAGTAGGGGCTCCGGGCGTCGCCGTAGCCGACGTAGTCGCCCCGGTTGACCAGCCAGCCGAGCAGCTCCCTGTCGTCGCCGGGCTTGCTCTCGGTGCTCACCAGCTCGTTGCTGTAGGTCCAGCCGTTGTGGTACGGGCTCTCGATGGCGGCCAGCGGGTACTCACCGAACCGCGCCTTCAGGAACCCCTGGACGTAGTTCGCGATGATGCCGATGTCCTCGATCGTGTGCGCCTCGGTGAAGTTGCCGGAGTTCGTACGCCAGATCCGGTACTCGCTGACGACGACCTTGACCAGGGCGGGCCGCATCAGATCGCGAAGCAGCCCGGGATTGAGCGGCCCGATGGGCTTGGCGGGGTTCTTGCCGGGGTTGTAGAGGGTGCGCAGCCAGTTTCGCGTCCGCTGGTCCGGCGGGGCGAGATCGATGATCAGGCGCTGCTGCATCAGGCCGCCCACCTGGAGGATCTGGATCTCGAACCCGTGCTCGGGTGCGGTCATGGACATCCTGATCTGCTTCCTGGCCGTGTTGACCAGCCGCTTGACCAGCGCCTCCGGCGGCACGCCGAGCTGGAGCAGGCTCGCCTGGTTGTCGGAGACGAAGCACAGCGCCCGCATCAGCCACTGCGCCATCTGCGGGTTCTGCCGGCCCACCACCCCCATGAACGACTGGCCGATCGGATACGGCCGGCCCAGCAGCTTCTCCACCTGCGCGTCGATGTAGTCCGCCTCCCCGCCCTTCGGCACCTGGGCGACGGAGCTGTAGTCCACGACGAGGTCGAGACCCTTGACGTTCAGCCGCACCTGCCTGGTGGGGGGCCGCTGGATCAGGTCGTCGAGGTTGGCGAGCATCTCGTCGACCTCGTTGTCGACGAACGGGTCGATGATCTGATCAGGGCGTCTGACCTGCCGTTTCGGCGGGTCGGCGCGCTTGATGGGCGTTCTGGCGGGCGCCAGGACGATCTGCCCGCCGATGGGACGGACGTCGCCCGAGGAGGCGCCCTTCTCTTCCGTCTCCCGCTCCACGACCGGCCTCTTGGGCAGCGGCCGGACGACGGGCCGGGCGGCGGGCTGGGTGGCGGGCTGCGGATCGGGCTGCGGGTCGGGTTCCGCGCCCGGCGGCGTGATGACGGGCTGGGCCGGGCTCACGATCGTCTGCTGGATCCGCACCGGCGTGGTGACGTGCTGCACCACGGGCGCGCCGGTGTTCTGCTGGGTGTTCTTCTTCTTCGAGAACAGCTTGGGCAGCTTGAACTTGCTCTTGGACGTGTCCTTCTTCATGCCTCACCTCGGATCGGGCGCAACGGCGCCGGGACGTCAGCCAGCCCGGTACGACAGGACCAGGCCGACGTTGATCAGGGATTCCCGGTCGCCGTCCACGGTCAGCGTCCAGTCGCCGGTGCGCAGGCCGGGGATCTGGACCGCCGTCCTGTCGTCGATGAGCCGCCCGTTGAGCCGCAGCCGGGCCGAGCCCCACGTGGCCACCTCGTAGCGCGCGTACAGGCCGGTGATCTGGTCGCCGGTCAGGTCGAGGAACATCTCCGGCACGATCGGCAGCACCAGGTCGCCGCCGTCGAGCAGGGCCTGCCACTGCTCGGGGAACTCGCCGGCCACGTCGATGTAGCGCGCCGCCGCGTACGGCCGCCGCATCCCGCGCACCGCGTTGGCGAAGACGTCCCCGCCCTGCTCGGCGGTGTACTTGACGGTCACGACCACGTCGAACAGGTCGTACGGACGCCGGCCGGTCAGCTCCATGCGCCAGTTCGACACCGCGCCCGTGCCCTCGAACGGCAGGTAGCGGTCGTCGTCGAAGCGCAGCTCGAACAGGCCGTTGTTGTCGCGGTTCGGCTCGGTGTCGGACAACGCGATCTGCTGGCCGGGCCGCCAGTCCGAGCGGACCGACGCGGGCGCGTCGCCCTTGCCGTCGAGCAGGTAGCGCACCGCCCTGGCGTCCGGGGCGAGCACGGTCTTGTGCCCGGTCTGGGTGAGCACGGCGTTGACGTCGAGCGGCCCCTCCGGGCCCGCGAACACGACCGAGACGGTCTTGATACTCCGCCGGTAGTGCCCGGGGAAGTCCCGGTCGTACAGCTCCTCGGTCAGCGCGAACTCGCAGCGGCCGTCGTTCTTCAGCGCGAGCACCGCCAGCGGGTCGAGCTGGAGCAGGGAGATCCGCTTGGTGATCTCCAGGCCGCGGCGGTCGGAGGCGGTGTAGGCGGCGCCCAGCCGTTCGAGGTCGAGCGAGAGCGCCTCGCCCGACAGCAGGCCGTTGCGCCGGCTCTCCCAGTAGACCGGCTGGATGTAGGACTCCGGGACGCCCCGCTCGTACTGGAAGGCACGCTCGGCCGCCTTGGCGATCTCGTGGGCCAGGCCGTAGGAGGCGAAGTACATCGACGCCAGCCGGCCCGCCTGCCACCGGTAGAGCTCCAGGTCGGTGAACTTGCCGGTCAGGAAGGTCACGACGGCCTCCTGGTCGGCGATCGCCTGGTCAGCCAGGTCCAGCTCGCGCTGCGCGGAGACGAGCCCGGCCCGGGCGGCGGCGATCTGGTGGGCGAGCTCGCGCTGGTCGGCCTTGGCCTGCGTGAGCTGGGCGGACCAGTCGCCCTCCTGGCGTTCCTGCTCGGCGCGCACGCCGTACAGCTCGCCGAGCATGCTGAACGCCTCGCCGAGGGTCTCGGCGATCTCGGCCCCGACATCGAGGACCTTGCCGACCTGCTCGCCGCCGATCATCGTGCCCAGGATGAACGGGCCGGCCAGGACCTGCGGGGCGGCGTAGGCGAGGGCCGCGCCGATCTTCAGCCCGGCGGAGGTGAAGTGCGAGTTCACGCCGTCGGTCATGGCCTGGATCTGCGACTTCTGCAGGGCGGTGAGGCCGTTGGCGATCAGGCCCTCGTAGTACGCCTGCCGGGCCGCGGCGGCGTCGAGGGCGGCCTCGACCTGGCCCAGGCCCTCCGCGGCCGACTCGACCTGGGCCTCCCGCACGGCCCGCGTCATCCGCCGGATGTTGCCCTCCTGCCGGTTCTGCAGCAGGGTCAGCTCCTCGGCGTCGCGGCGTTCGAGCACGCCCAGCAGGTCGCCGCCGAAGCCGCGCAGCTTGTCGACCAGGTCCTGCGCCCTGCGGAACAGGAAACCGAACCGGTAGGTCGGCACCTGCGCCGACAGGCCGGCCACGACCTGGTCGGGGGCCGGCCCCGCCGCCGCGCCCCGCACCAGCGCGAGCACGTCGGCGGGCGGCTCGAACAGGGGCAGCGGCCGGCTGACGCCCATGATGTCGAGCGAGGCCCTGAGCTTGCGCAGCCGGTCCTCGACACGGTCCCAGTACTCGCCCAGCGCGGTGTTCCCCGGGATGAAGAAGTAGCCGTTGCCCACGCCGCGGTGGATGGCCCCCATGCCGTCGAGCAGGGTGCCGCCGCCGGTGATGACCTCGGCGTACGGGTCGGCGGGCGGGTCGGCGGGCGGGGTCGCGTCGATCTCCGCGAAGGTCCGCGCCGCCGTCAGGTGCCGCCCGCCGACGGCCTGCGGGCGCTTGCCCAGCAGGTCGAACGCCAGGACGTAGAGCATCCTGGCCTCGTCGAGGCTCTCGGCCGTGTACTGGCGGAACAGCACGTCACCCCAGTCGAGCACGTTGTCGAGGTAGGCCATGACGACGGCCCGGCGGTAGGCCGACGGGCGCAGCTCCGCGATGGCGTGCGGGTCGAACGGGTCGTCCCGGTACGCCTTCAGCAGCGCGTCGTGGTCGCCCATCAGGTCGTACTGGCGGCGCAGGTTGGCGATCATGCCGAGCTTCTCGCGCAGCCGCTCGACGTCCTCGAACGGCCGTACCCGGGCGGGCAGGCCGTCGAGCAGGGCCAGGTCGGCGGGTGTGCACGCGCGGGCGTGCTCGAACAGCGGGGCCAGCGACTCGACGTCGTCGAGCACCGGGCCGAGCGCCTGCCCGGTGGACGGCGGCAGGTTCTCCAGGTCCGCCCGGCAGCCGGCGGCCAGGGCGCGCAGATCGACCGCGAGGAAGGGCAGGAAGCGCCAGTACCGTTCCTGCTCGGTGGGGTCGAAGACGTACTCGTACCAGGTCTTGGCGTCGGCGAAGCGCTGGGCGGCGTTGAGCGCCTGGGCGATGAGCAGCGGCGCGTGGAAGAAGATCTCCCAGTAGTAGCGGCCGTTGGCGCTCTGGAAGTCCAGATGGGTGCTGACCGGCACGCCGGCCACGGTGTCGGCGTCGCGCACCTGGATCGTGGTGGAGTCCGACGCCGCCGTGCTGAAGGCGGGCAGCTCGTCGATCTCCTGCGTCTCGGGGGCGAGCAGCGCGGGCACGCCGCCGACCAGGAGCCTGCGGTTCAGCTCGAACGCCGTGCTGGAGGTCAGCCGGACGACCTCGTGCGGCAGGATCGCGTACTCGTAGGGCCGCTGGACGGCGGCCGTCTTGGAGTAGACGGCGTAGCCGCCGCCGACGAACAGGAACAGGTGCACGGCGGTGTCCAGCGCGCCGGTGTAGGTGGTGGCGAAGTCGGGCGGCATCGACAGCCAGCCGCCCTCGATCGGGCTGAACGCGCCGAGTTCGGCGGGTTCCCGGGTGGCCGGGATGACGGTGTAGTCCGTGCCGCTGAACAGGTAGCGCTGCTCGCCGCGCTGGAAGGCGGCGTGCACGGGGCGCGGCAGCGGCTTCGGGTAGCCGGCGTCGGCGATCGACGGGAGCCGGCCGTCCGCCAGGGTGTAGCGGTAGTACTCCAGGCCGCTGGTCAGGAAGAGCCGGTCGCCGGAGAGGTAGGCCGCGTCCACCTTGCCGGTGGTGTTGAGCGCCGTGGCGATCTTCCCGAGCGGCCGGGTGAGGCGACGGGTGGTCTCGGCGCCCACGGTGTAGGTCTTGTCGCCGAAGAAGTACGGCGTGCCGCGCACGTCGGCCGCCACCCGGAACTTGCCCGGCAGGCCGTCGGGGTTGCCGTTGTCCAGGCCGCGCGGGTAGCCGTCGTCCGGGACGCCGCGCACGTACCTCGTGTACGTCTCGCCGAAGATCAGCAGCAGGTCGTCGCCCTTGACCAGCCCGGAGCGCACGCGGGCCCGCTCGGGGATCCGCCATTTCTCGCGCACCTGCCCGCTCGCGACGAACGCGCCGGTCTCCAGGTCGCGCTGGGCGTAGGAGTCGCCGCTGATGAAGTACTCGGAGCCGTCCCAGGTGAACGCGGCGTTGATCGAGGTCCAGCGGGGCAGCTCCTCGCGGTTGGCGTCGAGCCGCCGGGGGTAGCCGAGGTCCATCTTCCCGTCGGTGAGCGGCCCCCGGAAGCGGTAGTACTCGCGGCCGGTGAAGACGTAGGTGGACTCGCCGCGCGTCAGCACCGCGTCCACCTGGCCGGTGGTGGCCAGTTCCCCGTCGGGCACGTTGCCCCAGCGGGCCGAGGTGCTCTCGCCGGTGGCCGCCGGCTGCTCGCCCGCGGGGACGGCGAGGTACTCGTCGGCGGCGTTGTTGAAGAAGTAGCGGGTGCCGTCGTGCTCGAAGGCGGCGTCGATGCCGGCCCAGACGGGCAGGCGGTGGGCGTTGCCGCCGTCCGCGCCCTTGAGCTCCAGCAGCGGCGGGTCCTCGCCCGGGTCGGCGATGACCGGGCGGACGAGGAAGCTGCCGCCCTTGTGGTCCACGCTGAACCACGGTCCGTCGGGCGACCTGGCCGGCATGTTGAACCGGACCACGCCGCCGACCGGCTCGGCGAAGACCTTGTCGAGCTCGATCAGCTTGGCGGGCTGGGCGGGCCTGGCGATCTCGACGGGGTACAGCTCGGGCGTGAGCGCGTACGACACCGCGTGGCCGGCTCCCCCGGCCTCGTACGCGCAGGACACCACGATCGAGTCGTGGCTGCCCTCGCCCGGGACGGTGGCCGAAGCCTGCACCGACAGGCCCCCGACGGTGATCGGGCCGTCGTGCGGCGGGCCGGGCGGCAGCGTCTGCGGGGCCACCCAGGCGCGGTTGAGGTTCTGGAAGGTGTAGAGGATGCGCACCCGGTGCTGCGGCGGCGGCGCGGAGACGTTCTGGGTGTCGCCGTCGGCCGTGGCGGTGATGACGGTCCGGCCGGAGTCCTCGGGCGCGACGGGCTCCGCGAGCGTCCAGAAGACGAAGACCCGGCCGAAGGCGTGCACGGGGTCCACGTGGTCGGCGTCGATCTGCACGTCCACCTGTTCCCACGGGCCCCAGCTCGCCGACAGGCGCTGCCCGTCGCGGAACTCGGCCTCCCGCAGGTACCACCGGCGCGGATCGGTACGGGTACGCCCGAACAGGACGAGCTGCCGGGTCCCGTCGGCGTCGCCGTCGGCCCGGTAGACGTACGCGCCGGCGATGGCCAGCCGGCTGACCTCGGTGTACTCGTCGAGGTAGGCCATGTACGCGCGCCGCACCGTCTCGGCGGTGATCTCGCCCTGGAGGAGGTCGTCCTCCAGTTTGCGGAACGCGGGCGTCTTGGTGTCGCGCAGCTCGGGCCGCAGGTAGTTCTCGGGGTAGAGGAAGACCTTCCGGTTGGCCTCCCAGATCCGGTAGTTCTTCAGCCACTGCCACCAGGTGCGCAGCCTCTGCTTGACCTCCTGCCCGGCGGGCAGCGTCTCCAGGTCGAGCAGGTAGCGGTGCAGGTAGAGCTGGGTGGCGGCGATGGCCTCGCGGACCCGGGAGGTGGTGGCCTCGGGGCCCGTCTCGACGTCCACGAGGGTCTGCTCGTAGATCGTGGCGGCGTCGGCGGCCGGCTCGGGGTGCAGGTGCAGCGCCGCGGCCACCAGCGCGTCGCGTTTGAGCACGTTGAGGGCGTCGTGCGCGATCGGGACGGCCGCCTCGGGCAGCAGCGCCGCCAGGGTGTCGGCGGTGGCCTCGTGCAGCGCCGACGGGCCCGCGCCCATCTTGGCGGCCACCGCGAACAGGCGGACGAGCTTGAGCACGAACTCGATCTCGAACCGGTCCTCCTCCTCGGGGAACGCGGTGATCAGGCCCGCGTTGCGCTTGACCCAGCGCAGCTCGTCGAGCTCCCACGGGAACAGCGCGCACAGCCGCTCGTACGGGTCGGCCGCGCCGCGCGCCAGCAGCTCGGCCAGGCCGGGGTGGCGGTGGCTGAGGTCGGCGAAGGCGACGATGGTGTGCACGTCGCTCAGCCGGTAGTCGGCCGCGTCGGACCAGCGGTGCCGGAACGGCTGCGGGAACGTGCGGTCCACGGCGGTCAGGCGGCCGGAGTAGCGCACGTACTGGTCGTCCTTGGCCAGGTAGACGGCCTGCCCGAGGGTGAACGCGCCGGTGATCCCGTCCTCGAAGGTGCCCGGCAGGTCGCCCCAGTCGTCCTTGATCGTGCGGGGGTGGCCGGGCTCGGCGACGTCGAGCGTGCCGGGGGCGTAACGGACGTACTGGTCGCCGGCGAAGACGTACAGCTCGCCCCGGCGGCCGACGAACGCGGCGTCGATGACCGGCTCGGCGGCGAAGGTGTTGCGGACGGGGCCGAACCGGCCGGCGATCGGGCCGGGGACGCCGTCGGCGGTGCAGCGCTCGCCCTTGAAGAAGTAGATCTTGCCGTCCTTGGCGAAGGCGGCGTCCACGCCGTCCTCGAACTCGGGCGGCAGGCTGCCCCAGTCCCCGGCGATCGTGCGCGGGAAGCCCTCGTCCACGTACCGGTAGTCGGCGCCGGTGTAGCGGACGTACTGGTCGCCGGAGAACAGGAAGGTGTGCTGCCCGCGGACCAGCGCGGCGTCCACCTTCCCGCGGTCGGCGATCGTGTTGCGCACCCGGCCCAGCAGCCCGATCGGGTACGTCGCGGCCGGCGTCGCCGAGACGGCGTGCACGACGTCGCCAGTGAACAGGCAGGCGGTGCGCCCGCCCGCGACCGCCGCGGTGACGCCGTGGGCGGCGGCCAGGTCGTCGAACGACTCGGGCAGCCCGGCGAAGGCCGCCTCCCTGCGCAGCTCGCGCACGATCGGCTTGGGGTAGCCGGGGTCGATGTAGCGGTAGTCCGGGCCGGTGTAGCGGACGTACCGGCCGCCGCCGAACACGTACGTGTGGCCGCCGAAGACCACGGCCGCGTCCACGGCCGAGCCGAACGCGTTGAGCGAACGGCCCCAGCGCTCGCGGATCCGGACGGGCGCGGTGAACGCGCCGCCGGCGTAGGTGGTGAACGTGCCGGTGAAGAAGAAGTGGGTGGCCCCGTCGGACGCGGTGAAGGCGGTCTTCAGCCGGTCGCCGCCCGCCACGGTGAAGCCGCGCCAGACGCGCTCGATCGGGCGCGGGTAGGACCACATGCCGGTGGCCTCGCTGAACTGCACGCAGCGCGTGCCGCTGAGCAGCACCATCGTCTGCCCCTCGAACAGCACCGCGTCCGGCATGGGGAAGCCGTCCGGCGCCTTCCAGAAGGTCTCGTCGGTGAGCGACGGGTAGCCGGGGTCGGGCCGCCCGTAGGGGCCCTCGTCGCCGGTGTAGACGACGTGGCGCATCGTCCCGGTGGCGTCCGGGCGTTCGAACAGGTAGGTGCGGCCGTCGCGGTGGTAGGCCAGCGTGACGCTGGTCAGGCCGCCCCAGTGCGCGGCGATGGGCCTGGGCTCGCCGTCGATGACGTCGGCGGCCTCCCCGTACACGACGAACTGGTCCCCGCTGAACAGGTACGTCCTGCCGTCGCGGCCCACGAACGCGGCGTCCACCGTGCCGTCCTGGTAGATCGTGTTGCGTGGCCGGCCCCACTCCTCGTCGAGCGGGTAGTCCTTGCCGATGGCCGTGTTGAAGCACATCGGCCCCTTGAACAGGTACGTGTTCCCGTCGGCCCCGGTCAGCACCGCGTCGAGGCCGTCGCGGTAGGCGGCGGGGACGGCACGCAGCGCGGGCGGGCGTACCGGCTCGTGCCGGTCGGGGCCCTCCAGGGCGTGCTGCCGCCGCCAGCCGCCGGCGGTCTGCACCATGACCGAACCCTGGTCGAGGTAGGCGGCCGTGACGCCGGGCAGCTCGTAGGAGCGGTGCGGGCCGTCGGAGACGGCGTGCCACCGGCCGCCGCGGAACAGGTAGACGGTGCGCCGGTCGGCGAAGGCCGCGTCCACCCCGTCGAGGACGACGTTCAGCGCGCCCAGGCGCGGCTCCCCCGACAGCGCCGACAGGGCGCGCGGGTAGCCGTTCTCGATCGCGGTGTAGTCGTGGTCGCGGTAACGGACGTACTGGTCGCCGGAGAACAGGTACGTGTAGGTGCGGGTGACGTCGGCCCCGTCCTCCTTCTCGGTCACGTCCATGACGAGGGTGGCGTCCACGCGGCCGGTGCGCTGGATGGTGTTGACCACGTTGCCCCAGAAGGTGGTGGTCGTCGCCGGGTAGCGGTCGTCGAGTTCGGTGTAGTCGGCGGTGGAGTAGCGGGCGTACTGGTCGTCGGAGAACAGGTAGGTGCGGCCGTCGAAGCCGGTGAACGCGGCGTCCACGTGGCCGAAGGTCAGGCTGTCCCAGTGCCCGGCCAGGCTCTTCGGCTCGCTCCACCAGCGGTGCCGGTCGTCGAAGACCACGAAGTGGTCGCCGCTGAACAGGTACGTGCGGTTGTCGCGGCCGGTGAGGACGGCGTCGATGCTGGTGAAGGTGTCGGGCAGGTTCAGCCAGTTCTCGGCCGACGGCCGGGGGAAGCCCTCGTCGGGGGTGGTGTAGTCGCGGGTGGAGTAGCGCACGTGGAACGGGGTGTCGTCGCCGAGCACCCGGAGGCGTCCGCCGGCGACCCGGATGGTCAGCCCGATGCCGCCCTCGGCGACGACCCGCCACTCGGGCGCGGCCCCGCTCACCTCGGCCGCCGGGGCGACGACGACGCCGTGCTGCTGAAGGCGGCGGCACAGCGCGGGCGGGCAGGTGCCCTCGGCCAGGCCCGCGCCGAACTCCCCCGGCAGGTCGAGGATGAGCCCGACCGGCCCGAACAGGTGGGTCGCGCCGTCCATCACGAACGCGGCGTCCACCCGGTCGAGCCCGCCCCAGTCGCCGGAGATCGCGCGCGGGTATCCGAGGTCCACGACGGAGTAGTCGGCCCCGGAGTAGCGCAGGTAGCGCTCGCCGCTGAACAGGTACGTCCGGCCGTCGAGGCCGGCGAACGCGGCGTCCACCCGGCCGCCGGGCAGCACCTCGGCCAGCAGGCCCCACTTCCCGGCGGTCGGCGTCACCGCGCCGCCCGTCTCGCCGAGCGCCACGGTCCTGCCGCCGCCGAACAGGTGGACGGTGCCGGAGCCGTCCTCGAACGCCGCCTCGACCCCGGACGCGAACTCGGCCGGCACGTCCTGCCGCCACGTCTGGACGCGCCGCGGGTAGCCCTCGGCCACGCGGACGCCGTCGTTCTCCGGGCTGTCGGTGTAGCACGCCACCTGGTCGCCGCGGAACAGCAGGTAGCCCTCGGCTCCGGCGTAGGCCGCGTCGATGCCGGCGGCGCCGTCGAAGGCGTTGCGCAGGCGGCCCCACCGCTCGGTGAGCGGCTGCTCGGTGACGCCGTCGAAGGCGTGCTCCCCGGACAGCACGTACGTACGGCCGTCGTGCCCGTGGAAGACGGCGTCGATCGCGTCGTGGAAGGGCTCGGGCAGCGGGACGTCGCCCTGCCACCACTCGCCGATCGCCCTGGGGAAGCCTTCGTCGGCCTGGCCGAAGTCGTCGCCGGAGTAGCGCAGGTACTGGTCGCCGGCGAACAGGTGGGTGCGGCCCTCGGGGTCGACGTAGGCCCCGTCGATCCGCTTGGGCTTGGCGAAGTTGTCGCGCACCCTGCCCCAGAGCTGCTCCTTCGGGGCCCAGCGGGTGCCGCCGGGCTCGCGGGTGAAGGACGACGAGACGCGGCCGGGGCCGCGGCCGACGATCCACTCGGTGCCGTCGGGCAGCGTGAAGGCCGCGTCGATCGCGGACAGGCCGGCGAAGTGCGGCGACAGTTCGGTCAGCGGTCTGGGCGGCGCGTCGTCCGGTGCCAGGGTGCGGGCGGAGTAGGTCCAGTAGACGTCGCCGTGGAAGGCGTGGATCAGGCCGTCGTGGCCGGTCAGCAGCGCGTCGAAGCGGTCGTGGCCGGGCGGCAGGGCCAGCGGCTCGGGGAACTTGCCGACCAGGTCCTGGTCGCGGAAGGCCACGGTGACCTCGTCGGCGTCCAGGGCGAACTTGGCGGCCAGCCGGGCGAAGCGGCGCATGCGCCGGTAGACGCGCCGGAAGTCCGGCCCCGGCGCGCCGGGGCCGGCCGTGGTGCGCGCGCCGAGCGTCGGGGCCACGAGCACGTCGAGCGCGGCGGGCGTCACGGCCGCGGCGATCGCCTCGACGACCGGGCCGGGCACGCCGAACACGTCCTGCAGCAGGGTGAGCAGGCTGTCGTGCTGGTGCCCGGCCAGCTCGCGCAGGGTGCCGGCCAGTTCGGCGGCGGCGTCGGCGTGCTCCCTGGCCACGGCGTGCAGCAGGAAGAAGACGTCCTTGGCGTAGTCCTGCAGGCCGGGCAGGGTGAAGTCGATCGCGCCGGTGACGGTCCTGAAGGCGGCGGCCCGCCGCTCGGGCACGCCGAGCGTCGCGGTCAGGTGGCCGGCCTCGATCAGCGTCTCGACCAGCCGGGCGCGCTCGTCGTCGGTGAAGCCGAGGCCGGTCAGGGCCCCGGTGTCGAGACGGTAGGGGGCCTGCGCCCGGATGATGGCGGCGACGCGTTCGAAGACCAGGTCCCCGTCCTCGGCGGTGAAGCCCTCGCCGAGGTCGAGGGTGCCGTCGGCGTCGGCGAACCCGTCGCGCACGTCCTCCAGGACACGGCCCCCGTCGAGGACCTCGCCCTCCAGCCGGCCGATCACCCGGGCGGCCATGGCGTCGTCGGCCAGGCCGGCGAAGTCGGCGGGGCCGAGCCGCAGCAGGTCCGCCCGCACCGCCGCGAGCTGGGCCCGCATCCCCTCCAGCACGGCGCGCCGGACCGGGTGGAACTCCAGGGCGAGGCCGAGTCCGGCCGGGTCGAGCGCGGCCAGGGCGGTCTTGTCGCGGTAGCCGCCGTCGGCGTCCAGGACGCCGTTGAAGCGCAGGCTCTCGATGAGCGCGCCCGTCTCCTCCTCGCTCAGCCGCAGCTCGTCGAAGACGGCCGGGTCTAGCGTGATCCGGGCCGCCCGCCATGCGTCGATCCGCTCCCTGAGCAGCGCCCGGACGGCGGACGCGACGTCGTCGAGCGGCGCGTTGACGCGGAAGCCGGCGGCCTGCGCGGGGTCGGCGAACGTCTCGGGGTCGAGGACCTCGCCGTCCTCGCCGAGGTAGCCGTTGTGCACCAGGTTGTCGTAGAGCTCGGCGAGGTCGGCCTCGGACAGCCGCGGCAGCGCGGTGGCCAGGTCGGACGGGTAGAACGTGCCCTCCAGCGCGGCGATCAGCCCGAACACCGTCTCCCGGTGCGCGGAGAAGTCCCCGGCCAGGGCGAGCCCGGCGGGCACGTCGGCGTCGGCGAGTTGCCCGTCGGCCTGGACGACGCCCCGGATGACGAGGTTGGCGAAGATCTTCCCGGCCGGCCGGTCGCCCAGGCCGAGCCCGGTGAAGTCGCCCTCGGTCAGCAGCGCGAGCCGGCCCACCGCCTCGTACGCGGCGGCGGGGAGCGCGCCGGGGTCGATCCGCAGCAGGCGCGGGTCGTGCGGGGAGAGCACGCCGTCGCCGGCCGCGCCCAGCGCCTCGAACAGGCTGCGCGCGGCCCGCTCGTCGAACCGGTCGGAGACCAGCAGGTCGGGGGCCAGCGCCAGGCCGGAGAAGCCGTCGGCGATCCCGGCGACGACCTGGGCCTGCTCCTCCTCCGACTCGGTGGTGGCCGGTTCGCCGAGCATGGCGGTCAGGTCCTCCCCGGACAGCCCCCACGTCCGCATCCAGGCCACGACCTCGAACACCGTCTGCGCCAGCCAGAGCGAGGCGATCGGGTCGTCGTCGCGTTCGAGCATGCGGTGGATGTCGCCCGAGCGCCCGTCGAGCACCGGCAGCACCGGGAAGGTCGAGCGGCGCTCGATGGCCGGGTCCGCCTCCAGCGCGTCGATCACGGCGAACAACTCCGCGACGGACAGGCCGAGGGCGCGGGTCAGCCGGGCCACCCGGTTGAGCACGAGCAGGCCGGAGCGGTCGATGCCCCGGTCGAACGGGCTCTCCTCCAGCGGACCGGCGTAGCGGGCGCGCAGGCGGCCGACCACCTCGGCCAGCTCGGTCTCCGGCAGGTCGATGGAACGTGCCACCCGGCGGCGGTAGACGCGGTTCTGCGGCGCCAGGATGTCGCCCGCGGGGAACGGGCCGTCCTTGATCTCCTTGGGCAGCGGCCTGGAGATGAGCGCCTCGATCAGCTCGTACGGCACGTCGTGGGTGCGGTGCAGGTGGACGGCGGCGGCCACGGCGCGCAGCGCGAGCGGGCTCAGCTCGGTGGAGACGGCGGCGGCCACCCGGTCCAGGTCGGTGAACGACAGGCCGGTCCTGCGGGCGAGCCGGACGAAGCGGTGGGCGCGGTCGAGCCAGGCGTCGGGCGGTTGGCCGCCGGAGGCCAGCACGAGCGAGCGCTCGTCGTCGGCGACGTTCACCACCGCGCCCTGGTGCACCCAGAACCCGCTTCTGGAACGTTCCTCCTCGGCGTCCTGGTAGAGCAGTTCGCGCAGGTCCTCGCCGGTCAGCGAGGTGGCCGACAGGAAGCGGTCGATGTCGTACAACGCCGAGACCGGCTCCGCCTCCTGCCCGTCCCGCGCGGGCCGCAGTCCGTACGCGGCGGCGAGCGAGGCGGCGTCGGGCCGGGCGACGGAGATGAGATCGACGTCGGCGACGGTCAGCCCGAGGTGGTCGCGGGTGACCCGGTCGGGGTCGATCCGGGCGGCGAACAGCAGGGCGAACTCGACCGGGTCCACGCCCAGGTGCTTGAGGTAGGTGGCGAACCGCGCGGCGTCCAGGGAGAAGGGCAGGTCGTGCGGGTGGCGCAGGCCGGCCATCCGTGCGTACGGGTCCGGGCCGACCAGGGCTTCGAGCACCTCGTTGACGATGTCGAGGTAGGGCAGCGCGGTGAAGGTGCCCTCCTCGTCGAGCTTGACCCGCGCGATGCCGGGCCGGCGGCTGAGCAGGGAGACGTCGTGGAAGGTCTCCTGCAGGAAGGTGAGCAGGTCGGTCAGGTAGGCCGCCGGAGAGTGGACGGAACGGGCCTCGTCGCCCGTCCGCAGGTCGAGATGTCCGAAAAGACGTTGGTAGCTCGGCAACGAGGCGTCACTGCGCACGCGGAAGTCCCCCCTCAGCATGTAAGCCCCCCGATTCGGCCGCCTCATGCTCGCCGATCCGGAGGAAGAGGGCTATCTACCCGGATGGTTACATCATTGATACGCCACGCCAGAGCCGGATTATCGGACTTGACATCGCACGTCCGCCGGTCAGCCCGATACCGCCTCCCCGGACGGGCGGCGAGCCGCCGAACTCGGCGGCGGGCGTTTCCCGGCCGGTCAGCTCGCGCGGATTCGACCCGTCAGACAAGCCGGACGTCCGGCTGCGGCCATCCGCCGGACGCGCGCCGTACCGCTGTGGCGCCGGACAGTGGCGGCCCTTTATAGTCACCTTCATGACTACTCACGGATGTGAATAGGAATGGCGCTGCGGCACGCGGTGCTCGGAGCCCTGCTCGACGACGAGCTGAGCGGCTACGAGCTGGCCAAGATCTTCGCGGTGGGGGTCGCCAACTTCTGGCACGCCGCCCCGCAGCAGCTCTACGCGGAACTGGCCAGGCTGGAGAGCGCGGGCCTGGTCGCGGGGCAGGAGGTGGTCCAGCGGGGGCGGCCCAACAAGCGCGTGTTCACCGTCACCGAGGCCGGCCTCGGCGAACTGGCCGCCTTCGCCGCCGCCGCGCCGAAACCGCTGCTCATACGGGACGAGCTGATCGTCAAGGTGCACACCGTCGACTTCCTCGACACCGCGACCGTGGTGGCCCAGTTGCACGAGCGGGCCCGGGAGGCCGGAGCCAGGCTCGCCCTGTTCGAGAAGATGCTCGTCCGCCTGCGCGGCGACCTCGACGAGGAGTCGTTCCTGCGGGAGGGGCGCAGGATCGGCCCGTACCTGTCGGGCCTGGCCGGCTGCCGCTTCCAGCGCGAGATGCGCGAGTGGTGCCTGCACACCGCGCGCACCCTCGCCGGACGCGCCCCCGACCGGCCCGCCTGATCGACCCGCCTGATCGACAGCGGCCCGGCCGCACCGGTGGGATGCGCGCCGGAGCCGCGGTCCCTAGGCTTCGCCCGTGAAGACGGACGACTTGACCGGGCGCGGTGTCACCGCCGTCGCAGCGCTGATCGGGAACGTGGTCCTGTTCATGGCCATGGGGTTCGCCATCGACCGGGCACGTAACCGGGGGGTGCTGTGCGACGGCGCCACCGTGCTCTGCTCGGGCCGAGACCCCTCCCCCGCGCAGTGGCAGGCGGAGATGACCTTCCGCTCCACCGTCGCCTACGGCTCGTTCGCGGTCACGGCCTTGATCCTGATCGTCACCGTGGTCGCAGCCTGGTGGCGCCGGCGTCGGGGCATCGTGGTCATGCAGCTCGTCGCCCTCGCGGCCGTGGCGGCACTCGCGGCCCTGTGGGAGCCGTACGCTCCGCTGCACTGACGGGTCCGGCGCGGACGGGTGGTCCGCGCCGGGAGGTCGTCAGGTGCGGCGGGCCTTGGTCGCGGTCCTGGAGGCTCCGTCGCCGGACATGGGCAGGCAGGGCGGCGTCTGGAAGACGACGCCGTCGAGGAAGTTGCCGATCGCCGGGTTCCCGCCGGCCGCCGACACCGACTCGAAGGCGAAGCGGGTGACGGTCTGCCCGGCGGGCACGACGTAGCTGCCGGTGTAGCGGCCCCAGGCGGTGTTGCCGTCGGAGATGTCGGGCGAGGAGGCCCCGTCGGGGGTCTGCGCGGCGGTGGCTCCCGGCGCGCCGGCGAGCACCCGCATCACGTCGGTGCCGGCCCGGCCCCGGTGGTACAGCGACCAGGTCATCACGGTCCCGGGAACGGTGGGGACGTCCTGGTAGAGCGTGGCGACCTCGTTGGCGTTGAGCTCGGCGAACTGCCGGCCGTCGGCCGCCGGTACGCCGCTGGAGCTGTTCCAGAACTCCAGCCTGCGGTCGGAGGCGGTGGTGTGCCAGCCGACGGAGGGGTTGGTGGAGGCGTCGGGGATGTCCCACTCGTAGCGGTTCACCGCGGGCGTCTCGAAGCTGCCGTTGACCAGGTTGATGGGCTCGCGGGTGCAGGCGACGGTGACCGTGACCGTGGCGGTGCCGGTGCCGCAGGCGGTCTCGATGGTGTACGTGAAGCGGTCGGTGCCCGCGCGGTCCTGGTCCGGCGTGTAGATCACCTTGTCGCCGGAGATCCGCGCCGTGCCGTGGGCCGGCTGGGTGACCCTGCTGATCACCGGCGCGGTCGCGGTGTCGTTGGCCAGCACCGGCACGGTGACGGCCGTGTTCTCGGTGGTGGCGGCGGTGTCATCGGCGGCCCTGGTGGGCGAGATGGACTGCCCGTCCACGATCTGGATGGCGGGCGCGGCGGTGTTGTTGCCGAGCTGGCCGGGGGCGGCGATGACGCTGCTGATCCCCGTCGGGCGGATGGTCATGCCGCGTCCGACGGTGCCCTGCCTGACGCGGAAGGTGATGACCGCCGGGGCCGGGTCGGTCTTGGTGCCCGGCGACTGGATGCTCAGCGTGTTGCCGCTGATCGTGCCGTTCCGCACGCCGCCCACGATGTCCGCGGAGGCCAGCAGGGACGACACGTCCCACATGGTCGTGTAGGTGCGGACCAGCAGCGGCCACTGGGCCGTGCGGTGGGTGAGGGTGACGGTGAAGGTGCTCCCCGGCGCGATCTGGCCGCCCCACAGCGAGGGCGAGGTGGTGACGGAGATCGAGCCGCTGCCCAGCCGCATGCCGAGCGCGTTCTTCCAGTAGTACTCGACGGGGTAGTTGGCCTGGCCGTGCCGGACGCAGGGGGTCCCGGCGGCCTGGTGGACCGGCCTGCGCGCGGTGTCGGCGATCGCCCGCGACCCGGGGGCGACGGCGGTCGCCGCGAGCGTGGAGAGCAGCAGCGTCCCGGCGACGGCCGCCGTCACCAGGGCACGGAGAGGTGGTGTGAGCGTCAACTCGCAGTCCTCACTGTTAGTAGTTGGCAAATAACTATCTGTAACTCCATGGGGAACGCAAGAGATCGCGAGATTCGCTCCGAAAACCGGTGGCGGTCGCCGACCAGGGAGAAGACCCCGGTCCACTGAATGGACCGAACGTTGCCCGCCCCTCCCCCGCACGATCAACATGACAGCATGCTGTCAACACACCATCACACAGAGCGACACCACGGCGGCCGGCGGACCAGGACCGCGCGGGCCCTGCTCCGGGCCCTCATCGCGACGGTCGCGGCCGGGGCGACGGTGGCGGCCCCCGGCCTGGCCGGGACGAGCAGCGCCGCCGCGGCCGACCCGTCCTGCGGCGGCTGGGTCTCCAGCCTGGTCTTCCCCGGGCTGTCGGCCCGCGCCTGCATCTGGGGGGTCGGCGCGTCCTGGAAGCAGGCCCAGACCGAGATCTACAACGGCACGGGCAGCTCGATGCACGTCGAGACCCTGACCTCCGACCTGACCCCCCTCGTCGCCAACGCCCGGTGCACCAACCTCGTGCTCGCGCGAGGGCAGTCGGCGTACTGCAGCACCCGCAGCGTGCCCGACAACAACCCCTTCCAGTTCGACCGCGCGGTGGGCTCCGCCCAGGTCACCGACCTGGTCCGGCGGGAACAGTTCGCCTTCTCCTCCCCCACGGTGGGCTGACCAGGAAAGGGCGGTGAAGCCGTGAGCGGCCCCGCGGAGGAGCCGGCCCACGTCCGCCTGGTCCGCACCGCGGACCTGGCGGACCTGCGCTTCAGGTTCGTCGGCCTGTCGTTCAAGCGCCCGGCGGCGCGCCGGATCCTGGTCCGGGCCGCCGCCGGGCGCGACGGGCTGATCGTCGTCACGTTCCCCGCACAGCACGTGGTGGAGCAGGCGTTCTTCGAATCGGCGGGGGCCGGGCTGCCCGACCCCGTCCCGGTGCAGCCCCATCCCGCGCCGCCCGTCGTGTCCCGGATCGGCGGGCGCAGCGTGCTGGTCTTCGTGGTGGGGCCGCACGACGAGGTCCCGTACACGGCCGAGGGGCTGCTGGAGGCGATGGGCCGGCTGCCGCTGCGGACGGTGGGCGACGAGGGCCCGGCCAACCCGCTGCGCGACCCCGCCGGCGACCCCCGGACCGCGATCGAGCTGCCGTACCGGCTGCTGCTGTCGCCGTCCCCGGACGTGCGCTGGACACACCGGACGACCCCGGCCGGCGCGGCGGGCCGCGTGGAGTTGTGGCACACGCGGGTGCACGGGACGCGGGCCAGGGCCGTGTGGACCCGGGACTTCCCCGGCGACACCCCGGCCGAGCCGCCGCCCGACCCCCTGACCACGTCGCTGACGCCCGCCGACCGGGCCGCGCTCGTCCACCTGACCAGCGATCGCGGCCTGTTCACCGAGCCGGGCCACCAGCCGTACGTGCCGGTGCCCGCCGACGTCGGGCACCTGATCCTGTCCGCCCTGGGCGGCTGGCTCGACGCGCTCGGCCGCTGGGACCCACGACCGGCGATCACGAACGTCAGCGAGTGGCGGCACCGCGCGGCCATGGGCCGCGACCACTACGTACGGGTGCTCTACTCGGGCTTCCTGTGCCCGTTCGGGCAGCGCGCCGACCTGGTGAAGGTGACGGAGCGGAAGTTCGACCCCGACCGCCCCGAACATCCCGCCTACCTCGCCCAGCGGCTGTTCATCGTCTGCCGCGAACCGGTCAGGGAGTTCCGGCCCGCCACCGTACGGCGGGACGCCGCCAGCGAGCGGCTCAACGCCTTGTTCCCCTTCCGGCGGATCGAGCTGCTGACCCTGCTCACGCCCGACCTCTCGCCGCCCGGCAACGTCCTGCCGGTGCGCGACGGGCAGTACGCGTTCTTCCCCGCCGTCCGTGACGAGGATCCGTTCCTGTTCCGGGTGCGGGCGACCGACCTGGACGGGCGGGTGACGGAGTTCCGCACCCCGCTGCTGTTCCTCACCGAGAACTTCAACAAGGGGGCCGACCTGGTCGCGGCGGCCGGGGCGTACAACGGCTTCGACGCCGAGCCGGTGAACCCCGAGGCGCCCCCGGCGCGGCTGAGCGCCGGGCTGCGCGGCGCCCGGGTGGCGCTCGCGCCGAGCGCCGCGCCCGACGACACCACGGTGGAGGCCGCCCACCTGGTCTGGGGGGCCGCCCTGCCGGCGGACCGCGACGACCAGTTCTACCAGCGGGTCGCCGGTTTCCTGCCGGTGGTGCGGTGGGCGTCGGCGGTGCTGCCCGCGGTGAGCCGGCTCACCGGGGCGCTCGGGCCCCGTCCGGTCCGTTACGCCCAGCGGTACCGGGTGGCCGGCTTCGACCGGGCTCCGGCCGGCCCGGGCGATCCGGCCAACCCGGGCGAGGTCTTCCTCGAACTGATCCCGGCCGACGGGACGTCCCCGCTGGTGATGGACTTCGGCGAGCAGCGGGACCGCTCCGGCGGGCTGGCCGCGCCCACGCTCACCGTGGCGGGCCTGTCCCGGCTGACCGGGCCGGTCAGCGCCGCCAGGCCGGCTCCGGCCGCCGCGGCGGGCGATCCGCTGGCGACGGTGGCCGACGGCGTCTTCCGTCCCTCCGACTTCTTCGACGCGATCGGCGCGCGGCTGTTCGGCGTCATCCCGCTGTCCGCCCTGGTCAAGGCGGCCGGCCTGGACCAGGAGCTGAAGGCGCCGCGGTTCGTCACGCAGACCGTCAACGCCGTCACCGGCTTCCTGGCGGACCTGCGCCGGATCGAACGCCAGCTCCTCGGCGTCGCCGCGCGCTTCCCCGCCGTCGCCGCCGCGGCCGGCCGGGTGCGCACCACGGCTCTGGCGCTCGTCGAGTCCGTCGAGGCGTTCCTCGCGGGCACGGGCACCCTGGCCCAGGTGGACGCGGCCTACCGGAACTTCGGCGCCGCCCTGGACGCGCTCGGCGCGGGGCTGCCCGCCGAGGTCGATCACGCGGTCGTCGCGCTGATCGACCACGTGCGCCAGGCCATCGCCATCTGGCAGGACGCCCCCGCCGGGGTGCTGGCGCTGCGACAGGCGATCGAGGCGGCGCGGGCCGGGGTCCGGCTGCCGGAGTCGGTGGCGGCGCGGCTGGAGTGGTCGCCCGACATCCAGCCCTGGTCGCTGCTTCCGGGCGAGCCCCCGGTCTTCGTGCCGCACGACGGCGGCGGCGACCCGGCGCGCACCGGCCGCTTCTCCGTGGTCGTGGACCTGCGCGCCGCGCTGCGTCCGGACGTGCGCCCGGCGGCCGACGTGACCTGCACGCTGGAGGAGTTCGACCTGGTGCTGCTGCCGGGCGTCCTGGAGGCGATGCGGCTGGACTTCCGCCGGGTCAGGTTCACCGTGCGGGCCGGTGAGAAGCCCGACGTCGAGGTGGCCTTCCGGGACATCGAGTTCATCGGGGCGCTGTCGTTCGTCGAGACGCTGCGCCGGATCATCCCGCTCGACGGGTTCAGCGACCCGCCGATGCTCGACGTCTCCCCGTCGGGCGTGCTCGCGCGCTACGGCATGCCGCTGCCGAATCTCGCGATCGGCGTCTTCAGCCTGGAGAACATCTCCCTGAACGCCTACCTGGACCTGCCGTTCGCCGGCACCCGGCCACTGGAGATCGGGTTCGCGTTCTGCCGCCGCGACGCCCCGTTCCGGCTGACCGTCTCGTTGTTCGGGGGCGGCGGCTGGTTCGGCATCGTGCTGTCGCCGGACGGTGTCCGGGCGCTGGACGCGGGCCTGGAGTTCGGCGCGGCGGCGTCCGTCGACTTCGGGGTGGCCAGCGGCAGCGTGTCGGTGATGGCCGGCATCTACTTCCACCTGGACGCCGCGACCGGCCGGGCCGTGCTGTTCGGCTACTTCCGCGCCCGCGGCGAGGTGGACGTCCTCGGCCTGGTCTCCGCCTCGATCGAGCTCTACCTGGAGCTGGGCTACGAGGGCGGCGACGCGGTCGGCCGGGCGAGGATCACGATCACCGTCGAGATCGGCTTCTTCGAGGAGTCCGTCGAGATCTCCTGCGAGAAGCGGTTCGGCGGCGCCGGGTCCCTGCTGTCGGCCGCAGCGGGCGAGGTGCGAACCGACGGCGGGATGGCGGTGCTGGGGGCCGCGGCGGCCGGTTCGGCACCGACGTTCGCGCAGATGATGGCGCCGTATCCGGACCCGGTGACCGGCGCGCGAAGAGACCCGATCGCCGAGTACTGCGCCGCGTTCGCGGAGGTGGGCGGAGCGTGATCGACCGAGTGAACGGACGGACATGAGCACGTTCAAGGTGGTGTGGACGGCGGTGCCGGCCGGGGTGGCCGGACCGGCGCAGGTACGCCTGTCCGTGGTGGCCGGCCCCCGGCTGGAGGCCCCACGGGGCCGGCTCGACGACGTCGGGGAGTTCGTGGACTGGCCCAGGACGCTGCGCGAGACGGTCCTGCCGGCGCTGCGGATCGTGTTTGACGGGCACGCCGAGCCGGTGCTCGCGCGCCTCGACCCCCGGTCACCGGCCCCCGACTCGGCCCTGTGGGGCAGGATGTTCCCGGCCGCCTCGCCGGTGCGCTCACGTTCCCTGCGCGCCGCCGCGTCCGCCGCCGTGGGCCCGCCGCCCGTGCGGCTGCTGCGCTCCTTCCCCGCCGCGCTGGTCCACGAGCGGATCGCCACCCTGTACGACGACATCGGCAAGGCCGTGGTCGCCGAGCGCCTCTCGCCCCCGGGCAACGGGGCCGGAAGAAACGGCGGCGGCCCACCGTCCCGGCCCTGGAACCAGCCGTACACCGGTCTGGTGCGCGGCATCCCCGTGGTCGCGGACATGCGCCGGTTCACCGGTGACCCCGAGGCCGCCTACCGGGCCCTCGACGGCCTGGTCGGCGGGGAGAACCCGGCCCCGTACGCCCGCTCCTCCGGCCGCCTGGCCGCCGGGCTCCGTCCCGGCACCGTGGACCGGGCGAGCGACGCCTACCGGGACGACGAGACGAGGTTCGCGCTGGCGGAGGCGCTGCGCTTCTACGACCGGCCCAAACCCGCCGGCGGCGGGGCCGATGAAGCCGCCGCGCCGGCCCGGCCCGACCCTCCTGACGTGGAGTTCCACGGTGTCTGCGGCTTCCTGGCCGACTACCCGGAGCTGTGCCGCCGGCTCGGGCTCGTCCTCGACCTCGTGGTCCCGGTGCCCGCCGGGCTCGGCGCGACCGGCCGGCTGCGGGTGGCGTTCGAGGACGTCGCCACGCCGTTCGACACCGACCGGCTGCGGCCGTGGACGCTGTTCGAGCACGACCCCGGCCGGCGCTTCACCGCCGCCTCCCCGCCGGGGCACCCCGTCCAGCAGGGCTGGCTCGGCCTCGGCGGCGAGGACTGGACGGTCACCGACGCCGACATCGACGGCGCGGCCATCAAGGCGGCCGACTTCACCGCGCTGATCGAGCGCCTGCACGAGCTCTCCGGGCCGAGCGGCCAGCCGAGCGCGGAGCACCTGGGCACCGGCACGACCGCGCTGCAGGGCGGCGGGCTGACCGTCTTCCACCGAGGCCGGGACGCGTGGCTGGCCGCCCTGATCGGCGACGACGCCGCCCGCCAGGCCGGGGACGTCCCCGAACTGCACGCCGGGCACCTGGTGCGCGGGTTCCGCGTCGACGCCGGGATCGCCGGGCCGGGAGGCTCGGTCACCGGCTGGCTCTCCCTGTGCCGCCGCCGGGGCTCCTACCTCATCCGCCGGGGCGGGCAGCCGCCGTACCGGATCGAGGGGATCGCCGACGACGAGGGCGCGGTCCGCGCCAGCGCCGTCACCCGGGACGCGACCCGGGCCGACGAGCTGTACGTGCACCAGGCGCTGTTCGGCTGGGACGGCTGGAGCCTGGCCGCCCCGCTGCCCGGCCGCACGCTCGACCGGTTCGGCCGGCCGGTGGTCGCCGACCCGGAGGTGCACCCGGACTTCCCGCTCGACACCAAGTTCACGCCGGTGCCGGGCTCGCTGCCCGCGCTGCGGTACGGGCGCGCCTACCGGTTGCGGGCGCGCGTGGTGGACCTGGCGGGCAACTCCCTGAATCCGGACGCGCAGGCGCCGGAGTCGGCGCTGTCGCCGCCGATCACGTACTCGCGGTGGGAGCCGGTCCCGCAGCCGGCGATCGTGGAGAGCAGGGCGTTCAACGAGGGCGAGTCCAGCCGGTGCCTGGTCATCCGCAGCACCGTCACCGCGCGCGGCCGGGACGTGCCCGCCCGGTCGTGGGCCCTGGACCGCCAGGACGTCCCCGGCCACACCGACCACCCGCCCGCCGCCGACGGGCTGAGCCGCCGCTACCCGCACTTCGACGAGCGGTTCGTCGCCCCGCCCAAGACGTCGCTGCAGATGGCCGAGCGGCACGGCCGGTTCGACGACGCCATCGGCGGCGAGCGGCCGGAGCGGGTGCTCAGGAGGTTCTTCGCGGCCGCCGCGCGCGAGGCCGGCACGTTCCTGGACACCGTCGTCAGCTTCGCCGACGATCCGCGCCGGACCCGCGACCTGCTGTTCTTCGACGAGATCGCCGTCGCCAAGCACGACGCCGCCGACCCGGAGCCGCTCACCGCGCTGCCCGTCACGCGCGGGGCCGGGCTGAAGCGGGGCGAGTTCGTCGTGCACACCGCCGCCGAGCTCGTCCTGCCGTACCTGCCCGACGTCCTCGCCCGGGGCGTCACGCTGTACGGCCTGCCGGGCGCGCCGCCGCTCTACCCGGTCTCCTTCCACGACGGCTTCCACCCGGCCTGGCCGGACGCCGCCCCGTTCACGCTGCGCATCGAGGAGGGCGACGGGGAGCCGCGCTGGCAGGACATCCCCCGCCGGCTCACCGTGTACCTGCCCAAGGCGGAGATGGCCACCGTCCGGCTCAGTTGCCGGCTCGACCCGGACGACCTGGCCCTCTTCCCCGTCTGGCGGCGCTTCCTCGACTCCGATTTCTGGCGCGACCTGACCGACGCCCAGCGGGCGCTGATCGCCGAGGAGACCGCCGCCGGACTGAACTGGCTGCTCACCCCGTACACGGAGCTCCGGCTCGTGCACGCCGTGGAGCGCCCGCTGCGCGCGCCCGCGCTGGACGCGCTGCGCTTCGCCCGGGAGCCGGAGCAGACCTTCGCCGACCTGCGCGGCACGCTGCGCGCGCACCCCCGCAGCACCGGGCACGTCGACATCGACGCCACCTGGACGCGCTGGATCGACGACGTCGCCGAACCGGCGCCCCGCCGGCTCACCGAGCACGCCCACGTCGGCCGGGTGGAGCTGGCCCACCACGACCGCGACGAGGTCCGGCTGCCGCACTCCGGGCCGCCGCTCCGGCACGACTTCGGCGACACGCTGCACCGCAACGTCGTCTACCGGCCGACCGCCACCACCCGGTTCCGCGAGTACTTCCACCCGTCGATCACCGCTCAGCCCGGCCTCGTCACCAGTGTCGGCGAGGCGAGCACCGGGCCGTCGGAGCGGGGCTGGCCGGTGCCCGCCGGCCGGCGGCCGGAGCCGCCGAAGCCCTCGTACCTGCTGCCCACCTTCCGGTGGAGCCGGCGGGCCGATCGCGAGAACCGGCGGCTGGTGTCGGTGCGCGAGGGGGCCGGGGTGCGCGTCCACCTGGACCGGCCGTGGTTCTCCTCCGGCGACGACGAGCTGCTGGCGGTCGTCCTCGACCCGCCCGCGGCGTCCGGGGCCGGGCCGCTGCCCGGACATCTGGCGACCCGCTGGGGCACCGACCCCGTCTGGTCCGACGCCACCGTGCTGCCCCCGCCGGCCCCGGTGCACTTCCCCGGCCCGGTCGCGGCCCCCGCCGGGCTGCGGCTGGCGGAGTCCGGGGCGGGCGGTGACCTGGTCGCGGCGGTCGTGGCCTACGAGCCGTCGTTCGACCCGGCCAAGGGGTTGTGGTTCGCCGACGTCGACGTCGATCTCGGCGCGGCCGGGCGGGAGTCGGCCTGCTTCCCGTTCCTGCGCCTGGCCGTGGCCCGCTACCAGCCGCACTCGCTGGCCGGGCTGGAGCTGTCGGCCGTCGTGCAGGCCGAGTTCGCCCAGCTCGTCCCGCGCCGGACGCTGACCGTCGAGGAGACGCCGGACGGCGGGCTGCGCGTCACGCTCGCCGGTCCCGCCGCCGCCACCGAACTGGGCACGCGGTCCGGTCCCGGCCTGGCCGGGGTCGCGGCGAGCCATCGTGTCACCGCGACCGTGCAGCGGCGTCCGTTCGCCAGCGGCGAGGAGCTCGACTGGGTGGACACCGAGCTCACGGCCGAGCTGGCCTGCGGCCAGGAGGGGGCCGGTTTCCGCTGGTCCGGCGTGCTCCCCGCGGCCGGGGTGAGCGTCGGCCGCGACTACCGGCTGCTGGTGGAGGAGCGGGAGCGCTACCTCACCGACCCGGGCACGGCCGACACGACCGTGCCGGGCCCGGTCTCGTCGGACGGCCGCCTGTCGCGGATCCCGGTGGGCGAGCGGCTCGCCCACGCCGACAGCGTGCCGCTGCGCGCCCACCCGGGCAGGCTGGTCATCGACTTCACCACCTGACCCGCCGGGGCCCCCGTGCCCGGCGGGGTGCTCAGGGCGGCGCGGTGAGCGCGTTCAGTGCCCGGCCCGCTCCTGGCACGCGGGCCAGGTTGGCGCTGATGTGCGCCGCGGTGACGCGTACGGCGTCGGCCAGCGCGGGCAGCCGGCCGGCGCCGACCGCGACGACGGCGACCGCGGCCACCAGGGCTCCGGTCGGCGCGCGTACCGGGGCGGCCACGCAGCCCAGCGGCGGCAGGGCCGCCTCGAAGTCGAAGGCCACCCCCCGCTCGCGGGCGTCGCCGAGCCGCCGCGCCCACTCGGCCGCGGACCAGCCCTCCGGCAGGCCCCGGCCGGGGCGCGGACGCACGAGCGACGCCGGGTCCCACGCCGGGTCCGAGAACGGGCCCGACAGCGGGTCTGACGCCGGGTCCCATGCCGCGAGCACGACCTCGGCGGCGCTGGCCGCCGGCAGCACGATGCCCGGACGCATCTGGAAGACCTCGTCCACGCCCGGGTCGGTGATCCCCGCCACGACGATGACGTCCGCGCGGTCCCGGACCGCGATGACCGTGCTGCATCCGGCGGCGGCCAGCCGGCGCAGCGGTCGCGCGGCGGCCGTGCCCAGCACCTGGGCGGGCGCCCAGCGCTGGCCCCAGCGGAACGCCCGCACCCCCATCCGGTAGCGCCCGCCGTCCTCGCGGTGCACCAAGCCCAGGTCGGCGAGCCGGCACAACAACCGGTGAGTGGTCGCCTTGGGCAGGCCGGTGGCCAGGGCGAGCTGCGTCAGGCCCGCCTCCTCGCGCTTGGCCAGCTCCTCCAGCACCGCGAACGCGCCGTGCAGCACCCCTCGCCCGGCCTGGAGCTCGGGCACGGCCCGGCCGAGCCCGACACCGCCGCCGGCTTCCCCCACGTCGGGCCGCATCGCCCACCCCCTCAGCCGCAGTGACCCCACATGTTGGTACCACCAGGGCCGATGGGCTCCCAGGCCCGCCGAAGCCATATGTGACTTACCAGATACCCGGAGTGACGATCTAGAACGCGACCGGCAGGCTGTGCACCCCGTAGATGGCCATGTCCGTGCGCAGCGGCACCTCCTCGTCCGGTACGGCCATGCGCAGGTCCGGGAACCTGCGCAACAGCGCGGCGTAGGCGACCCGCATCTCGATCCTGGCCAGTTGCTGGCCCAGGCACTGGTGGACGCCGTGGCCGAAGCCGAGGTGCCCGGCGGCGTCCCTGGCGAGGTTGAGCGCGTCCGGATCCGGGAACCTGGCGGCGTCCCGGTCGGCCGCCGGGATCGAGATGACGAGCGTCTGCCCGGCCCGGATCGGGGTGCCGTCGAGGGTGACGTCCTCGAGCGCGGCGCGTTGCGCGCCGAACTGGATGATGGACAGGTAACGCAGCAGTTCCTCCACCGCGTTGCCGATCAGGGCGGGGTCGGCGCGCAGGGCTTCGAGCTGCTCCGGGTGGCGCAGCAGGGTCCACGTGCCGAGCGCGATCATGTTCGCCGTGGTCTCGTGCCCCGCCACCAGCAGCAGCATGCCGACCGCGTCGCCTTCAGCGCATCTTCGGTGCGGCGGCTGCGGCCCGTTTCGTCCTGGACGATCCGATACTCCGCCCCGTGCCGTGATCGAACGGCGGCCGGGCCCTCGCGGGCCGGTCGTGCGGCTACCGGTCCAGCAGCACCGCGATCGCCCCGGCCGCGTCGGCGACGACCCGATCGGGCTTCGGCTCCGCCGCCGGCCACGGGCCGACCCGCCGATCGACCCAGATCGTGGTCAGCCCGGCCGACCGCCCGCCCACGACGTCGTTGACCGGGTCGTCCCCGACCATCCAGCCGCCCCCGGCGAGGTCCGCGCCGCAACGCTCGGCGGCGACCCGGAACAGGCGGGCATCCGGCTTGGCGACCCCTTCCGCCCCGGAGATCGCCCACCCGTCCACCATCGCGGCCAGGCCCGAGCAGCGGATCTTGCCCTCCTGGTTGCCGGCGGCCCCGTTGGTCACGATCCCCAGCCGCCAGCCGGCCGCCCGCAACCGGCCCAGCCCGGCCAGCACCTCGGGCGGGCAGACGACCAGCTCGGGCATGCGCTCGTGGAAGGCCGCCAGCAGCTCCTCCGCCGGTTCGGGGAGCCCGAACCGCTCCCGCACCGCGGCGAAGAACTCCTGCCTCGGCGTCATCCCGTCGGCGTCCAGGACGGCCGTCCAGGCGGTGTCGCGCTCCCCCAGCCCCCACCTCCCGGCGAACTCCGCCAGCCATCGGTGGAACGCGTCATGCCGGTTCACGAGCGTGTTGTCCAGGTCGAAGAGTACGAGTCCGCCCATGACCGCCCACCCTACGGCGATCAGGACGATCCCGTCAGACCCCGATCGTGATCACGCCTGCACCGACACGATGACCTTCCCGCGGAGGCCGCCACGCTCGGCGGCCCGGTGCAGGTCCGCCAGCGACTCCAGCGGCCGGACGCTCGTCTCCACCACCACCGCGCCCTTGTCGATCAGCGCCACGAGCTCGGCCAACTGGCCCGGGTCGTTGCGGGCCACGAACCGGACGGCGCGCGGATGCTCGATCGGCTCGGTGATCGAGACGAACGCCCCGGCCAGCTCCGACACCGACGCGGGCACACCGGGCACCAGGTTGATCAGCACGTCGTTGCCGCCGGGCAGCGGATCGGCGGTGTAGTCCACGACCTCGTCAGCCCCCAGCGCGCGCACGGCGGCGGCGCTGCGCGGACTGGCCGTCGCCACCACGTACGCGCCCGTGTGCTTGGCCAGTTGCACGGCGAACAGCCCGACGCCGCCGCCGGCCCCGTTGATCAGCACCCGGCTGCCGGGGCCGATGCGGGCATGGTCGAAGATCGCCTGCCAGGCGGTGAGCCCGGCCACCGGCACGGCGGCCGCGTCCGCCAGCGGGATCCGCTCCGGCGCCCTGACCAGCAGGCTCGCCTTCGCCACCACGTACTCGGCCGCCGCCCCGTCGATGAGCCCGATCACCCGGTCGCCGGGGACGAGGTCGCCCGCCCCGCTGACCACGGTGCCCGCGACGTCCACGCCGAGCGTGTGCGGGAGCGTGATGTCGAGCACGCCGCGCAGCAGGCCCGTGCGCAGGCCGGCCTCCGACGGGTTGAACGACGTCGCGGCCACCCTGATGAGCACCTCCCCCGGTCCGGGCCGCGGCACCGGCACCTCGTCCAGCGAGATCACCGAGGGATCGCCGTACTCGTGGATGCGGGCGGCCCGCATGGTGCCGAGGAAGTCCGCCGCGTGCTCGCCCGCCCACCTCTCGAACGTGCTCGCGGGCACTCCGGTGACCTGCTCCACGGTCGTGCTGGACGGGCCGGGTCCGGCCAGGTCGCGCAGCATCCCGTCCACGGCCGGGGCGGGCCAGCCCTGCCCGAGCAGCCGCCGCCTGGTCTCCTCCTCGGGCTCGTCCTCCCAGCGCACCGGACGGCCGATGGCGAGGCCGATCACCTGCGCCTGCTCCCGCTGGGTCAGCGGCCGGGGACCGGTCAGCGTGTGGACCGCCTCGTGGTGCCCGTCGTCGAGCAGCGCGCGCACGGCGACGGCGGCGATGTCCCGCTCGTGGATGGGCGAGAAGACCGCCTCGCCCCGCGGCTGCCGTACGACGCCGGCGCGCACCTGCTCCGCCCAGCGCAGGGTGTTGGCGGCGAACGCGTGCGGGCGCAGCACCGTCCACTCCCGGGCGGTCGCGGCGATCAGGCGTTCGATCTCGGCCTCGTGCGGACGGACGGCCGCCGAGGACAGGTAGACCACCCGCCGCGCCCCGATCAGCTCGACCACCTCGCGGGCGCCGTCGGCCGACGCGAACGGCCACAGCAGGAACACCGCTTCGACACCGTCGAGGGCCGCCTCCAGCGCGACCGGGTCGGTCAGCTCCCTCGTCACCGTGCGGACGTCGGCGCCCGCGTCCTGAAGTGCCGTCACCAGCGGGCGGCCGACCGTGCCGGTCGCCCCGCTGACCAATGTTCTCGTCATGCGTCGACCCTATGAACGCTCGCGGAGATGGCCAATGCGTCCGCATCTGTGATTCATACGCGATCGTCTTCCACGCTGGACTCACCTTCGTGCACTCCGGCCGGCCAGGACCGCTGTCGCAACCCAGCCACAAGTGGATCACCAGTCGGCTCCGCGAAGCTCCGCGAGGTAACCGAAACCGCAGCGCAGGAGACACGCATATGAGGAAGAAGACGTCACCCATCGCGGCGTCCGCCGCCCTGACCGCCCTGGCGGCCCTGGCCGTGGCGACACCCGCGCCCGCGTCCGCCGCCGCCGTGACGATCAAGGTCGAGCGCGCCCACGCCGAGATGGTGCGCGAGTGGATCGACCCATTCACCTGCCCCACGAACACGGTGCTCACCGGCCGCTCGCACTACGGCGACGAGAACGCGCCCACCACGTACTACTGCAGCTTCATCCTCATCGACGGCGAGCAGGCCCAGGTGTACCTGGGCGACTGGAACAACCGCCAGAAGGAGAGCAGGTCCGACTACAGCGCCCCCGACAACGAGGCGGTCGCCGGCCGCTGGCACGAGGGCGACGAGAACGGCTACACCAGGTACCGCTCCGCCACCGTCTACTGGCGGGGCCAGCGGGTGCTGCTGACCGGCGGGGACATCAGCGGCGCCTACCGCGAGAGCAACCACGCCTGGCAGGCCGACGCGAACAGGGTCATGACCGGCCGCGTGCACACCGGCGACGAGAACGGCACGACCCGCTACCGGTTCGCCACCGTGACCGTCGCGAGCTGACCCCCACTTCGAGAAGGAACCGCAGACGATGAGAACGTACGTCAAGACCCTGTCCGTGGCCGCCGTGGCCGCCGCCCTGTCGGCGACCACCATGGCCGCTCCCGCCTCGGCGGCGGTGACGATCAAGGTGGAGCGCGTCTACTCCGAGGCCGTGTGGGAGTCGATGGGCACCCAGTTCACCTGCCCGCCGAACCAGGTGCTCACCGGCCGCTCGCACTACGGCGACGAGAACGCCAGGACCACCTACTCCTGCAGCCGGATCCTGATCGACGACCAGCAGGTCGAGGTGCACTCCGGAGACTGGACCTCGCCCGAGAGGGAGAGCCGGTCCGACTACAGCGCCCCCGACAACCAGGTGGTCGTCGGCCGCTGGCACCAGGACGACGAGAACGGCCCCACCCGCTACCGCAGCGCCGCGCTGTACTGGCAGGGCCGGCAGGTGCTGCTGACCGACGGGAACGTCAGCGGCGAGTACAAGGAGAGCAGCCACAGTTGGCTGGCGGCGGCCGGGAAGGTCATGACCGGCCGCACCCACTACGGGGACGAGAACGGCAAGACCTGGTACCGGTTCGCCACCGTGACGTTCAACGGCTGACCCGGACGTCCGGCGCGCCCGGAGGACGACGCCACCGGGGCAAGCGTCGGTGGCGCCGTCCGGCCTCGTGCCCGGGGGCGGCGCACTCACCCAGCGGCCCCGGGATTCTCATCCTCCGGGCCACACCTGCTCCGGGGCCAGGGCACGACGAGGTCATCCGGCGGACACTCCCGAGAGCGCGCTAAGGCCCCTGCTGACCGGCCGGGCCGGTGCTGTGGGCGGTCAGCCGGCCGGGGCTGGGCCAGTGCACGTCGTGGGCCCAGCCCGCCTGCTCGAACCACCGGATCAGCCGCGCGCTCGGATCGAGCTGGCCGCGCAGCACCCCGTGCCGGGCGCAGGTCGGCTCGACGTGGTGCCAGTTGTGCCAGCCCTCGCCGAGCGTCAGCATCGCCACCCACCACACGTTGGACGAGCGGTCCCGCGTCCGGAACGGGCGGTCGCCGAAGGTGTGCGCGATCGAGTTCACCGACCAGGTGACGTGGTGCACCACCGCGTACCGCACCAGGCCGCCCCACAACATCGCGCTCCACGCGCCCGCCCACGACATCGACCACAACCCGCCGGCGACGGCGGGCAGCGCGAACGACAGCGCCACGACGGCCGGGTAGGCGGCGTCGAAGCGCCGCACGTCGGGGTCCGCCAGCAGGTCCGGCACCCAGTGCCGGCGGCTGGAGCGCAGGCGGGCGGTGTAGAACCAGCCGACGTGCGCGTGCAGCATGCCGCGCAGCAGCGCCAGGCCGCTGTCGCCGTAACGCCACGGGGAGTGCGGGTCGCCCTCGCGGTCGGCGTACTTGTGGTGCCTGCGGTGCTCGGCCGCCCACAGCGTGACCGGCCCCTCGACGGCCATGCCGCCGGCGAACATGAGACAGATCCGCAGCACCCGGTTGCACCTGAAGGCGCGGTGGGTGAACAGCCGGTGGTAGCCGATGGCGATGCCGAAGATGCTCACCAGGTACATCACGACCGCGATGACCAGGTCGCGGACCCCGACGCCCCACCCCCAGGCGGCCGGCACGGCGAGCGCCAGCGCCAGCACCGGCAGGATGACCAGGACGACCAGGTAGGCGCCACGGCGGCCGGCGCCGATCGCCACCGTCTCCGCCGTGCTCCCGCGCTGCCGCCGGCTGGGTGATGTCACGCGTCCCCCTCGTGAGCGGAGTGATCGGTCTCATTGAACGGCGACGCACCCAGGCCGAGGCAATTGACCTGAGGGTGACGATGGGATTACTTTGAGGAGCCATAAGACTGCGCTGCGTAGTCCTGAGAAGGCGCTCCGTGCCTTCGTAGATTGTGTGTGCACAAGGTGATCATCATCAGGTCGGGAAGGGCCGCGGCATGGGTTCTGTCGATCAGGCGACCACGGGTGGCCTGCTCCAGAGGTACGACGAGGCGCTCGCCCGCGACCCGATGGCGGCGCTCGGCCTGGTCAGGCAGTGGATGCGGGAAGACTGGCGGAGCCTGTTCGCCGAGTTGCGCGCACACCGCCCGATCTTCGTCACCCCCGCCTTCACGGTCGTGACCCGCTTCGCCGACGTGGCCGAGGTGCTCTCCCACGAGGAGGTCTTCTCGGTCCGCTCCTTCGGCCCGCGCCTCGACGCCGCCCTGGGCGCCCCCTTCATGCTGGGCCGGGACGCGACCCCGATGAACTGGCGGGAGAAGGGCCTGATGCGGGTCATGCTCGAGCCGGGAGACGCCGGCCGGGTCCGCGAGCTGGCCGGACGCCTGGCCGACGACCTGCTCGACGCCGCCGGGCAGCGGGGCCGCATCGACGCGGTCCAGGAGCTGTTCCGCCCGGTCGCCCTCGGCGTGAGCGCCGGCTACTTCGGCGTCCCCGGCCCCGACCCGCAGACCCTGTCGCGCTGGATGCGGGCCATCGTCGCCGACGGCTTCGCCAACCCCCTCGCCGATCCGCGGATCCAGGCCGCGTCCGTCGAGGCGGGCGCCGAACTGGTCGCCTACCTGCGCGGACGGCTGGCCGCGCGGCGGGCGGGCGACGTACCGTCCGACGACGTCTTCGGCCGGCTGGCCGGCTCCCGGCTGCCCGGCGGCATCGGCATGACCGACGACCGCATCGTGATCAACATGGCCGGGATGCCGCTCGGATTCGTGGAGAGCGCCCCGGGGGCCATGGCCGAGGCGGTCGAGCAGCTCCTGCTGCGCCCGCAGGTGCTCGCCGAGGCGCTGGAGGCGGCCGGCGACCCCGAGCGCTTCGAGCCGTACGTCTGGGAGGCGCTGCGGTTCAGCCCGTTCTTCAAGCTGATCCCCCGCCTCTGCGAGCAGGACCACGTCGTGGCCGCCGGCACCCCGCGCGCCACGCTCGTCCCGGCGGGCACGTACGTGCTCGCGGCCCCGGCCTCGGCCATGTTCGACGCCGACGTGGTGCCCGAGCCCGAGGAGTTCCGGCTCGACCGGCCGCGCCACCACCGGCTGTTCTTCGGCACCGGCCATCACGCCTGTCTCGGCGTGCACGTGGCCGGGCCGGTGATCACCGAGACCGTACGCCGCCTGCTGCTGCGCCCCGGCGTGCGCCTGCTCCCGCCGCCCGAGGGGTCGATCGCCTACAGCCTCGGGATCTTCCCCGACAGGTTCGCGCTCGGGCTCGGGCCCGGCGTACAGGAGGGCTGAACGATGGCCGCGAGACGATCGAGTGCCCGTACCGTCGCCACGGACGGGCTGGCCAACCGGCTCAGGTTCCTGGCCCTGACCCGGGGCCGGCCGTTCTGGCGGCTCGTCCAGGCCGGCCGGCCGCTGCGGCGCCGGGTCAACGCCTGGCTGATCGACCGGGCGGTCCGCGAGATGCCGCCGCGTCCCGAGCCGTTGAGCACCATGGCGGGCTACACCTCGTGGTCCTCGCTCACCGACCGCAGCTACAGCGGCCGGCACCTGCCGCCGGTCGAGGTCGCCGACGACCGGCGGCCCAGCCCCGAGAGCGCCGCCGAGCTGTTCACCCGGGGCGAGAGCATGATCCCGTGCCCGCGCTCGACGGTGCTGTTCGCGTACTTCGCGCAGTGGTTCACCGACGGTTTCCTGCGCGGCGACGTCAACGTGCCCCGCGACCCGCGCAAGAACTCCTCCAACCACCACATCGACCTCAACCCGGTCTACGGCCTCGACGAGGCCGCCACCGCCGCGCTGCGCAGCTTCGACGGCGGGCTGCTCAAGAGCCAGCTCATCAACGGCGGCGAGTTCCCGCCCTACCTGTGCGAGCACGGCAAGATCAAGCCGGAGTTCGCCGCGCTGCGGGTCATCCGCTTCGAGGAGCTGAGCGACGCCCAGCGCGACCGGCTCTTCGCCACCGGCAGCGACCGGGGCAACGGCCAGATCGGCTTCACCATGCTGACCGTGCTGTTCCTGCGCGAGCACAACCGGGTGGCCCGGCTGCTGGCCCGGCACTACCCGGGCTGGGACGACGAGCGGCTGTTCCAGACCGCCCGCAACATCCTCATCGTGCTGCTGATCAAGCTGGTGGCCGAGGAGTACATCAACCACATCACCCCCTACCACTTCCGCTTCACCCTCGACCCGCGCCTGTCGTCGATGCTGGCCCACGCGCCCTGGCAGCGGGAGAACTGGGCCTCCGTCGAGTTCAACCTCGTCTACCGCTGGCACAGCCTGATCCCGTCGCGGCTGTCGGTGGGCGGGCACGACCTGCCCATGGCGCAGACCCTGATGAACGCCGCGCTGCTGCCCGGCACCGGCCTCGGGCGGCTGTTCGAGGACGCCTCCCGCCAGCGGGCCGGCCGCATCGGGCTGTTCAACACCGATCCCCTCCTGCTGCCCATCGACGTGCACAGCATCGCCGACTCGCGGGTGCTGGGGCTGGCGCCGTACAACAGCTATCGCGAGCACTGCCGCTTCCCGCGCGTACGCGACTTCGGCCAGATCACCGGTGACCCGCGGGTCGCCGGCGCGCTGCGCGAGCTCTACCGCGACGTGGACGACGTCGACCTGTACGTCGGGCTGTTCGCCGAGGAACCCGGCTCCCCCGACGCCATCCTGCCCCCGCTGCTCACCAAGATCATCGCCATCGACGCCTTCTCCCAGGCGCTCACCAACCCGCTGCTGGCCCCGCGCGTCTTCAACGCCGCCACCTTCTCCCCGCAGGGCGTACGGATCATCGCGGCCACCCGCTCGCTGTCGGACATCGTGCGCCGCAACACCCCCGAGGACCCGGCCCCGCGCCTGGTCACCATGTCCTGGCGGGACCGGCCGTGAGCGAACCGGACGATCAAGACCCCGAGCCGCTGCGCGCCGCGGCCCGCGAACTGGTCGACATCGCGATCACCATCCACGACGTGGCCGCCCGCGCCACGTCCGCGCTCACCGACGGCGCGCTGCTGCGCGCCCTGCCGCACGGCCTGCCGGCGGCCGGCCCCGCCTACCGCGCGCTGCTGCGCGCCACCACGAACAGCCGCGGACTCGGGCACGCCCTCACCGGCGGCCGGCTGGCCACGCTGGCCGCCAAGGCCGCGGCCATGATGGGGGCCGAGAGCCTGGCCGTCCGCGTGCTGGCCACCTCGCTGCGCCTACGGGTGGCCGCCGTCGCGCTCAGCCATCCGGAGCTGGCCGCCGACCCGATGCTCACCCGGCTGATCGACGCGGCCGCGGCCGACCGCGACCTGGAGGCCGTCCGCGCCCTGCGCGCCCTGCTCAAGGACCGCGGCGCGGTACGCGCGCTCAGCCAGCTCGCCCCGGTCTTCGGCGAGGTGCTCGCGCTGCGCGCGCTGCTCGACGAGAACCCGCTCAACGACGCCACGGCCTGGCTCATCGCGACCGGCAAGGGCTTCGCGACCGCCGACCCGATCACCGGCATGAGCAACCGGGCCATCGCCGCGCTCGACTCCGGCGAGGGGGCCGCGCGCCGCGTCGAGCTGACCGTGGCCGAATCGGGGCTGCTGTGCAGGCGCGGGTCGCTGCTCGGCTTCCTGGGCAACATCGCCGCCATCGGCACCGGCGGGCGCGTCCTCATCCAGAGCGTCCGGGGGCCCGACGGAGTGGTCCGGCACGTCGTCCAGGCGCCGGGGATGCGCGGCGGACGTCCCGACCTCGACTCCCCCCAGGACCTGCTCGGCGCGTTCAGCAGCGCCGTGCTGGCCAGCAGCCCCTACAGCCGCGCGCTGGCCAAGGCCGTCGCCGACTACGGGCTGCCGCAGGGGGCCGAGGTGGCGCTGATCGGGCACAGCGCGGGCGGTGCGGCGATCATGAACCTGGCGCAGGACCCGGCGTTCTGCGCGCGGCACACGCTGACCCACGTCGTCGCCGTGGGCGCGCCCGTCGACTTCAAGCGGACGGCCGACCCCCGCACCTGGGTGGCCAGCGTCACCAACCAGCACGACCTCATCCCCACCCTCGACGGGCAGGGCGCGGGCACCGTCTTCGACCTGCACCCCGGCTGGTACGTGGTCGACTACACCGACCCCACCCACCTGTTCCCGCTGTGCCACAGCGTCGAGCACTACCTGGCGAACCTGTCCGACGACCTGCCCGAGGCCCGCGCCCACATCGACGCGCGGCTGACGGCCTTCCGCGGGCCGGTCCTGCGCTCGCAGGCGTACCTGCTGTCCGACCGTCCGGCGGCCCCGGAGGGGTTTCCCTTCCTCACCGTGCCGACCCACCCGGTCGACGGTCCCGGCAGAGCGGTCGAGCTGCCGATCAGGTGTCACGACGGCAGCGCGCTGACGGCGTACTTCGCGGCCGATTTCGAGGCCGCCGCCCGCCTGGTGGAGGGCACGGGGCTCGGCCCCGCCGTAGGCGTGCGCGGCCGGGCCCTGGTCGCCGTGCACGCCGCCTGGAACCGGCACACCAGTGTGGGCGGCTACCGGGAGGTGCAGGCCGGCATCGTCGTGCCCGGCCCGTCGCGACCGCACCCGCTGTCCGTCTGGCCCGACCTGCTGCGCCCGGCGGACCGTCGCCGCTCGGGCACCCTCCTGGTCGGCTCCGCCGTGGACTCCGCCCTCGTGCGCGCCCTCGCCCCGCGGCTGTGGGGCGGCCAGACGGTCATGACGGCGGCGCACGTCCTGCTCGGCGCCCGTTCCGCGCACGTCAGCGCCGGTCAGGTGCTCACCCTGCGCGGGCGGCTCGGTCCGGGGCTGCCGGTGCGCGATCCCGACCTCGTCGGCTACACGTGCGAGGCGGGTGGCGCGCTGCGCTCCTGCGTACGGACCCGCGGGCAGGCCCGGCTGCACCTCGCGCCCCGCATGCGGTTGAGCGTCGAGCAGCACCCCCACCATCGGCTGGCCGTCCGGCTCAGGGAGCTGGGGCTCGACGGCGCCCGCCCGCTGCTGTGCCTGTCGGCCGGCATCCGCCAGACCCGCCGGGACAACGCCGTCCCGGTGCCGCTCGCCTGAGAGGGAGCCATGTCAGCCGACGTCACGGCGATCAGTGCCCACGCCGATACCCTGCACGCGGACGCCTGCGCGCTCGCCGCCTGCGCCGAACGCCTGCGCGCCGTCGAGGCGGCTCTGGAGGCGGGTGGCGCGGCGCCGGCCTGGCTGCGGGCGTCGGTGGAGTACCACGTCGGCGCGTGCGCGTCCGCGGCGGCGGATCTGGAGACGGCCTCGCGCCGCCTGCGCCGCTGGGCCGACCAGGCGAGTCCGCCCGCGCGCAGCGGGTGATCGGCCCGGCGCGCTCAGACGGCGAACAGCAGGGCGGCGCTGATCAGGACGAGCACGGCGGTGGCGAAGTGGACGCCGAACGCGGTCGCCCTGGTGCCGCCGTTGCGCAGCACGATCAGGGTGTCGCCGAGCGGGAGCACGGCGGCGACCAGCATGAGCCAGGCCGCGGGGTGGGGTCCGGCGAAGGCCAGCAGTGCCAGTCCGGCCACGCCGTAGGTGCCGTCACGCATGCCCTTGATCGTCAGGTAGGCGCGATCCGTGCCGGCCGGGACGCCGTAGCCCGCGGCGGCGGCGACGGGCTGGAACAGGAAACGGGCTCCGATGAGCAGGCACAGCAGGTTGAGGGCGATGGCGAGACCGTAGGCGATGGCGGTGAACATGGGGGACCTCACAAAATATCTAGCGCTGCTAGGAACGAGAATGACGCTAGCAGGTCATCGACAGGAACGCTAGCGGTGCTAGATTTGTGAGCATGTCCACGGAGAAGCGCAAGGAACGCGAACGCGTGCAGCGAGAGCAGCTCATCATCACCGCGGCCCGCGAACTGGCCGAGGCCGAAGGCTGGGAGGCGGTGACCACCCGCCGGCTGGCCGATCGGGTCGAGTACAGCCAGCCCGTCCTCTACAGCCACTTCAAGGGCAAGGACGCCATCATGACCGCCGTCGCCCTCGAAGGCTTCACCGAACTGGGCGACGACCTACGTGCGGCCAGGGCCGCGGCGCCGACTCCCGCTCACGCCCTCGCCCAGGTCGGCAGCGCCTACCTGGCGTTCGGCGAGCGGCGACCGGCCCTCTACGACGCCATGTTCCGCCAGAACGTCAACCTGCCCTTCGCCACGCCCGAGGCGCCGGCCGTACTGCACGCCGGGTTCAACGAACTCGCCGAGGCCGTCGCCCCGCACGCGTACGGCGCCGATCTCGGGCTGCTGACCGAGACCTACTGGGCGGCCCTGCACGGCCTGGTGACGCTGACGCGCGGCGGCCGGCTCCCCCGCGAGGCCCAGGGCCGCAGGTTCGCCCTCCTCATCGCGCGCTTCACCCATGGGCTCGGCGACGGGGCGGGGACCTGACGGCTCATCGACCGCACCGGGCGCCTTTACATTGTAGATTCATCGAGAGCGCGGGGTGATTTTCAGACAACTGGGGACACCCGCGATCCGGCCGCTTCCCGCAGGGCCGCGGTTCTCACCGGGGACGGTCGAACACCAGGTCGGCGGCGTGGGTCAGCACCTCGATCCGGCTGCGTCCGCCGTGGTCGGCGGCCAGGAAGTGCCGGCCGATCGCCAGGCAGAAGGCCAGCGTGCTGCGGGCCTCGATCTCGTCGGCGTCGGAGCAGAACGTGGAGATCATCTCCCGCAGCAGGTCCATGCGCCGGTTGTCCACCCGTCTGAGCCGCGCGGCGACCGCCTCGTCACGCCTGGCCCAGTCGCGGATCGCGAGGTCGATGGGCAGCAGCCGGTCGTCGGAGAAGGTGAGCAGGCCCGCGCGCTGGGCCCTGGCAGGCGGGTCGCCGCCCTCGCGCTCGACGCGGTCGATCACCTCGTCGACGCTCTCCCGCTCCCAGGCGTCCAGCATCGCCGCCAGCAGCGCCTCGCGGTCGGCGAAGTAGCCGTAGAAGCCGCCCTTGGTGACGCCGAGCCGCTTGGCCAGGGCTTCGACGCGAACGGCGTCCGGGCCGCCCGCGGCCAGCGCCGTCAACCCTTCTTCGACCCACGTGTCGCGCTGCGTGCGTATCGTCCCCACGCTGTCACCGCCCGCGGCCCGGACTGGATCAGGCTGGAGGCCGCCTCCTGGTTCCTGTCGGGCAACCTGGTCGTGCAGGTGACCGGCGGGCACGTCGCCCTGAGCACCCTGCTCCACTACGACCGGCGCGTGGGCGCGGTGATCTGGCCCCCGCTCTCGGCCGTGCACCGCAGGCTCGTCCCCCGCATGCTGCACGCCGCCGCGGCGCGGACGACCGTACCGCCGCCCGCGCGGGCCACCCCACGAAGCTGACCGGCACACCCTCGACGGACGCGGGCACCGCCTCCCACCGGCGGCGCCCGCCTCCCGCAGGCTCAGGCCACGCGCTCGTCGACGCCCACGGCGCCGACGCCGGTGCCGAGACGCCCGCAGGAGCCCTGCGACTGCCCCGTGCCGCCCGGCTGGAGCGTGACCCACTCGCCGACGACGTCGGGGGCCCAGCCGCAGGTGATCACGGCGCGGAAGCGCCACGTCTGGCCCGTGGGGTTGCTGCAGAACGCGATGCCCACGTAGTTGTCGTTGTTGTGGACGAAGGTGTCGCACCTGAGCACGGTCGCCGCCGACGCGGGGGCGGCGAACCCCAGCGACATCAACGCGACGGACCCGGCCACGACGGCTGCGACGCGCACGGTCTTGAACATTGCCCCTCCTGGACCCGAGATTGACGATTACTTTGCGTTGTAGAGCGTACGCAAAGAGTGGCGATGAGGAAACTCGTTATTCACATCGCGACCGGCACCGGCTGGGTTGACCTTGACGCTGCGTCAACTTCTAGCATCGGGGCCATGCCGATCACCGTTCTCGACACCTACTCCGCCATGCGGCGGATCCTGCTGGCCCCGATCGCCGACCGCGCCGGGCTGCTGCACTCGATGCTGGAGCCCAACAAGGGCATGTACCGCTACAACCCCGGCGAGATCGACCTGGTCGCCGCACACCTCGCGACGTCCGGTTTCCCCATCGACCGCGACGAGGAGCGGTGCCTCGACGCGCTGGACACCCTGGCCGCGGCCGGGGCCTGGGAGCGGATGGAACGCGCGCTCGACGACGCTCTCGCCGTCCTGCTGGAGGCCACGCCGGGGCTGGAGGCCCCGGACATCACCGTGCTGTTCGTCCTCGGCGATCCGGGTGACGAACACTTCATGGGTCCCTGCAAAGGATTGACCGGGTTCGGCGGCATCTCGGGCAACATCGCCATCACGTTCTGGCCCTTCCCCGAGAACGTGGCGCGGCTGGAGGCCACCGCCGTCCACGAACTGCACCACAACCTGCGGTGGAGTCCGGGCGGGGTGGTGTGGGACCCGATGACCGTCACGGTCGGCGAGCACATCGTCGGCGAGGGCCTGGCCGACGCCTTCGCCCGTCAGCTCTACGGCGACGAGCTCGGCCCCGCCCGCATCGGCGTCCCGCACCTGCACGACGACGAGGTCTTCAACAAGGTGCTCACCGGGCTCGACGTGACCGGCATGCAGAACTTCACCGCCTGGGTGCACGGCGACCCCAGCGCCGAGCGCTTCGGCCTCACCCCGGTGGGACTGCCGATGGGCGCGGGATACGCCGCGGGCAACCGGCTGGTCGACACCTACCTGGCGGCGACCGGGCAGACCGCGGCGCAGGCCCTGCACGCCGACGCCTCCGAGATCATCGCAACCACGCTGCGCCACGGGTGACACTGGAACGATGGAGTGGACGATCCAGGAACTCGCGGCGCGGGCCGGCATCACCAGCCGCACCCTGCGGCACTACGACCGCGTCGGGCTCCTGGCCCCGTCCCGGATCGGCGCGAACGGGTACCGCTACTACGACGCCGCCGCGGTCGCCCGGCTGCAGCGGATCCTGCTCATGCGCCGGCTCGGCATGGGCCTGCCGGCCATCGCCGGGGTCCTGGCCGACGAGGTGGACGCGCTCGACGGGCTCCGCGCCCACATCGCCGCCCTGGAAGCGGAACGGGCCCGCATCGACCGGCAGCTCCGGTCCGTACGTCACACGCTCGAGGCCCTGCGGTCGGGGGTGGAACCGCGCATGGACGTCATGCTGGCCGGGTTCAACGACCACTACAAGGACGAGGTGATCTCCCGCTGGGGCGAGCACGCGTTCCAGGTGAGCAACGACTGGTGGCACGGCAAGAGCCTCGACCAGCAGCGGGCCTGGAAGCGGGACACCGACGACCTCGTCGCCGCATGGATCGCCGCGGCGAAGGCCGGGGAATCGCCGACGTCGGAACACGCTCAGTCGCTGGCCGCCCGGCACGTCCGGTGGCTGAGCCGGATCCCGGGCACCCCCACGGCCGAGGGCGACCGGGAGCGCTCGATCGAGATGGTGACCGGCATCGGGGACATGTTCGTCGACGACCCCCGCTTCGCCGCCATGTACGACGACGCCGCGGGGGCGAGGTTCGTCCGCGACGCGTTGCAGGCGTACGCGCGGACCAGGATGTAGCCGCGGTCCGGCATCTCCTGACAGACGGTCTTCCCGTGGCTACAGTTTGTGATTGCTCGCGCGGGCGTCACCGGGTCACGGCCGCACCGGTGCGTTCAGGAGGACGGCGACGATGAGCTATCTCGAACTCCCCCGCATCACCTTCGCGGGCCGGTACCTCAGCGACGTTCCGACCATGAACAACGACCCGGGCTCCTTCGGCGGGGACGTCCCGCCCGAGCCGGGCTGGAACCCGTACGGGAGCGGCGCGTTCGACCTGCTCGGGTGCGTGGTGACCGGGGGCGAGGGGAGGCGGGGCGCGGCGTGCT
>NZ_SSXE01000380.1 GCF_021699195.1 Nonomuraea sp. MG754425 | reverse complement strand
CAGCGAGATCACCTATGACCGCAGTGATGGGGTGGGGGTGGTGAGTTTCGACTTCTACAACGGGGCGATGTCGACGGAGCAGTGCCGGCGGCTGGCTTCGGCGTTGCGGTACGCGGTGGCGCAGGACACGCGGGTGCTGGTGGTGCGGGGTGGTGAGGTGTTCTCCAACGGCATTCATCTGAACGTGATCGAGGCGGCGCGTCATCCGGAGCTGGAGGCGTGGATGAACATCAACGCGATCAATGCGGTGTGCCGGGAGATCGTGGGGTGCGGGAGTCAGTTGGTGGTGACGTCGATCGGGGGGAACGCGGGTGCGGGCGGGGTGATGATGGGGCTGGGTGCGGATCGGGTGATCGTGCGGGAGTCGGTGGTGTTGAATCCGCATTATCGGACGATGGGGTTGTTCGGCAGTGAGTACTGGACGTATGTGCTGCCGCGGCGGGTGGGTGCGGAGCATGCGCGGCGGTTGACGGAGCAGGCGTTGCCGGTCGGGGCGGCGCAGGCGGTGGAGTGCGGGCTGGCGGACAAGGCGTTGCCGGGGTCGCGGCTGGATTTCGAGCGCCGGGTGCTGGAGTACGCCGAGCGGCTGGCGGCGGATCCGGGTTACGATCGGCTGCTGGCGGGCAGGCGGCAGGTGCGTCAGGTGGATGAGCGGCGTAAGCCGTTGGACGCCTACCGGGCCGAGGAGCTGGCGGAGATGAGCCGGGACATGTTCGATGATCGTAGTGGGTTCCGGCAGGCGCGGCGGGAGTTCGTGCACAAGGCGAAGGTGGTGGCGACGCCGGAGCATCTGGCGGGTCATCGGGAGTTGTCCGGCGCGCCGGGACCCTCGGTCGCGGGTGCATCTCATATGTGAGATATGGTGGCCGTGTGGCAGATGATTATCTTGTGCGGATCGGTCGGCTGATCCGGGATGCGCGTCAGCATCGCGGGTGGACTCAACTGCAGCTTGCCGACGCGCTGGCGACGAGTCAGAGTGCGGTCAACCGCATCGAGCGCGGAAACCAGAACATCAGTCTTGAGATGATCGCCCGGATCGGTGAGGCGCTCGACAGTGAGATCGTCTCGCTCGGTTATGCGGGGCCGATGCATCTGCGGGTGGTGGGTGGCCGCCGGCTTTCCGGCAGCATCGACGTCAAGACGTCGAAGAACGCGTGTGTGGCGCTGTTGTGCGCGTCGTTGCTGAACTCGGGCCGCACCATCTTGCGGAAGGTGGCGCGGATCGAGGAGGTGTACCGGATCCTGGAGGTGCTGGCCTCGATCGGGGTGCGGGCGCGGTGGATCAACGAGGGCAGCGATCTGGAGATCGTGCCTCCGGCGCGGCTGGAGCTGGAGGCGATGGACACCGAGGCGGCCCGTCGCACCAGGAGCGTGATCATGTTCCTGGGGCCGTTGATGCATCGGACGGAGCAGTTCCAGATCCCGTATGCGGGGGGTTGTGATCTGGGTACGCGTACGGTGCAGCCGCACATGTCGGCGTTGCGGCCGTTCGGGCTGGACATCACCGCGACCGGGGGTTTCTACCATGCGCGGGTGGATCGGTCGGTGTCTCCGTCGCGGCCGATCGTGCTGACCGAGCGGGGTGACACGGTGACGGAGAACGCGTTGCTGGCGGCGGCGCGGCATGACGGGGTGACGGTGATCCGTAACGCCTCCTCCAATTACATGGTGCAGGACCTGTGCTTCTTCCTGGAGGAGCTCGGGGTGCGGGTGGAGGGTGTCGGGACGACGACGCTGACGGTGCACGGGGTGCCGTCGATCGAGCGGGATGTGGATTATTCGCCGTCGGAGGATCCGGTGGAGGCGATGAGTCTGCTGGCTGCGGCGGTGGTGACGTCGTCGGAGCTGACGATCTGCCGGGTGCCGGTGGAGTTCCTGGAGATCGAGCTGGCGGTGCTGGAGGAGATGGGGCTGGATCATGATCGGGGGCGGGAGTATCCGGCGGCCAACGGTCGTACGCGGCTGGTGGATCTGACGGTGCGGCCGTCGAAGCTCGTCTCCCCCATCGACAAGATCCATCCGATGCCGTTCCCGGGGCTGAACATCGACAATGTGCCGTTCTTCGCGGCGATCGCGGCGGCGGCGCAGGGTTCGACGCTGATCCATGACTGGGTGTACGACAATCGGGCGATCTATCTGACGGAGCTGACCCGGCTGGGGGCGTCGGTGAAGCTGCTGGATCCGCATCGGGTGCTGGTGGAGGGTCCGACGCGGTGGCGGAGCGCGGAGATGATGTGCCCGCCGGCGTTGCGGCCGGCGGTGGTGGTGCTGCTGGCGATGATGGCGGCCGAGGGTACGTCGGTGCTGCGGAACGTGTATGTGATCAACCGGGGGTATGAGGATCTGGCCGAGCGGTTGAACGCGCTGGGGGCGCGGATCGAGACCTTCCGCGACATCTGAGTCCGGCTGCCGGTTGTCGGTGCGGGCCGCTACCGTCGTTCCTGGATCGGTTGTGTCGACGGGAAAAAGGGGTGCGGCGGGTGCGGCCTGCGGAGCTCGACCGGGTGACGGTGGCGGAGGCGGCGGACCGGTATGTGGAGTTGGTGCGGGCCCGGACGTTGACGGGGGCGTTGTCGCCGTCGACGGCGGAGGTGTACGCGCGGGATGTGGCGTGCCTGGTGGAGCTGGCCGGTGAGCGGGTGGTGCTCGATGATCTGACGGGCGCGGATGTGGATGCGCTCCTGCTGGCGTTCGCGCGTAAGCCGGATGGCCGCTCCTCCCCCGGTTCGGCGCGTGCGGCTGGTGGGGGGCGGGGCGGTGGGCAGTCGCCGTCGTCGCAGGCGCGGTTTCGCCGGTCGATCTCGGCGTTGTTCAAGCA
>NZ_SSXE01000379.1 GCF_021699195.1 Nonomuraea sp. MG754425 | reverse complement strand
GGGCACCCGGTCGGGGCGGGCGAGTCGCAGCAGGCCGTGCCCGATGCCCGCCAGCCCCGCCATCAGGCCAGGGGTGGGCACACCGGCCGGGGTCCCGCAGCGTGGACCTGCGGCGAGCTCGTCGAGCAGCGCTCCGGCGCGGTGGCCGAGGACGGGGGCGAGGTCGTCCCGCCCGGCGGCGACGGACGCGGCGAGGAACAGGAGGTTGCCCAGCTCCCCGTGGCACAGGCTGTGGCCGGTGCCGCCGGGCGGTGCCGCGAGGAACGAGGCGAGCGCGACGTCCAGGTCGTGCGCCAGGCAGGGGTGCTCGTGGAGCAGGTCGGCGCGGGCCAGGCCGATGCCGGGAGCGCCGTGACACCACGCCTGCATGGGCGGCGGGCGGTCCCCGGCTGCGGCCCGCGCGTCCGGACGGTCGCGGAAGTCCGGCCAGTTGCCGATCAGGGGGTCGAAGAGGGCACGTTCGTAGGCGAAAGCGGCCAGGCCGGTCTTGGCGTACCGGTGCTCGCCCGTTGCGGCGGCGAAACGCAGGAGCGCCCAGCCGATCCCGGACGTCCCGTGCGAGAACCCGGTCAGCGGGACCACCGACAGAGCGCCGGGCCAGGCCACCCCCGCCCGCTGGGGCCGCGCGGTCGCCACGAGGCGGTCGGCGCAGGCCCGCGCCCCGCGCAGCGCGAGCGGCAGGCCGGTCGCGTCGTGCACGGCGAGCAGCACGGCGAGGCAGCCCGCCGCGCCGCCGACGACGTCGAGCACCTCGTCGGCGGCGACCTCCTCCATCAGGACGCCGATCAGGGGTCCGACGTGGTCGAGCAGGTCCGGGGCGTCGAGGTCGCGGGCCAGGTGGGTGAGGGCGTAGACCAGCCCGGCGGTGCCGCTGAACGCGCCGCATCCCGGCGTCCCGGCGCGGCCGGACGGGAGCGGCCCCGGGCGTCCGGTCAGGTGCTCGGCGAACGCGGGCACCCACGCCATCGCCCGGCGGGCCAGGTCCGCGTAACGCTGCTCGCCGGTCACCCCGGCGACCTGGCCGAGGAAGAGCGCGACCCCCGGCAGGCCGCCGTAGAGGTCGTTCTTCAGCGGCCCGACCGTCCAGCGGGTCTCGCCCACCGGCTCCAGGCCGAGCCAGTTGACCGTTCGCGGGCCGTGGTGAGCGTGCGCGGCGATCCGGCCGGCGATCTCCCTGGCCGCCGCCACCATCCGCTCGACGTGCACCGCGATCCCCGAGCCGGGCTCCTGCGCGGGCGACCCCGCCCGCCGGGCTGCGGGACGGGTGTGGGTGGGCGAGGTCGTGCCGAGGGTGGAGGGGCGGGTGGCCAGGGAGGCGTGGATGATCCAGTTCTGCTGGGCCAGGTCCCGTTCGTTCATCGCGCGCAGGTTCGCGACGACGGAGGGAAAGCTCTCACCGTCGAGGACGCCGGCGATCCGCGCGCCCCGGCTCGTCCACACCTCGCGCGCGCCGGGCCGGCCGGCGAACAGGGGGATGTCCCCGTCCCACAGGTCGGCGGTCTCGGCCGGAACCAGGAGCCGGCGGGCCGGGTCCGCCGCCGAGGCGGCCCAGAGGGAGTCGAGGACCCGGTCGCGGTCCAGGGCGTCCCGCATCGCGTCCGGGTGGGTGGACTCCCGCAGCAGGATCCCGTACGTGCGCGTCGGCCGGGCCACCACGCGGATCTCGTCGTCGGCGAAGGCCGCCAGCACGCCGCCGGCCAGCAGGTCGCCGCGTCCCGCCGCGATCGCCTCGTACGCCTGGGTGAAGCCCGCGACGACCTCCTCGGCGAAGTCGGCCGGATCCGCCTCGGGCGCGGCCACGGCACCCGGCCGGTTGCCGCTGCCGGGGAGGGACGCCCGCGCGCGGGTCAGGCGCATCTCGTCACCGCCCGCTCCGGCCCAGCCCGCGACCTCGAACGGCTGGCCCGCGTCCCCGCCCATGCCGCTCAGGTCCAGGACGCCGCCGCGCTCGCCGGGCACCACGGCGGGCACCACGGCGGGCAGCAGTCCCACCCGGGCGACGGACGCGTCCAGGGCCGCATCGGCGGGGTCGTCCCCGGCGGGGCCGCGCAGGCGGGGATGGAACAGTGTCTCCAGGTCCACCGGCACCGGCTGGTCCCCGGCGGCGACGAGGTTCTCGTAGTGCAGATCGACGCCGTCCAGGGTGTGGAGCAGCGCCAGGAGCGCGCCCTGCCGCCGGTAGCAGCGCCGCACGCCCGCCACGTCCGCACACGGGCCGGGCGCGACGTGCTCCACCCACCCGTAGCCCGTACGGTCGAGCACAGCGAGGCCGCGCAGGCCGAGCCCCGGCACCCGCGCGTTCAGCCACCGCAGTGCCCGGTCGAAGTGCGCGTGCACGGCCACCGGCCGGGGTTTGTAGACCAGCCGCCGCCCGTCCGCGAACCGCAGCAGCCCGACGGAGCGTCCCTCCCGATGGTGGTCCCCGGCCCCCGTGACGACCTCGACGACCCTGCCGGGATCGGTCCCGCCGAACATCAGCCGCACGATCTCGTCCCGGTCGCGGCCGAGCCGGCGCAGGAACTCCAGGCGGGACTCGACGGCCAGTTCGCTCGACCGGGCGAGCAGCCGGGCCAGCACCACGTACTCCGACAGCAGGTCCGTGAGCCCGTTGCGGGTGGCGAAACGTGCCACGAACGAGCCGAAGCGCTCCTGTGGCGTCCCGCCGCGCAGTTCGCCCCGTACGCGCTGCACGTTCAGCTCCAGGACGAGCACCCGCGCGGCGAGCCCGACGAGTTGCCCGCCGAGCCCTTCCGCCTCGGCCGCCGCCGTCAGCCGATCGACGGCGGCCCGCACGAACGGCGCGACCACCACCCCGAACCCGGCCTCCCACCC
>NZ_SSXE01000378.1 GCF_021699195.1 Nonomuraea sp. MG754425 | reverse complement strand
GCCGGGAGGCGCGCCGAAGGGGCCGTGGGCGGAGGGCGCGGCCGGTTGGTGGTGGGTGGGATCGGAGTACCAGTCGTAGGGGGCGGCCTCGTCGCCCGGCACCTCCCATGACTGGGCGCCGGGCGACGTCTCCGCCCCAGGTGGTACGGACGGCGGTCCTCGGAAGACGGGTGGGTCGAGGCGCGTCTCACCATCCGCCGCCTCGCCGGATGGATCGAACGCCACTGGAACGTCTAGCCCGTCGGTCTGGCCGAAGCTCGGCGGTGGCGCCGCGGGGGCGGCCGAGCGGTCGGCCTCCCTACGATCGTGCTCAGACCCGGGTTCCTGGCCACGCATAGCTGGAGCCTAGCGAGAGTAGCGAGATCGTTATGTCGGTATGGGCGTTCCCAGACGCATCACGAGCCTCCTACAGGCGCATATGTCCCGCAAAGCCCGTTCAGCTCATGGCGTTGCCGGTGAGCGTCCGGTGGTCCAGGGCCTGGAACACGGTGGCCTTGGTGAGGTCGTTGATGGCCTCGGTGATCCGCTTCGACGCCTTCGAGTCGGGCTTCGTGCCGTCCTTGTTCTGGAACCAGACCAAGATCGCATAGTGCCCGTACGTGGCGATCTTCGCGCCGCCGCTGCCGGAGCCGAGGAACTTCGTGACGCCGTCCTTGCCCGCCAGCGGCTTGACGTAGTTCTCCTTGTCGCCGGCCTTGGCCACCTTGCTCGCCTGGCCGCTGGAGCTGAGGTTGGCCACGCCGATCGTGCCGATCACCGTGCCGTCCTTGTCGCGGAAGCTGGCCCGCAGGAACTGGGTGCACCTGGCGGACTTGAGCGCCTTCTGGAGGCCGTCGCCCAGGGCGCCGTCGGCGCACTTCTTTTCCTTGCTGGTGATCGTCATCTCGTAGCCGCGCTTCGAGACGGTGATCTTCTTCCGCGCGCCGAAGATCTCCTTGACCGAGATCGCGTCGGGGTCGGTCTTGCGGTCGGCGGCGAAGCCGTACTTGCCGGGCGGGGCCGACGGCAGCGGGGCCGAGGTCGGGCGGGTGGACGCGGTCTGGGCCGTGGACGAGGGCTCGGCGTTCCACATCAGGTAGAGGCCGCCGCCGAGCAGGCCCAGCACCAGCACGCCGCCGATCGAGGCCCACAGCGGGCCGCGCGAGCGCTGACCCTCGTCGTACGGGCTCCAGCCGACCTTGCTCTGTGGTGCCCGCTGGGTGGCGGCGTTCCCGTCGCCCTGGTCGGCGTCGCCCGCCCGGCGGTCCTTGCGGGCGCGGCGGGACTTGGGGGCGCCGGGGATGTCGTCGTCGAGGCCGTCCGCGCCGAAGGCGCCCGGCGCGTGGTCGTCGAACCCGCCGTCGGGCTCGGGGGCGGCGCGCTTGCCGCGGCGGCCGGGCTTGCGCCGGCCGGATCCGGGCTCGTCGGGGGCTGCTCCGGGACCTTGGGCGCCGGGACCTTGAGCGCCTGGGCCGCCGGGACCTTGGGCGCCGGGCCTGCCGGGACCCTGAGCGCCGGGGCCGCCGGGGCCGGGAGCGGGGTCGTGCGGGCCGCCCCCGAAGGGGCCGCCGCCGAAGGGGTCACGACCGAAGGGGTCGCGGCCGGCCGGACCGCCCTGCTGCGGGCCGTTCGGGGGCCCGCCACCCGGACCGCCGCCTGGCCCACCCGGTCCGCCCGGTCCACTAGGCCCACCGCCCGGTCCACCGCCGGGCCCGCCACCGCCGGGAGCGCCGCCGGTGAAGAAGCCGCCGGTGTCGCTGTTGGGGCGTCCGCCGCCCGAGGGGCCGCCGCCGGCGAAGAAGGCGCCGGAGTCGCCGTTCGAGGGTCCGCCGTTGGCGAAGAAACCCCCGGTGTCGCTGTTCGACGGGCTGCTCGCGGCGGGGAAACCGCCGGTGTCGCCGTTCGGGCGTCCGCCGTCGGCGAAGAAGCCGCCGGTGTCGCTGTTCGAGGGGCCGCCTGCGGCGGGGAAACCGCCCGTGTCGGTGTTCGGGCGTCCGCCGCCCGAGGGGCCGCCGCTGGTGAAGAAGCCGCCGGAGGGGCCGCCCAGCCCGCCGGGCCCGCTGCCGAAGGGGTCGCCCGCACCGGCGCTGAAGGGGTCGCTCGAACCGTTGCCGGAAGGGCCGCCCGAGGGGCCGCCGTTCGCCGGAACGCCGCTGGTGAAGAAACTGCCGGAGTCGCCGCCCGCGGGGGCGCCACCCGGACGCCGCGGACCGCCGTTCATCCCGTAGGGGGCGTTGCCCGTGCCGTTCTCACGTTCCCCACTGCCGTTGGAAACCATGCGGCGACATTACCGTGATGTTAGTCATTGGGTTCCGAAGTCTTGGGTCCACCATGGTCCGCCGGGCCCCGAGGCGACGCCGACGCCGATGGCCTTCAGGCCGCAGTCCAGGATGTTCTTGCGGTGGTCGCGGCTGTCCATCCAGCCCTGCACCGCCTGCTCGGCGGTGTCGTAGCCGGCGCCGATGTTCTCGGCGGCGCCCCAGCGGTATCCGGCGCGCTCCATCCGGTCCCAGGGCGACGCGCCGTCGGGGGAGTTGTGCGACAGCCGTCCCGTACGGGCCATCTCCAGCGAGTGCGTACGGGCCGAGCGGGTGAGCGCGGAGTCCACCCGCAGCGGTCCGCAGCCGCGCCGGACCCTGGCGGAGTTGGTCAGGGAGACGACCCGGGACGCCAGGCCCGCCACCACCCGCACCGTGTCGTCGCGCTGCGCGGCGATCGCGGAGTCGTCCAGCGTGTTGAAGCCGTCGATCCGGTCCTTGGACGTCCTGGTGGGCTTGGGCGTGGCCGTGCCGGGGGGCGTCTTCGTGGTGGTGATGCCCCGGGGGATGCGTTCGGCGTGCGGCTGCGCCTTCCTGGCCGCGGTGGGGGCCGGGTTGGCCGTGGC
>NZ_SSXE01000377.1 GCF_021699195.1 Nonomuraea sp. MG754425 | reverse complement strand
CCGCCAAGGTGGACAAGCAACGACGTAACATCAAATACCTCCCCACGACGTCACGGTGGGGAGGTATTTGATGTTACGTCGTTGCTTGTCCACCTTGGCGGTCAGGGTGCCGATAGTCCGATTCAACCGGGTGCGTAGGGGGTGACGTCGATCGGCGGACGCTCGCCCAGGGCCAGCGCGGCGGCGATCTCGCCGGCGTACGGGCCCGCGGTCAGCCCGTACGCGCTCAGCCCCGTCGCCACCACCACCCGGTCCGTCAGCGGGCCGATCAGGGCGGAGCCGGGCGCGTACACAGGACGCAGCCCGACCCGCGCCTCCGTCACCGTGGCGCTGAGCAGCCCGGGGGCCACCTGGAGCCCCGCCTGGATCACCTCGTCCAGCCCGCCCATCGTGACGCGCGGCGAGAAGCCCACGTCCTCGACGGTCGCGCCGATCACCACCCGGGAGCCGGGGAACCCCAGCAGGTACGGGCCCATCCTGGGCAGGATGATCGGCCAGAACGCGGTGTCCACGCCCTCCAGCGTGGCGTGCAGGATCTGGCCGCGCCGCGGGAAGACCGGCAGCTCGACCCCCAGAGGGCGGCACGCCTCGCCGGTCCACGCGCCGGCGGCCACGATCACCGCGTCCGCCTCGATCGGGACGCCCTCGCCGGTCAGCCGCAACGCCTCCGGGCTCGCGGGCGCGGCGGTCGTGAGAGGGGCCGCCTGCCGCCATGACGTGGGCTCGCCGCCGTGCTGCTCCGTTCCCTGGACCGGCTCGCCGGTCGCCGGAGGCCGGCTCGGGACCTGCGACCCGGTCGCGCCGTCCTGGCCGGGGGGAAACAGCAGCACCTCGCCGGCGGGGGTGAGCGTGGCGACCCCCGTACGGACCTGCGCGCCCCCGGCCACGGCCGCCCGCAGCAGCGCGTCGCGCACCGAGCGGCCGTCCACCCGGGCCGCGCTCCACCAACGCCGGGTAGGCGCGGGCGCCCTCGCGGGTCAGGCGGTACCAGTCGTCGTCCTCCGGATGGTCCACCCACGGGCACACGATGCCCGCGCCCGCCTGCGTCGCCTCGCCCTGGCGGCAGGCGTCCAGGACGGTCACCGACACGCCCCGGCGGCTCAGGCGGTAGGCCGCGCCCGCCCCCACGATGCCGCTCCCGATCACCACAACACGCATGGTCACAATGATCGCAGCCGGGGCGTCCCAGGCCGACGACCGGACCGCGCCCTTGCCGTGCGGATACCCCCACCCGGTCCTCTCCGTGCCCGGTGCCCAGTGCCCGGTGCGCGGCCGGAGTGCCGGCGGAGGCGACCGGGGCCTGTCCGCATCGGCCCCGGTCGCCTCCGCCGCGCTCCGTACGATCGGACGCGGGCGCGTCAGGGGATCTTGTACTCCTGCGCCGGGCCGCAGTAGCTGAGCCCGACGGGCTTGTTGCTGTAGCGGCAGACCTGCACGACCACCCGGTCGATGCTCAGCAGCCCGTTGGACAGTTCGAAGGAGAACTTGACCTGCTCGTCATCGGCCTGCCGGGTCTCGCTGTCGACCAGGTCGGAGCCCCGGTAGCCGCTGATCGTGGCCTTGGTGTACATGTCGTCGGGCAGGCAGACGGTCGGGCCGGCCTCGTCGGAGACTAACCCCTCGACGGTGACGACCGGGCGGATGACCGGCCCGTCGTACCGTTCGAGCGTGCCCTCCGTGAACCCGCGGCGACACGAGTCACCCGAGTCCGCGGCGAAGGGCACCGCCTCGGCGGCCATGGCGGGGGAGGCGGCCAGCAGCCCGGTGGCGAGCACCGCGGTCATCGTCAACCCTGTGAGCAAACGCCCGGCGGCGGAGCCGTTCGTACAGCGCCAGCGCCTCGGCCTGCCGTCCGCACCGATCGAGCACGACCAGCAGCCGCTCCCACAACGACTCGCGCAGCGGGTGCAGCGCGGCCACGCCGAGCAGTTCGGCGACCAGCTCACCGTGCCTGCCCTCGGACAGCCCCAGGTCGGCCCGCCGCTCCACCGAGCCCAGGTGCAGTTCCTGCAACGACGGCGAGACGGTCGCGCGCAGCCAGTCGGAGTCGATCCCCTCGAACGGCGTGCCCCGCCACAGCCGGCCCGCCTCCTCCATCAGCTCCCGCTCCGCCGCCGAGCCGCGTGACCGGCCCGCCTCGGCCACCAGGCGGCGGAAGCGCAGCACGTCCACCTGGCAAGGATCGACGTCCAGGACGTAGCCGTCCGGCGTCGTGCGGATCGCCGCCCGGCCGATCGCGCGGCGCAGGCGGGTGACGTACGTCTGCACGCTGCGCCGCGTGTTGGCGGGCGGTTCGTCTCCCCACAACGCCAGCGCCAGCCGTTCCACCGTCACCGCTGCGCCCGCGGACACCGCCAGCACGGCCAGCAGCGTCCGCAGCCTGCCGGTGGTCAGCCGGACCGGCGTCCGGTCCAGCCGCACCTCCAGCGGCCCGAGCAACGAGATGTTCAGACCTCCTCCATCCATGCCGCCACTGTCCTCCCGCCGGCGGCCCCGGGCATCCGCCGCTCGGCGCTCCCGCCGCTACGCCACGGGCTGTAGCGGCGGGTCCCCGGAACCGCCCTGGGGAGTAGCCGGGCGGTCAGACGGACGTGCCGAGCCGCATGCTCTCCCTGACCTGCGGCGACAGGAACGACGCGCGCGGCCCGGCCAGCGCCGCGTCCATGCGCTCCGTCTGGCCCTTCGTGAACATGTACATGGAAGCGTCCTCGACGTAGTCCATGTAGTTCATGAACATGTCCCCGTTGGGGCCGTTGTTGCAGCTCAGCTTGGGGAAATCGGGGATGCCGCTGTTGTGCCCGGCCTGGTTGGGGGTGTCCTCGACGAAGTCGCTGCCCGAGCAGCCGTCGCCGTCGTCGCCCCAGATGTGGCGCAGGTTGAACCAGTGCCCGATCTCGTGGGTGGCGGTGCGCCCGCCGTCGTACGGGGCCTTGACCGTGCCGGTCGTGCCGAACGCGCTGTGCAGGATGACGAGCCCGTCGATCTCGGCGGGCCCGCCGGGGAAGGTGGCGAACCCGAGCGCGGACTTCAGCTCGCACACCCACACGTTGAGATAGCGGTCGGCGGGCCAGGCGTCGGCCCCGCCCCGGTCGGCGAACTTGACCGTGTGATCCGGCTCGAACACCTCGATCGAGGTCTCCTTCCGCACCACGCCGGAGGTGGGCTTGCCGTGCGGGTCGGTGTCGGCCAGCTTGAACTCCAGCCGCGCGTCGGCCACGACGTTCTTCCACACCTCCGGCACCTTGCCGACGTCGGGGTTGGTCCGCCGGAAGTCCTCGTTGAGCACCTTGAGCTGGCTGTCGATCTGCTCCTGGCTGATGTTCTGCTCGGGGGTGGCGTAGACGACGTGAACCACGATCGGAATGGTCACGACCTCCTCGCGGGCCGCCGTCCTGGCGTTCCTCCTGGCGAACGTCTCGTTCTCGATGGCGGCCAGCGCGACCGCGTACCGGGGGGTGGTGGCGAGGAGTTGGTGGTGGACGGGCATGGTCGCGCAACGATCGTTACTGGGCACGGGGGCTCCCTTTCCTGTTCACGAATCGGTCTTCACCAGCGCGTTCGTCTTCACGGGAGCGTTCGTCTTCACGGGAGCGTCCGTGTGCACGGGCGCGCGGGGGGCGAACGCCGGAGGGACCGGGGGACGCCGGACCACCCCGCTGGGCGACTGCACGCTTTCCGCATCCCTACCCTTCGCGTAGTCGTTCAACCACTCAGCGTGACGGACTTGAACCTCCCGCGACGGCAGGTCCTACGGTCATATCCGTGACCGACAGCAACGACGACAACGGAAGCGCCGAGCGCCGGTGGAGCATCGGCGAACTGGCCAAGGCCACCGGCGTGACCATCCGCACGCTGCACCACTACGAAGAGATCGGCCTGGTCCCGGCGAGCGAGCGCACCTCGTCGGGCCACCGCCGCTACACCGGGGCCGACCTGCGACGCCTCTACCGTGTCCGCGCGCTGCGCGGCCTCGGCCTGACCCTGGAGGAGATCGGCCGCGTCCTCGACCGCTCCTCCGACGACCTCCCGGCGCTGCGCGCCCTGCTCGGCGCGCAACTCGCCGAACTCGACCTGCAAGCCTCCCGCATCGGCCAGCTCAGAGAGCGGATCGGCGGCTTACTCACGCTCCTCGACCACGCCGTCATGCCCGACCCCGATCGGTTCATGTCCGCGCTGGAGCTGCACTCGGTCTACGAGTCCTACTTCGACCAGGAGCTACGCGACCACCTGGCCAAGCGGCGGGCCGAACTCGGCGAGGGCCGCATGGCCGGGTTCCGGGCCGAATGGCTCACCTTGCTGCGCGAGGGCAGGCGACACCTGCTCGACGGCACCCCCGCCGACGACCCGCGCGTCCAGGAGCTGGTCGCCCGGCTGGCGGCCATGACGGCGAACCTCCAGGTGGGCGACGAGGAGGTGGCCGGGCAGCTCAGAGACGCCGGCATGGCGCTGTGGCAGCGGGCGGGCGCCGAGGTCAGCGCGGAGGTCACCCGGCAGATCGACTGGCTGGAGGCCGACGAACTGCCCGCCGTCATCGACTACTTCCGGCGCGCCCGCGAAGCGGGGGAGCACACCTGACCGCTGTATGCCGGCTCTGCCGGGGTGGCCGGGCCGCGGCCTGTCGCGTCCGCGCGGGTGTCGTCCGCGTCGGTGCGTGATCGGTGCGGTCGGTGCCGGCCTGCTTTGACGGCCGGGGGCCGGCGGTGGGGCCTGCCGGCTGATGCCGCAGGTGATCGCGGCGCCGGCCCCGGACTCGGTGCGGGGGAGCGGCGGGTGGCCGTGTTCGGTGGTTGGGCG
>NZ_SSXE01000376.1 GCF_021699195.1 Nonomuraea sp. MG754425 | reverse complement strand
CGGCCCCCGGGAGGCACGCCCCGGCCGATCGCGTGGTCGGCGCCGCCGTGGCGCACGGCCGGGGCGTGCCTCCCGGGGGCCGTGACCTCGGGCGGGACGTGCTGCCGCTGGGTCGTGGCGCCGGGCGGGGTGTGCTGCGCCAGGGTCGTGACGTCGGACCGCCCCGACGTCGGGGCGGCGTCAGGCCGCCCGGACGTCGGGGCGTGCTGCGCGAGGGTCGTGACGTCGGGTTGCCCGGACGTCGGGGTGGTGTCGGGCCGCCCGGACGGAGAGCCGCCGAGCTCGCCGACGGCCGACATCGGCGTGTAGCTCACCCGGGCCGACGCCGGGACGTCGAGACCCCCCGCGACACCCGAGACGAAGGTGTAGGCGAGGTGCGAGGCGTCGAGTTGCCCGCTGAGCGCGAGCCCCGGAACCGCGCCGGCGGTGCCCGCCACCCCGCCCGTCAGCGCCTGGCCCCAGATGCTCTGCCCCAGCGCCACGAGCCTGTCGCGTACGGCCAGTTCGGCCTTGGAGCCGACGTACACCATCTCCCGGCTCAGCAGGCGCGACAGGCCCGCGTTCGCGCCGGCGAACAGCACGCCGGTCAGCGCGCCGCTGCCCGCCGACATGGCCAGCGAGGCGAGATCGAAGTCACCCGCCTCGCGGTCGCCCCAGATCTGCTGGGCGCCCTGCACCCCGAGGTCGAGGCCGCCCATGATGCCGCCGAACCTCAGCATGTTCAGCAGGACGAGCCGCTTCAGCGTCTGGATGTTCATCTTGGTGAGCAACGTGTTGTACTGCACCAGCCGGAGCACGGCGGGACCGTTCACGTAGATCCACACCAGCAGCCTGACGATCATCGCACCGAGCAGCGCCAGCGACGCGTAGATCATCCATTCGGTGTGCTGCATCCGCACGCCGTGCTCGCGCAGGGCGCGCGCCTCGTCCCGCAGCGCCTGCTCCAGCAGGTCGAGCAGCGCCTCCGGGGAGCCGGTCGTGTCCTGCCGCCCGCTGAGGGCGGTGAAGACCTGCTCGAACGTCTCCTTGGCGGCCCCCTGCCACAGCCCGTCGCGCAGCAGCCGCATGACCGCGCCGGCGTCCTTCGCCTTGATCTCGGCCAGGGTGTCGGCCAGGTCCTCCAGCGTCCGCGCCTCGGCGATGATCCCGTCGGCGTCGGCCTCCGGGAACGCCCCTCCCGTCAGCGGCAACGCCATCGGCTTGACCACGTCGGGCACCAGGCTGAGATCAAGGCCCATCTACGGCGTTCCCGGCCGCTGTGTTCCCGGTGTCCCCGATTGCGGCGCCTCCGGTCGCGGTGTCCCCGGTTGCGGGAGGAAGGATTCGAAGCTCGTCTCGTCCCCGAACAGGTCCTCGAAGGGAAGATCCGGGACGAAGGGGCCCATCAGCTCCTTCAGTTCGCCGGAGACCTGGCGGGTCGCGTGCCTGATCTGCTCGACGATCGAGTCGGACAGCTCCGACGGCGACAACTTGCGGTAGACCCGCGGGTCGAACTCGATCGCCCTGACCTCGCCGCGGGGGCCGACGGTGACGCTCACCATGCCGTCGCGCGACCTGGCCGTCGCCGACAGCTCCCGCATGCTCTCCTGCATCCGTTTGAGCTGCTCGGTCTGCTGGTTGACGTCCTCGACGAGCTGCTCCAACAGCCGCCACTGCTCGTTCGATGCCATCGCCGTCCCCACATCAGCAACATCAGCCTCAATGGCCTATCGCGCCCCATCTTCTCGTACTTCATGGCATTGATCCACATTCCGACCTCGATGGCGGCTCGCTATGCTGCCGATTCGTGGAGTTCGACGGAATCGTTTACAGCAAGAGCCGGTTGCGCCGGCTGGCCGGCGAGATGAGCGACATGGCCGGCCTCGTGTCCGGCACCGACACCCGGTACGAGACGTCGGTGAGCACCACCCGCACCGCACTCGGCGGCGACGACTACGGCAACGCCTACCGGCAGTCGCGCAGCCGGCAGATCGACGCCATCGGCGACGGCCTCGGCCTGCTGGCGTCCGCGCTCGACCGGCAGGAGACCCGGCTGCTGGCCGCGCTGAAGACCTACCGCGCCGGCGAGGACGCCTCCACCATTCGCGGCTGAACCCGGTGGGGGCCGCTCGGCACCGAACCCTCACGGACGCCCGACGGGTTCCGGCAGCGGCAGGCGTACCCGGAACGTGGTCCCCTCGCCGGCGACGGAGCCCGCGGTGACGTCCCCGCCGTGCTCCGTCACCACCGCCCGCACGATGGCCAGGCCGAGGCCGGCCCCACCGCCGCGGCGCGCGCCGTCCTCCACCCGGTAGCAGCGTTCGAGGACGAGCGACGCGTGCTCCTGGGACATCCCGGGCCCCCGGTCGGCGACCTCGATCACCGGCCTGGCCCTGGGCATCCTGCTGGACGCCACCGGCCAGCTCCAGCGGCTCAACCGCCGGCCCGCCCGGCACGGCCGGCCGGGGCCGCCGAATGAAAGTTTCGGGTTCCTGCCGGCGTTTGCGCACGCCCGGCGGCTGCTTCGGGCGCGCTTGTTGACAGGGATCCGGCGGTTCGGGACCCTACGCAATGTTAGCGCTACCATTTTCCGGGCCGGAGGCCGGCCGCGGCGACGGCGACGCCGTCCGGGGCGGGTGTCGTGCGCCCGGAGCAGTCCATGAACCACAGCGGAGTGCGGGCCACGACGGAGGACAGATGCACCGACGAGGATTACGCGGGGGCCTTGCCGCCTGGGCCCTGGCCGTCTGCTTGGCCGCTTCGGCCGTCGTGACCACGGTCACGGCGCACGCCGCCGCGGCCGGCTGTCAGGTCACCTACACCATCGGCAACCAGTGGGCCGGCGGCTTCGGCGCCAACATCGCGATCAAGAACCTCGGCGATCCGCTCACCGGCTGGACCCTGCGCTGGGCCTTCACCGCCGGGCAGACGATCAGCCAGGCATGGAACGCCGGCGTGACGCAGAACGGCGGCACGGTGACCGCCTCCGACGCGGGCTGGAACGGCTCCCTGGCCACGGGCGCCGGCAC
>NZ_SSXE01000375.1 GCF_021699195.1 Nonomuraea sp. MG754425 | reverse complement strand
GGGTGGGGTCATCGGGTGCCCCAGGCCGTCGGCAGTTCGTCGAGGGAGGTGATCGGCACGACGGTCACCCCGGGCGGGGCGGCGGGGACCGGGCCGCCGCCCACGTACACGCAGATGACCCGGTCGAAGCGGCGCCGCGCGCCCGCGACCCGCGCCACCTCCGACGGGTCCCCCGTGACCAGCACCAGCGACCCGCCGCCGCGCGCCGCCCGCAGCGCCTCCGCGACGCCGGACGGGCCCGGCCGGACCAGGGCGAGCCGGTCCAGGACGCTCTCCACGTCCGTCTTCGTGCCGATCAGGGGCCCGTCGCCGGTCAGGACGCGGACGGGGAACCCGGCACGGGCGGCGGCGACGGCGGCCGAGGCGGCGGCGTCCACGGCCGGCTCCGTCAGCGCGCGCGTGTCGAGCAGCACGGTCGTGGTGGGCAGGGCGGCGTCGATGAGCCGGCGCACCATCAGGGTCCCGACGCGGGCGCTGGAGCGCCAGTGGACGTGGCGCAGGTCGTCGCCCACCACGTACTCGCGCAGGGTGTGGAAGGTGGCCGTGCCGGCGGGGGCGTTGTCGCCGGCCGGGCCCTCCAGGTGGTGGGCCCGGCCGGAGGGCGGGACGGGCAGGGCGACCGTACGCGGGCGTACCAGGAGGGTGACGGGCAGGCCGTACTCGCGGACCCGGCGGGTGAGCCCGAACGGGTCGGCGCGCACGAGCATGAGCGGCCCCACCGGGATCTCGCCGCGCGTGTCCGTCGGCAGCGGGTACGACACGGTCCGCACCGCCCCCTTGGGCAGCCTGGGCAGGTCGATCGTGTGCTCCGACGAGCCGATCCGGTCCTGGGCCCGCAGGCCGGACAGTCCGCGGCTGCCGAGGTTGGCGACGTTCAGCACGGCCACGGCGGCCTCGCCGCGCGGCACCTTGAGCGGCGTGACCTCCCTGCGCACCTCCAGACGGGGTTTCGGAGCGGTCCACGCCAGCGCGGCGGCCAGCGCGAGCAGCGCGCCCGTGGCGAGCACGACCGGCTCGGGGTAGCCGAGCGCGAGCCCCGCCAGGTACAGGGCGACGGCCCCCGCGAGCGTGCCCCGCCCGAGCGGGGTGAGGGCCCGCATCTCAGGCCGCCTGCGGCACCGGCATCCCGGCGAGGATCTCGCCGAGCGCGGCGGCGGCGCTGACCTCGCGCAGTTCGGCCTCCGGCGTGAGGATGAGGCGGTGCGCCAGCACCGGCGCGGCCAGCGCCTTGACGTCCTCGGGCACCACGTAGTGCCGTCCGGCGGCGGCGGCCTTGACGCGGGCGGCCCGCAGCAGCGCGAGGCTGCCCCGGGGGCTGGCGCCCAGCCGCAGGTGCGGGCTGATCCGGGTGGCACCGCACAACGCCACGATGTAGTCGTAGACGGGGTCGGCCACGTGGATGCGCGAGGCGAAGTCGATCATGCCGGCCACGTCCGAGGCCCGCGCCACCACCGGCAGCCGCTCGACCTGCGGCCCGGTCGGCATGCCCTTGAGCACCTCGACCTCGGACGCGTGGTCGGGGTAGCCGACGGAGATCTTCATCAGGAACCGGTCGAGCTGGGCCTCGGGCAGCGGGTACGTGCCGTCCATGTCCACGGGGTTCTGCGTGGCCACCACGAGGAACGGCCGGGGCACCGGGTGGGGTTCGGCGTCCACCGTGACCCGGCGCTCCTCCATCACCTCCAGCAGCGCGGCCTGCGTCTTCGGCGAGGCGCGGTTGATCTCGTCGGCGAGCACGATGTTGGCGAAGACCGGCCCCTGGTGGAACTCGAACCTCTGGTGCGCCTGGTTGAAGATCGACACGCCGGTGATGTCGCTGGGCAGCAGGTCGGGGGTGAACTGGACGCGCCGCCACTGCGCGTCCACGCTGGCGGCCAGCGAGCGGGCGAGTGTGGTCTTGCCGGTGCCGGGGACGTCCTCGACCAGCAGATGGCCCTCGGAGAACAGGCAGATCAGGGCCAGCTCGATGGCCTCGTGCTTGCCGCGGATGACGCGCTCGATGTTGCCGGCCAGGAGCTGGAACCGCTGCGCGAACTGCCCGGCGAGCTGCTGCTGCCCCTGCGGCTGGGCCTGCTGCTGGGCCTGCGGGAGCTGTGGAAGCTGCGGTGGCGGCTGCTGGTACGGGTGCGCGGCCTGGTCCTGATAGTTGTACTGCGTCAACTGAGTCCCCTTCTCAGTCGGTGCACTCGAAGAGCGGCCCCTCGGGGAAACCGCCGTCCGGAGTCGCCACCAGAGTGTCGTTCAGGTAGCCGTTGCCGTACTGGCTCTCGATCCGGTTCCAGATGTCGCTGGTTCTCCCGGTCGAGGTGTCGGTGTACGAGGTGCCCTTGACCTGGCAGATCACCGTCAGCGTGAGGTACTGCCCCTTCGGGATCGTCCCGGCGGTGCCGCTCGTCGACGGGGTCGTGCGGATGAGCGTGTTGGTGTCGTCGTTGCTGGCGTTCTTGTACTGCTGGCGCGGGTAGGCCAGGTCGACCTCGGCCGTGGCGACGTCCGGGCTCTCCCCCGCAGCGTTCCTGGCCTTCAGGCTGAAGGTGTGCTTCTGGTTGTTCTTGAGCCCGTCCGCGGTGAACGACGTGCCCTTGACGCCGTCCTTCGTGGCCGCGCCGGTCAGCTCGTACGTGGTGTCGTCGCCGGCGCCCTCCGGGGCGGTCCAGGTCAGCTCGGCGCCCCGGTTCCTGGCCTTGGCCGCGAAGCCGCCCGGCGAGCCCGGCGCCACGCACGGCCGCACCCCGGCGCTGGGCTCGGACTCGACCTCGCCGCCCGACCAGTGCGCGACCACGGTGAAGGTGTACTCGTTCGCGCAGTCGCCGCCGGTGAACTCGAACCGGAACGGGCCGTCCGCGTCCACCGACTGCGGTGTGGACCTGCCGTCGCCGGAGGTCCGCAGCGTGTAGCGGCCGACCTTGCCGCCGGTGGCGGCGCTGAAGGTCACCGTCACCGTGCCGGGGCCCGACCTGGCGGTCACGGCGCCGGGCGCGGAGGGCGCGCTCGCCGACGGCGTGGGGG
>NZ_SSXE01000374.1 GCF_021699195.1 Nonomuraea sp. MG754425 | reverse complement strand
GCGCCACGAGATCGCTGCTCTGGATGCCACCACCCGGGCGGGTCATGGAGTGAGGGTAGACGTAGAGGTCGCCACGGCGGGCGCGGTGCAGCAGGTCGAACTGCGCGACCGCGCCGGCGATGTCCTGCGCTTCGCCCATGACCTCCGGATCCCACCCACGAACAACCCGGCTGAGCGCGACTTGCGACCGGCCAAGACCCAGCAGAAGATCTCCGGCGGACTCCGCTCCGAGCAGCACACCCGGCATCGGTACGCCATTCGCGGTTACCTGTCCATCGCGATCAAACATGGCCTCGATGTCATGACAGTCCTATGAGACGCGCTCCTCGGCAACCTCTGGATGCCGCCCGACTCAGCCACGGCTTGACGCTACGGACAGCAACCGTACTCCCGCACACCTCGAGACGATCACACAGCGCGATCATCGAGACTCGAAACGCGCTGGACGTGAATGCTTACTCCAGCCTTTCATGTCGGTGACTTGAGTCACATTCTCCCGACGATGTCACACATCAGACAGGAAAGGTCTCTCAGTATGTGACTCTGCCCCTCATTCGAAGCAACGAATTCCGACGAGCAGCTATTCGAGTCCTCTCATCCAATTCTTGACAATGGCTTGGTGACCGATGATGATCAGGCAGCGGAAACAGGCCGGGGTCATGCATCAGCGAATGGCCGGCGAGCAACGAGCAATGAGGGCGACCTGTGGCGTCAGAACGTCGCGGGCCGCGAGTGCTCAACCCATCTCACCCCAAGGAGATATCGCTGTGAGAAAATTGGCGCGCGTTCCATTAGGTGCGAGGCGGACGGCAAAGGCGTCCGCGTTCATTGCCGCCATCACCGTTTGTTGTTTGGTGGCAGCCCAGGGAACGTCCTATGCGACGCCTCAGGACCCTGCGCCGGCCGACAACAGCGGGCAAGACGTGACCGACGCGTTGTCGACCGTAGGGATCAAAGTACTGCCGGACGGCTGGATCGAGTACAAGTCCATGCTTCGCAGCGTGGGCGCAAGTGGCGAGATGTCTCGCGTCGCGGGGACACGCGAGGAAGATGGCGGTTGTACGCTCCCCGGCTCAGACGAGACACCGCCCGATTCGAGCCGGACGACATTCACCGAAGAAGTGGCCTACAACCCCGCGACGTGCGAGTTCGATATCCTTGTCGCCGACCTGACGACATCACAGGCCGCCGATCTGAACGCCATGAGCGACGCCGACCCCAGCGACGTGTCGTCCACAGGAGACGCGGCCACATCTGACGAAACCGGGGTCGTGGCACCTGCCGCTACTACGTATTCCCGCTACCTGAAGACCTCCTGGATCGACCCGATCAACATCACTATCTCGTCACAGAAGGTAGGGCTCAAATGGACGAGCTCGTCCTGGCGTAATTGGGCCTACAAACGCGACTCCTTTAAGGGTTGCATCGGCGGAGTCTGTCTCGACAAGACTTACATCTACTCCAGCTCCGACAGTTTTTCCACGCTGTCCAATGGCTGGAAGAAGACTGCCAACGTCCACTTCAGGAACACGTCGTTCGCGCTGTGGGTCGTCGCAATTCTTGGCCCAACCGGCTGGGCGGCCTGCGGGTTCCCGACCAGCTCTCGAGCGGATTTCTACCACAAGGACTCGGTTACGGGTTACAAGAACGGAGGCTCAGCGTGGAGTTGGAGCGACTCGAAGAGCGGCGCGTGCACGAACCTCGTCCATCATGGTAAACAGACTGGTGCGTCCTACCCGTTCTGACGTCCCCCGGGGTCCACTCGGTCCAGCCCCGGGCGGTTCTGACGTCGGCCGCAAGCGGGCTGCCTGGTGAGCCAGGCCATTGCGCGACGGACACTGACTGCCTGGCTCACTGGGGTACTGCTGATCTCTTGCGTGACAGCCTGCGTCGACCAGACGGGCGCGACCTCTGGGCCCACATCGCCGAGTGCGGTCGACTCCGGGTCGGGACGGGTGGCACTGGAGTACACGCGCGCCGTCGCTCGTGGTGACTTTAAGGCCGCGATCCCGCTCGTTGTCCCGAGCCAGCGGGTGCTCTTGGAGGCCGTCACGCTCGGACAGGGGCCCGGAACCCTGCCGAAGGTCACAGGTGAGGTGTCATTGGGTGAAGTGCTCGAGGATGGAGACAATGCCACCGTCTCCATCCTCGGCAAGATGTGCCGTACCGAGGTGGCTGCCGAGAGCTCAACCTCGGCGCCGACCACCGACTGTATCGAGAACTATGATCTGAAGACGGACTCGCCGGTATTCCTGGTGCACCTCGCAAGGGACGCCGCGACGGGTTGGAAAGTGGTCTTCAACCTCGATGCCGCAGACAACTCGGGAGCTCCCGATGGAGGCTGAGCACATCTCGTCACCGAACTCGAGGCATCGTCCAGCACTCTGGGCGTTCGCCTGGTGGGCAGCCGTGGGAGTCCTCCTCGGCCTCGGGTTCGCGTCGATCCTCACGATCGGACTTGTACTACTGCTCGTGGGTTGTGTGCTCGCTGTAGCGGGAATCCTGCTCAGGCCCCTCCGAGACCACTCGGCTGCCGCGGTTCCGAGTGGTCTCGGCGTGACGGTGCTCTATCTGGCCTGGTTGAACCGTGGGGGGCCTGGGCAGGTGTGCGAGACCACGGGCACGGACACGTCATGCATAGAGGCGTGGAGTCCATGGCCGTTCCTGGTAGCCGCGGTACTTCTCATCGCCGCCACGGTCTTCCTGGTCCGCCTCGCAAGGCGCTGACCGCCCGCCTGGACGCCCACTCTGCCCCGATGCGCAGATTCTCAGGCCGGACAACCGCACCTACAATCAACTCCTGCGCGGCCTGCGCTGTCTCAGCCCTCATCATGGGCAAGACCCGCCACAAGAACCCGCGCACCGCCATGCGCGCTGTCAAACCCGGCGCCGAAGCCATCGCCAAGGTCACCGAGGTGCTGGCGTCCCGCCGCCGTTCCCACTGATCAGCGATATCTCAGGCAGGGCAGGACCCTACCCCTTTTCTCGTACTTGGTCTGGCCCCCAGTAGGGCGGGTGGTGGTCGCCGATGCCGTC
>NZ_SSXE01000373.1 GCF_021699195.1 Nonomuraea sp. MG754425 | reverse complement strand
ACCCACACCCCCGCCGCCACCGCCGCCCTGACCGGCTGGCCGCGTCACCGAGCCGAGGCCGCCCTGGAACGCCTCCAGGACGCCCGCCTCCTCGAAGCCGGATTCGACCGCTACCAGTTGCACGACCTGGTCGGCCTCTATGCCCGCGAACAGGCCCATCAGGACTCGTCGGAGGAGGAACGCGGCACTGCCGTACGGCGCGCGCTCCACCACTACCTGACCACCCTGTGGATGGCGAGCACCATCCTCAACACCGACCCCGTACCGCGATGTCCCGTCGAACTGCCCGACACCATCTTCAAGGACGCGGCCGAGGCGGAACGCTGGATACAGGACGAGCGGGACAACCTGCTCGCCGCCACGCAGCAGGCGCTGGCCGGGCCCGACCCGGCGACCGCCATCGGCCTGGCCATCGGACTCCACTGGCCCTTCTGCTACCAGGGCTGGCACACGCAACTGGCCGAAATCTACGCGCACGCCATCGAGGCGGCCGATCGCATCGCGGCATGGGAGGACAAAGCCCAGCTAGGCAGCTTCCTCGGCTGGGTCTACCGCGACCAGGGCCGCTACGACGCCGCGATCGCGCAACTGGAGACGGCTCTCACCGACTGGGACCGCGCCGGTCTGCCTCGGCGGAAGATCGGGGTGCTCAACAACCTCGGCGTCATCAACACGATCGTGGGCCGGCTCGACGAGGCACTCGCCTACCTGGAGTCCGCGCTGGAGCTCAACGACGCCGCCGAACGCCCCGGGGCCACGGCCACGATCCGTAACAACCGGGTGCACGTCTACTACCGCCAGGGGCGCTTCGACGAGGCGATCGCGGAAGCCCGCCGGCTGGTGGAACCGGGGTCGAAGACGGGCCCGCTCGCCGACGCGGGCATCGCGTTCGGTTCGCTGGGCGACGCCTACCGTCATGCCGGCCGGCTGTCCGAGGCGGTGGAGAGCTACACGACGGCTGTGCGGCTGCTCCGCGAGTCGGGATACCGCCTGAAGGAAGCCGTGTCCCGCTGGTGGTTCGGCACCACACTGCACGACCTCGAACAGCACGGCGAGGCGCGGGAACAGTGGGCGGACTCCGTCCGCCTGCTGTGTGACGCCCGCCTGCTCACGCCACGGGAGGCCACCGAGATCCTCGGCCAGGCCCTGCCGGAGACCCCTCAGCCGATCAAGAACATGCTCTGACCGGATCGAGGCGCCCGGAAGGCCGGCTGGGACTGGAATAGCAAAAGGGGCCGACTTGGATGGGGTCGGCCCCTTCGCGTTTACTGCCTCAACCAGGCGCGGAGGATAGGGGATTTGAACCCCTGAAAGGTTGCCCTTTACACGCTTTCCAAGCGTGCGCCCTCGGCCACTAGGCGAATCCTCCGCCGACGAGCTTACCGGACTTCTCGGGGTGCGCCGACCATGTTTCCTGGGGTTCTCGGGGATGGAGCGAGCACTGCCGCGTACGGCTAGACTGTCCAGGGACCCCTCGCGCGGCGTCATCCTGTGAACCTCCCCAGGGCCGGAAGGCAGCAAGGATAAGCGGGCTCTGGCGGGTGTGCGGGGGGTCTCTTCGTTGAGTGCCCCCTCGCAGGCGGGATGGTCGTATGAGCCTTGCGCTGTATCGCAGGTACCGACCCGGGACCTTCGCCGAGGTCAAGGGTCAGGAACACGTCACCGATCCGCTGCGGCAGGCGTTGCGTACGGGCCGGATCAACCACGCCTACCTGTTCAGCGGCCCGCGCGGGTGTGGCAAGACCTCCAGCGCCCGCATCCTGGCGCGCTCTCTCAACTGCGAGCAGGGCCCCACGCCCGACCCGTGCGGCGAGTGCGAGTCGTGTGTCGCGCTGGCCCCGACCGGTCCCGGGCACCTCGACGTCATCGAGATCGACGCCGCCTCGCACGGTGGCGTCGACGACGCGCGCGACCTGCGCGAGCGGGCCTTCTTCGCCCCCGTCTCCGCGCGCTACAAGATCTACATCATCGACGAGGCGCACATGGTGACCCGCGAGGGTTTCAACGCGCTGCTCAAGCTCGTCGAGGAGCCCCCGCCGCACCTGAAGTTCATCTTCGCGACGACGGAGCCGGAGAAGGTCATCGGCACCATCAAGTCGCGTACGCACCACTACCCGTTCCGGCTGATGCCGCCCGCGACGCTCAAGGGGCTGCTGGAGGAGATCCTCTCCGCCGAGAGCGTGCCCTTCGAGCCGACCGCGCTGCCCCTCGTCGTACGCGCCGGGGCCGGGTCCGCGCGTGACTCGCTGTCCATCCTCGACCAGTTGCTCGCCGGGGCGGAGGAGGACGGCATCACCTACGCCAAGGCCGTCTCCCTGCTCGGCTACACCGACGGCGACCTGCTCGACGAGGTCGTCAACGCCTTCGCGACCAGAGACGGCGGCCAGGTCTTCCACGCGGTCAACCGGGTGATCGAGGGCGGGCACGACCCCCGCCGGTTCGCCTCCGACCTGCTCGAACGCTTCCGCGACCTGGTGATCCTGGCGAACGTGCCCGAGGCGGCCTCCAGCGGGCTGCTCGACCGTCCCGCCGACGAGTTGGAGCGGCTGGTGCAGCAGGCCGCCTCCATGGGGCCCGCCGAGCTCACCCGCGCCGCCGAGGTCTTCAACGCCGGGCTCACCGAGATGCGCGGCGCGACCTCGCCGCGGCTGCTGCTGGAGCTGATGTGCGCGCGTGTCCTGCTGCCCGGTGCGGCGCAGGGCGAGGGGGCGCTGCTGGCCCGTCTCGAACGCCTCGAACGCGGTGGTGCCGTGGCTCAGATGGCGGCCAGGGCGTCGGCGTCCACGGCCGTGGTGACCGGGCCTGTCTCCGCCGCTACGCCCGTGAGGTCCGGGCAGCCGGTGAGCGCGGTCGGGGCACAGGTCGTCTCCGCTGGGCATGGCGCGGGGAGTGCCGGCGGTGACACGGCCGCTCCGGCCGCTCCGGCCGCTCCGGTCGCGCCGGCCGCGCAGCCGCAGGCGGCTCCGGCTTCGAACGGGGGCGGGGGCGACTGGCCCGAGGCCGTGCGTCCGGGTTCTCCCGCACCGGCCCCCCCGGCCCCCCCGGCCCCCGTT
>NZ_SSXE01000372.1 GCF_021699195.1 Nonomuraea sp. MG754425 | reverse complement strand
GGGTGTGCCCGCCTGCCCGAGCTGCACCCCGACGAGCAGCTCAGGGAGGTGTGCGGCGACCGGGCGGCGCTGCTGGCGCTGGGATTCGCCCCGCGCTCGTTCGCCTACCCCTTCCACGCCGTGAACGCCGAGGCCGAGGCCGCGGTCGAGGAGTGCGGCTACAGCAGCGGGCGCGGGCAGGCGGGCACCGCCGCGCAGAGCACCGCGCCCGCGGACCCGTACGACCTGCGCACCCCGCTGTCGATCGGCTCGCGCAGCACGCTGGCGGAGATCCAGCGGCACGTCGAGGCCGCCGAGCGGAGCGGGGGCTGGGCCATCCTGGTCTTCCACGACTACTGCGACGACTGCGGCTCGCTCGGCGTCCGGCCGGAGGTGTTCACCCGGTTCCTCGACTGGCTGAAGGGCCGCGGCGTCCCGGTGCGCACGGTCGGCGACGTGATCGGCGGCGACGCGCGGCCCGTGCCGCGGCTGCGGCCCGCCGCTGCGGTGATCAACGGCTCGCTGGAGAACTACTTCGGCAAGGAGGGCGTCCCCGACTGCTGGCAGCTCGACGGGCGGTCCGCCACGGCGGAGTTCGGCCGCGTGGCGGGCGCGCGCACGGGGCGCTGGGCCGTCCAGGTCAAGGTGGGCGACGGCGACGCCGGGCGGCTCAGGCTGGCGGTCAAGCAGGACGACGGCGCGTGCGCGCCCCGGCCCGGCACCCTGTCGGCCTGGTACACCTCGACCGCGCCCGTGCGGTTCACGGTGAGCCGGCGCGCGGCGGACGGCACGTGGTCGAGCTGGGCCGCCGGCCCCGTCCTGCCCGCCTCGGCCACGTGGCGGCAGGCCACCTGGACCCCGCCGGCCGACGGGGCCGCGAACCTGAGCTTCGGGCTGGTGCTGGCCGAGCCGGGTCAGGCCACGTTCGACGACTTCGCGCTGCGCTGAAGCACCCGGCGGAAGGCCGCCAGCGCGTACTCGGTGTGCGTGCGCTCCCGTACGAGCTGGGCGGTGCTCAGCAGGGCGGTGCGGAAGGCGGCGTCGGTCAGGGCCCGCCGCGCCCGCTCCGCCGCGGACGCCCAGTCGCCCGGCGGGTAGAGCGCCTCCGGCGGGAGGATCTCCGGCAGCGCGCCCACCGCGGGCGCGATCACCGGGCAGCCCCGCACCAGCGCCTCGGCCACCGACATGCCGAACGACTCGTCCGTGGTCGTCGAGACGGTCAGCCCGCCGTTGGCGGCGATGGCGGAGTAGAGGGCGGGCATGAGGTCGTAGTCCACGCGCGGCAGCCAGCGGCCCGAGGCGAGCGCGGGCGAGGTGGCCAGCTTGGTGGTCAGCGCCGCCACCTCGGCGGCGGGGGCGGTGTAGCCGCCGATGAGCAGCGGCGTGACGCCGGGTTCGGCGACCGCGATGCGGTCGAGCAGGTCGGCGGCGGCCCGCCAGCGCTTGTGGCCGTCCAGTTTGCCGATCCAGGCGACCGGGGTGGTGTCGAGCGCGGGCGGTACGGTCTCGGCGTACCAGCGCTCGTCCAGGCAGTTGGGCACCACGCTGATCGGCGCGAGCCCGAGCGCTCCGAGCTTGGCGCGCATGTACTCGCTCACGGTCACGATGTGGTCCGGCTCCGCCTCCATCTCGCCCAGGTAGGAGAGGTTGGCCGTGGTCGTGTGCACTTCCAGGATGAGCGAGCCGGGCGAGCCGGCGCGCTGCCAGGCGGTCAGGAAGCCGGGGCTGTCGATCACGACGACGACGTCCGGGCGCGCCTGGCGGATGGCGGCCTCGCGGGCGTCGTCGGTGGCCGTCACCCGGGCCACGCCCGGCGGGAAGTGCGCGATCATGCCGTGGTCGGACTCGTACAGCACCTCGATGTCGAACTCGGCGGAGAAGTGCGTGTAGCGGTTGAGCAGTTGCGTGGACACGCCGCCGATCACGCCGTACCGGTAGCAGAACAGCACCTTCATCGGCACTCCAGCAGCGTCAGCAGCCCGTCGCGGCCCTTGCGCAGGACCCGCTCGGACAGCTCCGTGTACGCCTCCACGCGGCACTCCCAGGTGTTGCGCGCCAGCCACGCCCGGATCTCGCCGGGGTCGGGGGCGGACCCGGCGACCTCGGGGACGGCGGCGACGAACTCGGCCGCCGACTCGGTGACCCGCACGCCCGGGTAGCCGGCGCACTGCGGGAAGTAGGTCGTCAGCACGGGCAGGCCGAGGTGGAGGTACTCGTAGACCTTGATCGGGTCGACGGCGTCGGCCAGCGCGCCGTTCTTGAACGGGATCAGCGCCAGCGCCCACCCGGCGCTCAGTTCGGCCAGCTCGCGGTGGCCGAGCAGCCCGAGCAGCCGGACGTTGGCCGGCAGCTTCAGCTCCGGGTTCTGGTGCCCGGCCAGCTCGAAGGTGTAGTGCGGGTACGCGCGGGCGGCGCGCAGCAGCAGGTCCCAGTCGAACCACTTGTCGGTCAGGTGCCCGAAGTAGCCGATCGTGGTGGCCTCGGCCCGGCGCGGGGCCGTGGGGGAGGGGAAGTCGGGGTCGAGGGCGTTGGCGTTGACGCTCACCTGCCGTCCGCCCAGCGTCTCCATCTTTCTGGCCAGTGGCGCGGACACGGCGGTCACCACGTCGGCGTGCGCGACGAGGTAGCGCTCGTGGCCCGGGTGGTACCACTTGGCCATGCCGATCTTGTGGAACTCCTCCCAGTCGTCGCGGGCGTCGTAGATGGTCACCCAGCCCCGGGCGGCGGCGTGGGTGAGCGTGCGCACCATGGCCTCGTGCGGGAAGGAGGCGAACAGCAGCTTGCGCTTGCCGCCGAAGTCGGCGGCCAGCACCTCGTCCAGGAGCTGGGGGGTGATGTCGATGGGGCTCTGGAACAGCAGCGGGTCGGGGTGCTCCGGTAGCGGGTCGCTCGGCCGCCAGCGGTAGTAGTTGAAGAAGACCGGGCACCGGCGTTCGAGGTAGACGCGGGTGAGCCGGATCGGCCGGTTGCCGCGGGCCTCCTGGACGAACGTGGTGCCGGAGAACATCAGCACCACCTCCTCGCCGGGCGCCTGCCTGGCGCGTTCGACCCATTCCGCCAGCGCGGCCCTGAACTGCTCCACCGGCACGGG
>NZ_SSXE01000371.1 GCF_021699195.1 Nonomuraea sp. MG754425 | reverse complement strand
GATGGCGTTCGGGGCCGGGGGGTACTCCATGTACTCGCGGCTGCGCGTGACCACAGGCACGTTCATGGACAGGACCCCGGCGTTGGCGAACTGGAGGTCCAGTTTGATGCTCTCGCCGCCCCTGAGGCTCTTGGGGATCGCCTCGAGCATGATCTGCGGCGCGGGCTTGCCGGTGTTGACGAGCTGGTTGCTCGGGAGCTGGATCGGGGCCGTTACCTTCACCGTGCCCATGCCGCCGGCGGAGACGGCCTGGAGCGTGTCCGCGGCGCCGGCGGTGTTGAGGATGTTCAGGTAGATCGGGGCGGAGCCGCGCCAGGCGAGCTGCGCCCCCGAGTCTGGCCCGAGGATGAACGCCTGCGGGATGTGAATGCCGCTCTTGCCGTAAGCGCCGTTATCGATCAGTACTTGTGCCTCGTTGGGTGCGTACGGCTTGTTGGTGGTGGCATCGAATCCGGCCGCGCAGCCCGCGAGCGCGGGGGCTGCCAAGAACGCGGCGGCTACGGCAATCCAGCGACGGCTGGTCACGGGCGGGTACTCCTTGGTTCTGCTTGGTTCTGCGCAGGTGTCGCGCGTGCGTGTAGTGCAGCGCCCACCATATCCACCCCAATGCAAGGTCATATCCACACCCCCGCAGGTCATTCGCTATGTCCACAAATGCGATTCATAGAGTTGAGCGGTTGTCAAGCCCCAATATGCGGCCTTGACCTGCAGTTATGATGATTTCACTGTTCCGGGAGGCTGTGGATGCGTGGTACCCTGGAGTACAGCGGAAGGGGTACTTGTCACATGACTTTCCAGGTCGGCGACACTGTCGTCTACCCCCACCATGGGGCTGCTCGGATCGAAGCAATCACGAAGCGATCCATCAAGGGTGAGGAAAAGACCTACCTGGTGCTCAAGGTCGACAAGGGCGACCTTACGGTCCAGGTGCCAGCCGAAAACGCAGAACTCGTCGGTGTGCGCGATGTTGTCGGCCAGGAAGGCCTTGAGCGGGTTTTCGACGTCCTTCGGATGCCGCACACCGAGGAGCCGACCAACTGGTCTCGTCGCTACAAGGCCAATCTCGAGAAGCTCGCCTCCGGCGATGTCAACAAGGTCGCCGAGGTGGTTCGGGACCTGTGGCGCAGAGACCGCGAGCGCGGCCTGTCCGCCGGCGAGAAGCGCATGCTCGCCAAGGCACGTCAGATTCTGGTCAGCGAGCTGGCTCTGGCGGAGAAGACCAACGAGGACAAGGCTGAGGCCCTTCTCGACGAGGTCCTCAACTCCTGAACACACAACTTCCGCGGGTGGGCGTCGGAGTCGACGTCCACCCGTTCGCATCGGATGACTCAGGACGCCGGCTCAACCTCGCGGGCCTGAGCTGGCCGGGTGAGATCGGGCTTCAGGGCCACTCCGACGGCGACGCCGCCGCACACGCCGCCTGCGACGCGCTGCTGTCCGCGGCCGGCATGGGTGATCTCGGACGGTTGTTCGGCACGGCCGATCCGCGCTGGGCGGGCGCCTCGGGTGTCGCCCTGCTGGAGGAGACCGCCCGGCAGGTGCGCGCGGCCGGTTTCGAGATCGGCAACGTGGCGGTCCAGGTGGTCGGCAACCGGCCCAAGCTGGCGCCGCGCCGCGAAGAGGCCGAGAAGGCGCTCAGCGCCGCCGTGGGAGCGCCGGTCAGCGTCTCCGCCACCACCACCGACGGGCTGGGCCTTACCGGCCGTGGAGAAGGCGTGGCGGCCATCGCGACGGCTCTCGTGGTCAACCTTTCCTGAGGCACTCGCGTCCTATGTAGGGACGCGTGAGGGTGTCCTCCGGCGGGCCGCCTGGCCCGCCCAGTCCGAAGGCGGCGGTTCGTCACTGGCGCGGTACGGGCCGCCGCCTTCTCTCTTGGATAGTTTGCCTGATCAAAGGGTATATGTCCCCCCAGACATGTGAACGTTTCGGGGGGAGCTCCACATGATCGGCGCGATTATTTCCGCCATAGTCATCGGCGCCATCGTCGGCGCCCTGGCCAGGCTGCTGGTGCCAGGCCGGCAGAACATGTCCATCGGCCTGACCCTCGTCGTGGGTATCGTGGCCGCCCTGATCGGCACGCTGCTCGCGCACGCCTTCGGCTGGGGCAACACGAGGGGGATCAACTGGCTCGAGCATCTGCTCCAGCTCGTCCTGGCCATCGTCGGCGTGCTGGTCGTGACCCGCCTGGGCATCGGGCGTGTCGGGCGTGGCGGTGGCCGTTCGGGCCGACCAACCACCTGACCTCGCTCTTCGTAACGGCGGTGCATAAACGCCGTAGATCGGGTAGCCAAGCTCCCCGTGAGGATGAACCGCTCACCCTCACGGGGAGGTTTCATGTCATGACCATCGAGTCCATCCTCGGCGCCATCGTGATCGGCGCCGTCATCGGCGCAATCGGTCGTCTGCTGCTTCCCGGCAGGCAGGCCATCGGGTGGATCCTCACCATCGTCGTCGGCATCGTGGCCGCTCTCCTGGGCACGCTGCTCGCCCAGGTGCTGGGCGTCGCGACGACCCCCGGCATCGACTGGATCGAGCTGGTGATGCAGGTGGTGCTCGCCATGGTGGGCGTCGGCCTGGTCGCCGGACTGAAGCGCGGTAGCCGGACCTGACGGCCCGGCTCACGGCGGGATACAGCGGCCCGCCCGGGAACCCTCCTCCCGGGCGGGCCTTTGGCGTGTCTCAGCTCTCGGGCGGGCGCGGGGTGCTGCGCAGGCGGCCCGACGGGGCCGGGGTGTCGCCGTGGACCACCGGGTGCGGGGCGGTGTCCTCGCCGTCGTTCCGCTCGTCCTCGTCGGCGGCCTCCGGGCCGTGGGCGGGGTCGGGCGTCTCTTCGTCGTAGACCGGGTGCGGCTGGGTGTCGGCGTCCCTGTCGTCCCCTTCCTCGCCGTGGCGGGGGTGGACGAGGACGTCGCTCGGCTTGACGCGGTCGCCCCAGCGGACGGGGCGGGTCACCGGCTCGGGGTCCGGTTCTTCTTCTTTTACCTGGGCCGGCCACTCGGACACCTGCGCCGAGATCGGGGGTGTCTCGGGAATCGGGTCGGGGTCCGGGTCGGAGACCGGGGCGGGCGGCTGCGTCGGCTGCGTCGGCTGTGTCGCTTGTGTCGGATGTGTCGCTTGTGTCGGCTCCGGGAGGACGGGTGGGGGTGCGGG
>NZ_SSXE01000038.1 GCF_021699195.1 Nonomuraea sp. MG754425 | reverse complement strand
CCCCCGCACCCGCACCCGCACCCGCACCCGCACCCGCACCCGCACCCGCACCCGCACCCGCACCCGCACCGATGATGGTCGCGCCGGTGGGCGGGGCGCTGATCGGTCCGGTGATCGGCCCGCTGGGCGGCCCGGTGGCCGTGCCACCCACGACCTCGCCACCCACCGCCTGACTCGCCGCTGTGCTCACCCGCTTGGCGACCGGCAGGTCCGCCGATGCGGCGGCCGGCATCGCGCCCGGCATCACCACCGACCCACCCGCCGCCGTCACGACCGGCACCACACCCGGCATCGCCACCGGCGCACCCGCCGGGGTCACGACCGGCGCCACACCCGGCATCGCCACCGGCGGTTCGGCCGGGGAGTCCTCGCCAGGTGGAGGGCTGCCCGCGTCGCCGCCCGGCACACCACCGCCCGCCGCGGCATCCCCGGCCGAACCGAGTCCGGCGGGCTCGCCCGGCGGGCCCGCGCCGGGAGCGTTCCCGGCCGCGGCCTCGATCCGCTCCTGGTCCGCGACCACGGGATCCGGCCGCCCGGCCGCCCCCGAAGCCCCCAGAGCTCCCGAAGCCCCCGAAGCGCGCTCAACCGGTAACGACACGTCGGCCATCGTCGTCCTCCCTGGTAGTTCGACGACCATGCGGCACCCCGCGCAGTCGTCGATGCGAATGGAACCCCCGTGCAGTTCGACGATCTCCTTCACGATGGCCAGCCCCAGCCCCGCGCCCCCGGAGTCGGCCGCGCGCCCGGCATCCAGCCGTGAGAAGCGCTCGAACACGCGTCCCCGGGCCGAGGGCGGGATGCCGGCCCCCTGGTCGGCGACGGTGATCCGGACCCCGGCCCCCTCCGCCGTACCGCTCAGGGCGACCACCCCGCCGGCCGGGCTGTGCCGTACCGCGTTGTCGAGGAGGTTCGCCAGCACCTGGGCCAGCAGGTCGGGGTCGGCGCGCAGGACCAGGTCGTCCAGGACGGACGGCCGGATCGTCACGTCCTCGCGGGACAGCGACGCCTCCAGCACCGCCTGCTCGATCAGCGGCGCCAGCTCGACGGCCTCCGCCTCGATCAGGCGCGCCCCGGAGTCGAGCCGCGACAGGTCCAGGAGCTGGGCGACGAGCCGGCCGAGCCGCTCGGTCTGGGCGAGCGCGGTGCGCATGGTGACGGGGTCGGGCGCGGAGACGCCGTCCACGACGTTCTCCAGGACCGCCCGCAGGCCGGTGATGGGGGTGCGCAGCTCGTGGCTGACGTTCGCGACCAGTTCGCGCCGCTGCCGGTCCACCTCGCCGAGATCGGCCGCCATCGCGTTGAACGCCCTGGCCAGTTCCCCCACCTCGTCCCGCGAGGTGGCTCCGACGCGCAGGGTGTAGCTGCCCTTGGCGATGGTCTGGGCGGCGCTGGCCATCTGGCGCAGCGGCTTGGTCATGCCCATGGCCAGCACCTGGACCATGATCAGGGCCAGGACCACCGCCACCGCGATGCGCACCTCGCGGGACAGGCCGGAGTTGAGGCCGACCTCGTTCACCACGAACGCGGTCCCCACGGCCAGCACGATCACGATGCCGAGCTTGACCTTGATCCGGCCGAGGAAGTCCAGGGGGTTCATCGCCGCACCAGGGCGTAGCCGACGCCGTGCACGGTGCGTACGACGTCGGGGCCCAGCTTGCGGCGTAAGGCGCGGACGTGGCTGTCCACGGTCCTGGTGGCCGCCGCCTCGGAGAAGCCCCAGACGTCCGACAGCAGCCGGTCGCGCTCGAAGACCTGCCCGGGACGCTCGGCCAGGCGGCGCAGCAGGTCGAACTCGGTCCTGGTGAGCTGCGCCTCGGCGCCGCGCACGAACACGCGGCGGGCGGCGGTGTCGATCTCGACCTCGCCCACCCTGATCACCGTGTCCTCGGCGGCGAGCTGGGCGGCCCGTTCCACCCGCCGCAGCAGCGCGTGGATCCTGGCCACCAGCTCGCGCATGCTGAACGGCTTGGCGAGGTAGTCGTCGGCCCCGACGCCGAGCCCGACGAGCACGTCCGTCTCCTCGCCGAGCGCGGTCAGCATGAGCACGGGCACCGGCCTGGCCGCCTGCATCCTGCGGCACACCTCCAGGCCGTCGAGACCGGGCAACAGCCGGTCGAGGAGCACCAGGTCCGGTTCCGCGCTGCCGTACTGGACGAGGGCGTCGTGCCCGTCGCCCGCCACCCTGACGTCGAAGCCCTCGGCCGCCAGCCGGTTCCGTACGGCCAGGGCGATCGTCACGTCGTCCTCGACCACAAGAATGCGTCGCTGCTCTGCCACGGACGAAAGCCTAGAAGCGCGCTGTGCAGACGACACTCCCAAATCGGTGCACAAACCGTGCAGACTTGGCGGGTGAACACCGCCGCATATCTCCGCCGTCTCGGCCTGCCCGAACGGCTGTCCGCTCCCATCGGTGCCGAGGCGCTGCGCGCGCTGCACACCGCACACGTCGAGAAGGTCGCGTACGAGGCGCTGGAGATCTGGCTCGGCCGTCCGACGACCGTCGATCCCGTCGAGTCCGCCGAGCGGATCATCGGGGGCCGGGGCGGCTACTGCTACCACCTCAACGGCGCCTTCTCCGAGCTGGCCGGGGCGCTCGGCTACGACGTGACCAGGCATGCAGGGGGCGTGCAGAACCGCGGCGAGCAGCCCGGCGTCACCGGCAACCACCTGGTGCTGACCGTGCGCGGCCTGCCGTCCGAGGCCAACCCGGGCGGCGAGTGGCTGGTGGACCTGGGGCTCGGCGACGGGCTGCACGAGCCGCTGCCGCTGGTCGCGGGCACGTACCGGCAGGGCCCTTTCACGTACGGGCTACGGCCGTCGGAGGTCGCGCCCGGCGGGTGGCGGTTCGAGCACGATCCGAGCGGTTCGTTCGAGGGCATGGACTTCGGCATGGAACCGGCGGACATCTCCGAGTTCGCCGGGATGCACCGGCGGCTGACCACGTCCCCGGAGTCGGGGTTCGTCCGGGTGGCCACGGTGCAGCGGCGGGACGCGTACGGGGTGGACACCCTGCGCGGGCTGGTCCTGACCCGCCTGGGCAACAACGCGCACTCGGTCACGCTGGGTTCGGCGCGCGACTACTACGCGGCGCTGGCGGACGTCTTCCTGCTGCCGCTCGACGACGTGAGCGCCGGGGAGAAGGACAAGCTCTGGCGCAGGCTGTCGGAGGCCCACGAGAGCTGGCTGGCGGGCGGGGCCGCGTGACGGGCGCGTGACGACCTCAGGCATGGACGAGAACAGGAAGCTGAACGGCCGCTACCGGCTGCTGAACCCCCTGGGCGCCGGTTCCGTGCGTCTGGCCTTCGACGAGGCCGAGCACCGCGACGTCGCGGTCAGGGAACTGCGGGTGCCTCCCGAACTGCGTGACGCCGCCCTGTTCGAGGCGCGCCGGGCGAGCGGGCTGCGGCACCCCTGCGTCGTGGGGGTGCTCGACGTGCTGATCGAGTACGGCGTGCCGTGGCTGGTCATGGAGTTCGTCTCCGGGGTGTCGCTGGAGCAGACCGTACGCTCGCGCGGCCCGCTGCCGGTGCCGCAGGCGGCCAGGGTCGGCGTCTGCCTGCTGTCGGCGCTGACCGAGGCGCACGGGACCGGCATCGTGCACGGGCGGGTGGATCCCGGCAACGTGCTGCTCACCTCGACCGGACGGGCGGTGCTCACCGGTTTCGGCTTCCCCAGCCTCAGCATGCTGCCCTCCGCCGACCTGTGGTCGCTGGCGGCCACGCTGCACTTCGCGGTGGAGGGCCGCCCGCCGGGGCAGGTCCCGGCCGAGGGGGCCGACCCGTTCCGGTCGCTGGTCAGGGCGATGCTGCATCCGGCCGGACCGCCGCCGCCGGAGGTCGTGGGCGAGACGCTCGACCGGCTGGCCGTGGACCGGCCGCTGGACGCGCTGGTCGCGGCGGCGGGCCCGCTGCCGCCCGCCCGGGTGGCGGCGATCGGGCTGGCGGTGCTCGACCGGCTGGCGGAGCGGGACGACTTCCACGGCGGGGTGCAGCCGGGCAACGTGCTCATCGACGACTCGGGACGGGCCCGGCTGACGCCGCTGCCGAGGTCGGGCACGCTCCCGGCCTACACGGCTCCGGAGGGCGCGCCGACGCGGGCGGCGGATCTGTGGTCGCTCGGGGCCACCCTCTTCCTGGCCTCCGAGGGCCGGCGGCCGGCGCGCGGCGTGTCGCCGGTCAAGGCGGGGGTGCTGGCCCCGGTGCTGCTGCGGCTGCTGTCGGACGACCCGCTGGACCGTCCCACCCTGGATGAGCTGCGCCGGGAGTTGCTCGCGGTCGCCGGTGAACGAGAGTGACGACTCGTACAACAATTGCGATACATCGCGTATGGAACCTCAGCGGTGGGTCCACTCGTTGGAGAGGGGACGCAGAATGTGGGAGAGGCGGGGCGCGCGCTCCGCGTTCGGAGGAAGTTGAGGATGTCTCCAGTACAGAAGTACGCCATCGGCGCGGGTGTCGCGGTCCTGTTCTCGCTGTTCTTCTTGCCCGGTTGGGTCACGCTGCTGGTCGTCCTCGGCGTGGTGGCCGCGCCGGTGGTCGGTTACCTGATGCTCGACCCGTCGCAGCGCGAGAGGCTGAAGAGGGTGCGCAGGCGCGGCATCGGAAACTGACCCGCCCCGGCGGCGGGGGCCTCAGGCCTCCGCCGCGGCCAGCGCCGTCCGCACGCGCTGGGTCACCCTGCGCTCGACGTAGAACGACAGGAACGGCACCGTGCCGCCGAGCATGATGCCCGCCATGTACGGCCACGACCAGCGGCCCTTCATGCCCAGGTTCATGACGGCGATCAGGTAGATCATGTAGAGCCCGCCGTGGATGGGGGCGATCGTCTGCGACAGCGACGGCTCGCCGAAGCCGTAGCGCAGCACCATGCCCACGCAGAGCACGAGCAGCATGACCCCGACCACGTACGCGAGTGCCCGGAAGGGCTTGAGAGCCGTTTCCACCGTTAACCTTCCAGAACCATCTCAGGGGACGACTTGCCGCGGTCCCGGTCGCTTCGCACGGCGTCGCGGACGAAGTGGAACCACATGAAGACGGCGAATCCAGCGAAGATCCACCAGTTGGCGGCATATGCCAGGTTACGCCACGTCAGCGTGCCGCCGACCACCGGCGCAGCCACCTTGACCTGCGCCAACGTGCCCGAGACCGGCTGCGCGACGACGTAGCCGGCCCGCACCTGCTGCCCGGTCCACAGGTTGACCAGCTCGCCCGTGGACACCGTCTGGACCTGACCGGCGGGCAGCCCCTCCGCGCGCCGCTGCACGCTGTCGGTGCCCTGCTGCGGGCGCAGCCGCCCGGACACGGCGACCCGGCCCTGCGGCACGGCCGCCACGGCGGGGTCGTCGGGCTTGGCCGCCCAGCCGCGCACCACCGGCATCAGCGTGCCGTCGTCGAGCCTGATCGGCGTGAGCACCCAGTAGCCCTGGTCGCGCGAGACGTTGCCGCCCGGCGCGTCGACGTCGGCCCGCCGGTCGGCGACGAGGAGCTGCCGGTCGGCCTCGTAGACGCCTTCGGCGGTGACCTTGCGGCCCACCAGGTCGCCGGTGAGCTGGACACCGGTCCGGGCGAGCGTGGCGACCGCGACGGGCTCGGGGTCGGTGGCGACGAGCGGCTTTCCCGAGTCCTGGAAGACCCCGAGCTGCCAGCGTCCGAGCAGGATGAAAGAGACGAGGACCCCGATCGTGAGCAGGTGCAGCCCCATCAGGCGCGGTGAGAACAGGGTCCTGAGCATGCTTCAAAGCTATCCGGCGGGTGGGGCGGTCCCCTAATCAGCCCATCGCTACGGATACCACCAAAAGGCGCAAACCTCGCAGGCCCCCGCGCTAGGCTACCGCCCATGGCTGACCAGCACATTGACCCGGCGGGCAACACCCAGGCTTTCCGCGCGTTCGCCAAGGCGCGGGAGCAGGAGGCTGTGACCAAGCCGAAGAAGTCGCCCCTCGTGCCCATCATCGCGGTCGTCGTCGCCGTCGTGATCGTCGGCGTGGCCGCCTTCCTGCTGCTCCGGTAGCACGACCGGCCGTCTCACCCGCCGCGGGGACGTGGCGGGTTCTTGTCGTTCCCGGACGGCGGCACACTGGACCCGAGCAGCGGCGCTGACTACATTGGACGAATAGTCCAATAAGCGGGAGGGACCAGTGGACGAGCCGGGGATCGTGATCGTCGGGTCCGGATTCGCCGGGATCTGCATGGGCATCAGGCTCAAGCAGGCCGGTCACCACGACTTCGTCATCCTGGAGAAGGCCGCCGAACTGGGCGGCACCTGGCGGGACAACACCTATCCCGGCTGCGCGTGCGACGTGCCGTCGCACATGTACTCGTACTCGTTCGAGCTGAACCCGGACTGGTCGCGGATGTTCGCGCCGCAGGAGGAGATCCAGAACTACCTGCGCGCCTGTGCCGCCGACCACGGCGTCCTCCCGCACATCCGGTACGGCAAGCGCGTCGTCTCGATGGAGTACGACGACGCCGCCCGCTGCTGGACGGTCACCACGGAGGACGGCGACACCCTGCGCCCGAAGGCGGTCGTCTCCGCCGTCGGAGCCCTCCACATCCCGAAATTTCCGGAAATTGCGGGGCGGGGGTCGTTCGCCGGCCCCGCCTTCCACTCCGCCGCATGGGACCACTCGGCCGACCTCACCGGCAAGCGCGTGGCCGTCGTCGGCACCGGCGCCTCGGCCGTCCAGTTCGTCCCCCAGCTCGCCCGCACCGCCCGCCACGTGACCGTCTTCCAGCGCACCGCCCCCTGGCTGCACCCCAAGCCGGACTTCGCCTTCTCCCCCGCCGCCCGCCGGCTCCTGCGCCTGCCCGGCGCGGCCAGGGCCCTGCGCGCCGGCATCTACTGGGCGCTGGAGAGCAGAGCGCTGGGCTTCGCGGTGGACCCGCGGCTGATGAAGGGCCACGAGCGGCTCGCGCTCCGGCACCTGCGCGCCCAGGTCCCCGACCCCGAACTGCGCCGGGCGCTCACCCCCGACTACCTCATCGGCTGCAAGCGCATCCTCGTCTCCAGCGACTACTATCCGGCCCTGACCAGGGAGAACGTCTCACTCGTCACCGACGGGATCACCGAGATCCGCCCCCACTCGCTCATCGACGCCGCCGGCCACGAGCACGAGACCGACGCGATCGTCTACGGCACCGGCTTCAAGGTGGTGGACGCGCTCACCGAACAGCGCATCATCGGCCGCGACGGCCTGAAGATCCAGGACGCCTGGCGGGACGGCGTCGAGGCGTACTACGGCATCACGACCTCCGGCTTCCCCAACCTGTTCTTCCTGCTCGGCCCCAACACCGGCCTCGGGCACAACTCGGTCGTCTTCATGATCGAGTCGCAGGTCCGCTACGTCATCGAGTGCCTGCGCCTGCTCTCCCGTACCCAGGCCAGGGCCGTGGACGTGCGGCCGCAGGCGCAGCGGGCCTTCAACGAGCGGCTGCGCGCCCGCCTCGACCCCCTGGTCTGGAACGCGGGCGGCTGCCACTCCTGGTATCTGGACGAGCACGGAGTGAACCGGACGATCTGGCCGGGCTTCACCTTCGAGTACTGGGCGCGTACGAAGAGGGTGAAACCCGGCGCCTACCGGCTCATCTACTAGGGAGGACCACCATCGCGCTGCCGCCGCCGCGGCGGGTCGGCTCGGCCACGGCCTGCACCCGTCCCCTGCCGAGGAACTCCAGCGCCGTGGCGGCGCCGATCTCCGGGGTGGCCGCGAAGGCGTGCCCCTTGGCCTCAAGCTCGGCCTGGTGCGCGGCCAGGAACGCCGGCTCGGCCTGCGTCTGCGCGGTGTTGCGCTGCGAGGCGCGCGGCGCGGCCAGCGCCTCGGGCAGGCCCATGCCGAGCTCGTAGCGGTTGAGCAGGATCTGCAGCACGGTCGTGATGATCGTGGCGCCGCCGGGCGAACCGGCCGCCAGCACCGGCTTGCCGCCGTCGAACACCAGCGTCGGCGCCATCGACGAGCGCGGGCGCTTGCCGGGGCCCGGCAGGTTCGGGTCGCCGGGGGCCGGGCCGAAGGTGAAGTCGGTCAGCTCGTTGTTGAGCAGCACGCCCCTGCCCGGCACCACGATGCCGTTGCCGCCGGTGGACTCGATGGTCAGGTTGTAGGCCAGCACGTTGCCCCAGCGGTCGGCCACGACCATGTGCGTGGTCTCGGGACCCTCCTGGGCGACCGGGGTGGAGCTGCCGGTGGGCCGGGCGCAGGTCTCGTACGAGCCGTCGGGCTCGCCCGGCGCGGCCGGGTGGGCCATCACCGTGTCGCCGATCAGGCAGGCCCGCTCCTTGGCGAAGCCGTCGGACAGCAGCTCCTTGAGCGGCACGCCGGGCAGGTCGCCGACGTACTTGCCGCGGTCGGCGAAGGCCAGCCTGGACGCCTCCAGGTACTCGTGCAAACCGGCCTTGGGCAGCGCCTCCAGGATGTTGAGCGCCTCGCCCACGGTCGAGCCGCCCGAGGAGGGCGGGGCCATGCCGTACACGTCCATGCCCTTGTAGGAGACCTTGGTGGGCTCGCGCAGGATCGCGCGGTAGGCCCGCAGGTCGGACAGCTCCATCAGGCCGGGACGGACGTTGCGGGTGCTGCCGGGGGTGACCGGCGGGCTCTTGACGGTGGCCACGACCTCCTTGCCGAGCTGGCCGCCGTACAGCCAGTCGGGGCCGCGTCTGCCCAGCTCGCGGTAGGTGGCGGCGAGCTCGGGGTTCTTGAACACGGAGCCGACGGGCGGCGGCGCGCCGTTCGGGAGGTAGAGCTTGGCGGTGGAGGCGATGTCCTTGAAGCGGGCGGTGTTGGAGGCGGTCTGGTCGTAGAAGGTCTGGTCCACGACGAAGCCCTTGGCGGCCACCTCGATCGCCGGCTGGAGCGCCTGCTTGAGCGAGAGCGTGCCGAACCGGCGCAGGGCCAGGTCCCAGTTCGCGACCGTGCCGGGGATGCCGGCCGACAGGCCGCTCGTGACGCCCTCCTCGAACGGGATGCCCTCCAGCGAGGTGGCCGTCATGGCCTGGGGCGCGGTCTCGCGGCCGTCGATCGTGAACACCTTACGCTGCCTGGCGTCGTAGTAGACCATGAAGCCGCCGCCGGCCAGGCCCGCCGAGTACGGCTCCGTGACGCCCAGCACCGCGCCGGCGGCGACGGCCGCGTCCACGGCGTTGCCGCCCTTCCTGAGCACGGAGACGGCGGCCTTGCTGGCGTCGAGGTCCACGGTGGCGACGGCGCCACCGTACCCCTCTGCGACGGGGACTTTCTGCTGTCCTGGCTGTTGGGGGTGGTGCTGGGGGTGCTGGTCGTGTGCGAGCGCGGCGGGCGCGGGCACGAGGGAGACAAGGACTGCTGCTGCGGAAACGATCACACGGCGCATGGGTACACGATGGACCAGGTACGCCCGTCGCGGTAGGGCCCCCTCACACGCTGGGATGATGCGCTGGTCAGAGGGGTCCTCTAGCGTGGGTGGCGTGCGCGGGAAACTTGGTTTCGACCCCTACCTCGCCCTGATCGTCGCGGTCGCCCAGATGGTGATCGGCAGGGGCGCGTCCTGGGGGCAGCGGCTGCTCAGGGAGCCGCTCGACCCCTACGCGTACGCGTTGCTGCTGGTGGGGCCCCTCGCGGTGCTGCTGCACCGCCGCTTCCCGCTGCTCAGCACCGCCGCCGCGCTGGCCGCCTGCGACCTGTTCCTCATCGGCGGGTACGCCTACGGCCCCAGCTTCATCAGCCCGGCCGTGCTGCTGGTGCTGCTGGTGCTGCGCGGCAGGAGGCTGATGGCCTGGGTGATGGCCGCGATGACGCTGCTGTCGTTCCTGAGCTACGCCTGGATGGTCGGCAACACCGACCTGTTCCACAGCGTGTGGATCCTGACCTCCATCATGCTGCTCATGGTCGTGGCCGAACTGGTCCGGACCGTCAGGGAGCGCCGGGCCGAGCGCGAGCGCACCGCCGAGGAGGAGGCCAGGCGGCAGGCCAGCGAGGAGCGGCTGACCATGGCGCAGGAACTGCACGACGTGCTGGCGCACAACATCTCGCTCATCCACGTGCAGGCCAGCACCGCCCTGCACCTCATCGACGCCAACCCCGAGCAGGCCCGTACCGCGCTGGCCACGATCAAGACGGCCTCCAAGGAGGTGCTCGGCGAGATGCGCTCGGTGCTGAACGTCCTGCGCGAGGGCGCGCCCCGCTCCCCCACGGCCGGGCTCGACCGGCTCGACGAGCTGATCGAGCGCTCGGGGCAGCAGGTGTCGGTCAGGCGCGTCGGCTCCCGGCCGCTGCCCTCACAGGTGGAGCGGGCGGCGTACCGGATCGTGCAGGAGTCGCTCACGAACGCCGCCAGGCACGCGCCGGGGGCCGAGGTGAACGTCCGCCTGGAGTACGGCGAGAGCGAGCTGACCGTGCGCGTCGCCGACACCGGCTCCGCCACCCCTGGCGCGCTGTCCGAGTCGGGCAGCGGCAACGGCATCCCCGGCATGCGCGAGCGGGCCTCCGCGCTTGGCGGCACGCTGGTCGCCGGCCCGTCCGGCGCCGGTTTCGAGGTCGAGGCCCGGCTGCCACTACCCGAGGAGACGTCATGATCAAGGTTCTGCTGGCCGACGACCAGGCGCTGGTCCGCGCGGGCTTCAAGGCGCTGCTCGACGCCCAGCCGGACATGACCGTGGTGGCCGAGGCGTCCGACGGCGCGGAGGCGGTCCGGCTGGCGGGCCGGCACCACCCCGACGTCGTGCTCATGGACATCCGCATGCCGGGCACCGACGGGCTGACCGCCACCCGCCAGATGCCGCCGGGGCCGCACATCATCATCCTGACGACGTTCGAGCTGGACGAGTACGTCTTCGAGGCGCTGCGCGGCGGGGCCAGCGGCTTCCTGGTCAAGGACACCGAGCCGGCCGAGCTGATCCAGGCGGTGCGGGTGGTGGCGGCGGGGGAGGCACTGCTGTCGCCCAGCGTGACGCGCCGGCTCATCGCCGAGTACGCCTCCCGCGCCAAGGAGCCCGTCACCGCCGACGGCCTCGACCAGCTCACCGACCGCGAGCGCGAGGTGCTCGCCCTGGTCGGCACCGGCATGACGAACGACGAGATCGCGGCCAAGCTGTTCATGTCCCCGGCGACGGCGAAGACGCACGTCAGCCGGGCCATGATGAAGCTGCACGCCCGCGACCGGGCTCAGCTCGTCGTCATCGCCTACGAGTCGGGGCTGGTCAAGCCGGGCTGGTTGTGACGGACGCGCCGAACCACTCCTGCGCCGCCCCGGCGAGCCCGTCCGTGCCCGCCCAGGCCACGTAGCCGTCGGGGCGGATCAGCAGCGTGTCGGCGGGCGGGTGGTCGCAGCGGGCGCGGACCACGTCGATCCAGCCCCCGTCCGGCCGGCCCCCGTCCGGCTCCGGCGGTTCCGCGCCGCCGCCCAGGTCGAGCAGCACCGGACGGCCGGCACGCAGCAGCTCCGCCACCCGGCCGCCGTCCGCGAGCTCCAGGCCGTCCAGGTCGGGCACGAAGCGGCCGGTCAGCGGGTGCTCGGGCGAGCCGTACGGGAGGCCGGCGTCGCGCAGCAGCCCGGCCAGGTGCCGGGCCGGCTCGGCGAAGGCGAACACCTCGCCGAGCAGTTCGCGCAGCGCCAGGCCGTCCTCCTCCTCCACGCGGTCGATCGCGGCCTGCGCGCGGGCCTGCATGAGCGTGCGCTCGCCGATCGGCCGGCGTTCGGACTCGTAGGTGTCGAGCAGCGCCTCCGGCACCCGCTCCCGCAGCACGGCGGCCAGCTTCCAGGCCAGGTTGACCGCGTCCGTCATCCCGGTGTTGAGCGCCGAACCGCCGGCGGGGAACAGGTGGGCGGCGTCGCCCGCGACGAACACCCGCCCGGCGCGGTACCGGTCGGCCAGCCGGGCCTGGGCGCGCGTGCTCGACAGCCAGATCGGCTCGCCGAGCGGCAGGTCCCGGCCCAGCACGCGGCGTAGCGCCGCGCGGAAGTCGTCCGGGGTGATGGTGCCGTCGGGCAGCACGGCCGGTTCCCGGACGCCGGCGATGAGCACGCCGTCCTGGAGCGAGGTGAGCAGCACGCGGCCGTGCGGGGTGCGGGTCCAGCCCGGCTGGAGGCCGTCCGCCTCAAGGGAGTCGAAGACCCCGGCCGTGGTCCTGAAGTGGCCGATCACCAGCCCTTCCGCGTCGGTGCTGCCGGGGAAGGCGATGCCGGCCTGCTCGCGTACGAGGCTGTGCGCGCCGTCGCAGCCGACCGCGTACCTGGCGCGGATCCGCTCGTCCCCGAGGTCGAGCGTCACTCCGTCCGCGTCCTGGGTGAGCGAGCGCACCTCGCGCCCGCGCCTGATCTCGACGCCGAGCTCGCCCGCCCGCTCGGCCAGCAGTTGCTCCAGCCGGGGCTGCTGGACGAGCAGCAGGCGCGGCACCGGGCCGTCGATCCCCTCGAAGCTCAGCGGCACGCCCGCGAACGGGAAACCGGGCGCCCGCCCCGAGAACGGGCTGCCGGCGCTGAAGCGCTCCAGCAGCCCCCGGTGGTCCAGCAGTTCGACGATCTGCCCGACCAGCCCGTTGGCCTTGGGCAGTGTGCTCGGCTCTGTCCGCTTCTCCAGCACGACGGGGCGTACGCCGCCCAGGCTCAGCTCGCACGCGAGCATCAGCCCGACGGGGCCGCCTCCTACGATCACGACTTCTTCCATGCCTGTCAGGCTAGATTGACAAAATCGGCCTTGTCAACCTAGCCTGACAGGGTGGACATCACAGAGCTGAGCGAGCGGATCAGGGCCAACGACCCGGCCATGGGCCTGCGCGCGGTCGGCGCGCTGCACCGGCTGGCCGAGCAGGTCGAGGCGGAGTCCGTGGCACTGGCCAGGGAGCAGGGCTGGACATGGGAGCAGATCGGCGACGCGCTCGGCATGTCCCGGCAGTCGGTGCACGCCAAGTACGGGAAATGAGGGGGCTGACGATGTTCGGCAAGCAGAAGAGCCCGGTATCGGTGATCATCAAGGCCGCGTTCGAGGAGGCCAGGCTGCGCGGCGACCGGCGGCTCGGGACCGAGCACCTGCTGCTCGGCCTCCTGCACCACGGCCCGTCCGCCCAGGCGCTGGGTGTCGACCTGGCCGCCGCCCGTGCGGGCCTCGACGAGCTCGACCGGGCCGCACTGCGCATGCTCGGCCTGGAGGTCGGCGACGTGCCCAAGACACCGCGCAAGCATCCGCGCGTCCCCGGCACCGCGCTCACCTCCAGCGCCCGCGCCGCGCTCAACAACGCCATCAAGGCCACCACGACCAAGACGAGAGACGCGCAGGCACCCGGCCACCTGGCGCTCAACCTGCTGGCGCAGCGCCGCCCCGACCCGGTCGCGCAGCTCATCGACCAGCTCGGGATCGACCGGGCGGCCGTGCGGGCACGCCTCGCGTGAGGAAATCCGGTTGATCGCCGGGCCCGGTCGCTGACAGGCTCGACGGATGGGGCGCACGTACGACGATCTGGTACGCGAGGCCGGCACCGTCTCCGTCGACGGCTGGGACTTCTCCTGGCTCGACGGCCGGGCCACCGAGGAGCGGCCCTCCTGGGGGTACTCCCGGCTCCTCGGTGAGCGCATGGCACGGGCGCGGGCCGCGCTCGACGTCCAGACCGGCGGCGGCGAACTCCTGGCCGGGCTGCCGGCGCTGCCCCCGGTCACCGTGGCCACCGAGTCGTGGCCGCCCAACCTGCGGCTCGCCGCCTCCCGGCTGCACCCGCGCGGCGCCCGGGTGGTGGCCGACGACGAGCAGCCGCGCCTGCCGTTCGCCGACGGCGTCTTCGACCTGGTCTCCAGCCGCCATCCCGTGGCGACGTGGTGGGCGGAGATCGCCCGCGTGCTCGCGCCCGGCGGGGCGTACTTCTCCCAGCAGGTCGGGCCGTGGAGCGTGACCGAGCTGAGCGAGTACTTCCTCGGGCCGCACGAGGGCGGGCACCGCGACCCCGCGCAGGCCGCCGCCGAGGCCGGGGCCGCCGGGCTGGAGGTCGTCGATCTGCGGTCCGAGCGGCTGCGGATGGAGTTCCGCGACATCGGGGCGGTCGTCTACTTCCTGCGGAAGGTGATCTGGATCGTGCCCGGGTTCTCCGTGGAGCGCCACACGGCCAGGTTGCGCTCGTTGCACGAGCTCATCGAGTCCGAGGGGCCGTTCGTGGCGCACTCGGCCCGGTTCCTGATCGAGGCGCGCAAACCCGGGCGCCTACCCCAGCCGTCGTACGACCGGCCCGCCTGAAGCACTCCTCCTGGCGCAGCGCGAGCCGAGACCGCCGTGCGATTCGCCGCGCGCTCCTCCGGCGGACCCTGGAGGCACGACGTCAAGGAGGAGACATGAACGCTCTGATCACGGCGGGACCGCACTGGGGCGCCGCCGGCGGCTTCTCGCCGATCTTCCCGATCATCTGGGCCCTGCTCTGGGCCGGCCTCATCACGCTGGCCGTGACCGGCTGGCGCAAGGGCTGGTGGGGTCCACGCCGGACGCCCGCCCCGGCGGGGCCCGCGCCCGCGGCCGCCGCGCCGACGGCCTCCGCCGAGCGCATCCTCGCCGAACGCTACGCTCGGGGCGAGCTGACGGACGACGAGTACTTCGAGAAGATGTCCGTTCTTCGTGGCGGTTCATCCTAAACATCGCGATTAGTGCCACAACTGTCACTGGCCGCAGCCAAGGGCCCGCGTTACGTTGCGAGTACCGGCCCGACAGAGGAGTGGGAACGACAATGCGGTCCATCGCCAGGTTCTGCGGCCAGTCCGGTTGCGGTTGTCCCGAACTGTTCCTCGACGAGAGAGCGCCCGAGGCACGCAGGGTGGTCATCACCGACGACTTCGGGCAGCGCGTGGAGATGAGCCGCGCCCAGTTCGGCTCCATCGTGGCTGCCGCCAAGAGCGGCGCCCTCGACAACCTGGCCATCCTCCCCTGAGCACGCAGGCGCTCGCCCTGCTGGCCGGCGGGGTGGCCGCCGGGCTGGTCGCCGGGACCGCCACGTGCACGGCGGCGCAGGGCGGGCTGCTGATGGGCCTCGCCGACGGCCGCGGCGGGCGCGGCCCGGCCCTGGTGGCCTGGTTCCTGGCGGGGCGGCTGGCCGCGTACACCGCCGTGGGGGCGCTGCTCGGGCTGCTCGGCTCGGCCGTCAGCCTGCCACCCCAGGCCAGGGCGGTGCTGCTCGTGGCGGCCGGCGTCACGGTCATCGGCTTCGCGATCCGGCTCATGCGCCGGACGGGCTGCGCCGCGCCGGAGCCGCCGCCCCCGTCCCGGTTCAGGGCCCCGCTGCTCGGCGCGGCCACCGTCCTGGTGCCGTGCGGCGTGACGCTCGGGGTCGAGATGATCGCCGTCTCCAGCGGCTCGCCGCTGGCCGGGGCGGCGGCCATGGCGGGCTTCGTCGCCGGCACCGCGCCGGCGTTCGCGCTGCTCGGGTACGTGCTGCGGCGCGTCTCCCGCACCCGGCTGGCCCGGTGGGCGGGCGTCGTGGCCGTCGGCGCCGGCCTCTGGACCGCCGCGGCCGGCGTCAACCTGGGCGGCTGGCTCGCCGCCCCCGCCGCGCCCGCGTCGGCCGACCCCGGGGCGACCTCGGTCACCGTGTGGGCCACGCGCGAGGGCTACCGGCCCGCCATGGTGTCGTTACGCGCCGGGGTGCCCGTCGAGGTGGTCTTCGAGCTCGTGGACCGGGGCTGCACCGGCACCGTCTCGATCGGCGGGCGCGACGTCGCCCTGCCCGCCACCGTACGGCTGCCGCCGCAACCGGCCGGGACAATGCGTTACGTCTGCGGCATGGGCATGTACACGGGATTCATCCACTTCTCCTAGAGGCTTCGGCGATTACGGTTCGCGATCGAGCGATCACGTGCCAGTCTGTCGCCATGTCCTGGCAAGGAATGGCGGCGATGCCGTCCGTACCGGCGCCGCGGGTGGGAGACGAGCCCGAGCTGCTGGCCGCGGCGCAGGCGGGCGACGCGCAGGCCGCGCACCGGCTCGGCAAGCTCTGCGCGCAGCACGGCGACCGCGTGGCCGCCCGGCACTGGTGGGAGCGGGCCGCCGCGGGCGGCAGCGTGGACAGCGCCTACAACCTGGGCATCTGGCACGAGAAACACGGCAGCCTGGAGGACGCCGTCACCTGGTACGAGGCCGCCGCCAGCACCGGCGACGCCGAGGCCGCCACCAACCTGGCCCTGCTGCTGCTGGAGCAGCGCGGCGACGCCCGCGCGGCCAGGGTCTGGTTCGAGAGCGCGGCCACGGCCGGGTCCAGGACCGCCGCCCGCCGGCTGGCGCTGATGTGCGAGGACACGGGCGAACTGGGCCGGGCCCGCGAGTGGCACCGCCGGGCGGCCGAGGGCGGCGACGCGGCCTCCGCCCACGACCTGGGCTTCCTGGCGTACTGCGCGGGTGACGACACCGAGACCGTGCGCTGGTGGGAGTGCGCGGCCCGGGGCGGCCACGCCGACTCCGCCCACTGCCTGGGCCTGTTCCTGCACGCCAGCCGCGACCCCGAGGGCGCGGAGGCGTACTACCGGCTGGCCGCCAAGAGCGAGCACCCCGGCGCCGCCTCCCGGCTCGGCGGCATCGCGCTGTCGAGGGGCGACCTGCGCGCCGCGCGGGCCTGGTTCGAGCAGGCCGCGAACACCGGACGGGCCTACGACCAGCGGATGGCCGGGTTCGTCTGCATCGAACTGGGCGACACCGCCTCGGCCAGCCACTGGTTCGGACGGGCGGCGGCCGGCGGCGACGCCGAGTCGGCCTTCGACTACGGGCTGCTGCTCATCGCGGAGTTCGGGGACCTGGCGGGCGGGCAGCACTGGTTCCGTCAGGCGGCGCGGGCCGGGCACCACGGGGCCGCCGTCGAGCTGGGCGGGCTGCTGTCGGTGGCCGGGGAGCACGGGGAGGCGCAGGTGTGGCTGACCGATCCGCCGCCGCCCTCATGGGGCCGGCCCGCCGAGCCTGAGCTGACCGCCCGCGCCGAACTGGCCGCGGCGGCCACCGGGCGCGGGGGCGGCATCGCGCTGGAGGTGTCGGACCTGGCCGAGGTGCTGGGCACCTGGGATCTGGTGACCAGGCCGCTGCACGACCACTCCGACGTGGTGGCGTGGCTGGTGGCGCGCAGCGGGGTGCACATGAGCGCGATCGAGCACCTGGCGTCGGTGCGGGGCACGCTGGTACGTCCGGGCGGGGCGCCGTGGCCCAGCCCAGGCGAGCTGCAGCACGTCCTGGGCACCGCCCGCCACCTGCGGCGACGGCTCGGCATCCGGTGACGGGGGCGCGGCCGGGACCGCGCCCCCGTGAGCGCGGGTCAGACCACCTCGGCGACCGCCGTGTACGCCAGGTCGAGCGCCTGCGCGACCGGCTCGTTCGTGAGCAGCCCCGCGTGCGTGTTGAGCCCGCCCGCCAGGGCGGAGTCGGACCTGACCGCGTCCCGCCAGCCCAGCTTCGCCAGCTTGACCGCGTACGGGAGGGTCGCGTTGGTCAGGGCGTAGGTGGAGGTGTTGGCCACGGAGCCCGGCATGTTGGCCACGCAGTAGAAGACCGACTCGTGCACCTTGTACGTCGGGTCGGCGTGCGTGGTCGGCCGCGAGTCCTCGAAGCAGCCGCCCTGGTCGATGGCGATGTCGACGAGCACGGAGCCCGGCTTCATGCGCGCGACCAGGTCGTTGGAGACCAGCGTCGGGGCCTTGGCCCCGGGGATCAGCACCGCGCCGATGACCAGGTCGGCCCGCAGGACCTCCTGCTCGATCGCGTACGAGGTGGACACCAGCGTCCTGAGCCGGCCCTGGTAGACGGCGTCGATGAAGCGCAGCCGGTCGATGTCGGTGTCGAGGACGGTGACCTCGGCGCCCATGCCGACGGCGATCTGCGCGGCGTTCAGCCCGGACACGCCGCCGCCGATCACCACCACCTTGGCCGGGGCCACGCCCGGCACGCCGCCCGGCAGGATGCCCCGCCCGCCGTTGAAGCGCATCAGGTTGTACGCGCCCACCTGCGGCGCCAGCCGGCCGGCCACCTCGGACATGGGGGCGAGCAGCGGCAGCGCCTTGCCCACCTGCACCGTCTCGTACGCGACGGCCGTGGTCCTGGCCGCGAGCAGCGCGTCGGTGCAATCGCGGGAGGCGGCCAGGTGCAGGTAGGTGAACAGCACCAGGCCCTCGCGCAGCCGGTGGTACTCCTCGGCGATGGGCTCCTTGACCTTGAGCACCATGTCCGCCTGGCCCCAGACGGCGTCGGCGCTGTCGATGATCTTCGCGCCGGCCGCGAGGTACTCCTCGTCCGTGATCTGCGAGCCCAGGCCCGCGCCCCGCTGCACGGTGACGTCGTGCCCGTTGCGCACCAGTTCGTGGACGCCTGCCGGAGTGGCGGCGACGCGGTATTCGTGGTTCTTGACCTCGGCCGGGACGCCGATCTTCATGGCGGTGGATCCTTTCGGGAACCGGCACTCCGTCGTGCCGGATTGAGGGGTGTCAGAGCTGAGCCCAGGCTTCGGCGAGCACGCCGCGGAGGATCTCTCCGATCTCGTCGAACTCCTTCTGCCCGGCGATCAGCGGTGGGGCGAGCTGGATGACGGGGTCGCCGCGGTCGTCGGCGCGGCAGTACAGCCCCGCCTCGTACAGCGCCTTCGACAGGAACCCGCGCAGCAGCCGCTCCGACTCGTCGGCGTTGAACGTCTCCTTGGTGGTCTTGTCCTTGACCAGTTCGATGCCCCAGAAGTAGCCGGAGCCCCGCACGTCGCCGACGATGGGCAGGTCGCGCAGGTCGTCGAGGGTCTGACGGAAGCGCGGCTCGTTCGCCGTGACGTGGCCGAGGAGGTCCTCGCGCTCGAAGATGTCGAGGTTGGCCAGCGCCACCGCGGCGGAGACGGGGTGCCCGCCGAACGTGTAGCCGTGGGCGAACATGGTGTCGCCCCCCTTGAACGGCTCGAACAGCCGCTCGTGCGCGATCATGGCACCGATCGGGGAGTAACCGCTGGTCATGCCCTTGGCACAGGTGATGATGTCGGGGACGTAGTCGAACTTCTGGCCGCCGAACATCGTGCCCAGGCGGCCGAAGGCGCAGATGACCTCGTCGGAGACGAGCAGGACGTCGTACTCGTCGCAGATCTCGCGCAGGCGCTGGAAGTAGCCGGGGGGCGGCGGGAAACAGCCGCCCGCGTTCTGGACGGGCTCGGCGAAGACGGCGGCCACGGTGTCGGGGCCCTCCATCTCGATGGCGCGGGCCACCCGCTCGGCCGCCCAGATGCCGTACTGCTCGGGCGTCATGCCCGGGACGCCGGTGATCTCGTCGGCGCGGTAGTGGTTGGTGTTCGGCACCCGGATCGAGCCCGGCACCAGCGGCTCGAACATCTGCTTGAACGCCGGGATGCCGGTGATCGACAGCGCGCCCTGCGGGGTGCCGTGGTAGGCGATCTGGCGACTGATGACCTTGTGCTTGAGCGGCTTGCCGATGAGCTTGTAGTACTGCTTGGCCAGCTTCCAGGCGGTCTCGACCGCCTCACCGCCGCCGGTGGTGAAGAAGATGCGGTTCAGCTCGCCGGGTGTGTGGGCGGCCAGGCGCTGGGCCAGTTCGGCGGCCTTGGGGTGGGCGTAGGACCACAGCGGGAAGAACGCCAGCTCCTGGGCCTGCTTGGCGGCGGCCTCGGCCAGTTCGTGCCGCCCGTGGCCCACCTGGACCACGAACAGCCCCGCCAGACCGTCGAGGTAGCGCTTGCCGTGGATGTCGTAGACGTACGATCCCTCGCCGCGCACGATGGTCGGGATCTCGGACTGCTGGTAGGCGCTGTGCCTGGTGAAGTGCAACCACAGGTTGTCCTGCGCGGCCTTCAGGACGTCGTGTTCGGGCTGCGTCATGGTTATCTTCCCTCGTGTCTGAACTAGCCACAGTGTGCAGGTTCACCAGCGGATTTGCCAAGCGAATCGGTCGTAGCAATATGCAAGAAAATCGGTATCCGTCGAACCGGTATGTAACAACAACGAAATCCGCAGGTAGATTAACGGCGGGTCCGGACCGCCCTGCCGCGTCGTCTCCGCAGCGCAGAGCCGGTTGTGATCCAATGAGATGAACTGATGTGAAATGCCAAGATCGACCCCCGGGGGACCCTCCGTGACTCCAGATCAGATCGAGAGCGCCGTCTCCGCCGCGATGCCACAGGCCATCGAGGAGCTCAAGCGGCTCGCCACCATCCCGTCCGTGGCCTTCCCCGGGCACCCGGAAGAGCCCGTGTTCGCCGCCGCCGCGCTGACCGAGGAACTGCTGCGCTCCACCGGCCTGCCACACGTGCGGCAGGTCGCCGTCGAGGGCAGCTTCCCGGCCGTCTTCGGCGAGGCCCCCGCACCTCCCGGCATGCCCACGGTGCTCCTGTACGCGCACTACGACGTACAGCCGGCCGGCGACCTGGCCGCCTGGCGCACGCCGCCGTTCGAGCCCACCCTCATCGACGGACGCCTGTACGGGCGCGGCTGCGCCGACGACAAGTCCGGCGTCATCTCGCACGTGGCCGCCCTGCGCGCCTTCCAGGGCCGCTTCCCGGTGGGCATCAAGGTCATCGTCGAGGGCCAGGAGGAGTACGCCGGGGACCGGATGGAGTCGTTCGTCGAGCGCAACCCCGACCTGCTGCGCGCCGACGCCATCGTGGTGGCCGACACCGGCAACCCGCGCGTGGGCGACCCGGCCGTCACCACGTCGCTGCGCGGCATGGCCGCCTTCACCGTCGAGGTGCGCACCCTGAAGGAGGCCCTGCACAGCGGCTCCTTCGGCGGGGCCGCCCCCGACGCGCTGGCCGCCCTCATGCGCATGCTCACCTCGCTGCACGACGACAACGGCGACGTCCGCGTCCCCGGGCTGCCGCGCGGCTCCTTCCTCGGGCAGGGGACGTCGGAGGAGGAGTTCCGGCGCACGGCCGGGGTGCTCGACGGCGTGTCCCTCGTCGGCTCCGGCTCCCTCGCCGACCGGCTCTGGTCGTCGTACGCCATCACGGTCACCGGGCTCGACGTGCCCACGGTCTCCGGTGCGGTCAACGCCGTCCAGCCCGCCGCCCGCGCCCGCGTGACCGTCCGCGTCCCCCCGGCGGGCGACCCGAAGACGACGGTCAACGCGGTCGTGGAGTTCCTGCGCCAGGTGGCGCCGTGGGGCGTGCAGGTGTCGTTCGGCGACTTCACGGTCGGCGCCGGCTACCAAGCCGATTCCGGCGGCACCGCCCGCGCCGCCCTCAACCGGGCCATGGAGCGCGCCTTCGGCCGTCCGCCCCGCGACGTCGGGGCCGGCGGCTCGATCCCGCTGGTGAGCACCCTGCTGCGGCAGTTCCCCGCGGCCGAGATCCTGCTCTTCGGAGCCGAGGACGAGGAGGCGTCCATCCACGCGCCGAACGAGCGCGTGGACCTGGAGGAACTCCGCAGGGTCGCCACCACGGAGGCCCTCTTCCTCCAGGAACTCAGCTCACCTTCGACCGGGCGGTAACCCACCGCGGAGCCCGCCCGCGCCCACCGGGCGGGCCACGTTTCCGCCGGGACGGCCGCGCTCATCGGTCCCGGCGTGCACCGCCGGCCCGCTCGCCGATCCCCAGCGCGACCAGCAAGCGCCAGACGTCCGTGGACGGGTCGCGCTGAAGGACGGGGCAGCTTCGAGCGTGCCCCGCACGGGCCGCCCAGTCCTGGTACGACCACGGCTCGCCGGCACGGTCGACCGGCTCGGTCTTCGCGTCGGCGGGCTTGCACAGCCCATGGGCGCAGGCGGCCACCAGACTCCGGGCATGCGCCACCGCCACGCCCTCGCGTCCTTTCAGGGCGTCGCGCCGGGAACCCTTGATGCTTTTGTCGCCTCTTTTGTCGTAGGCGTGGAAGGCTTCGGCGTTCTTCGCCTGCCGCAGTTTCTCGACGACGAGCTTGCTACTGCCGCCCTGAGCTCCGCCGAAGGGCTGGAAATGCAGCAGCAGCCACAGGTCGAACGACGGGTTCGAGAATGCGATCTCGATTCCGTTCTCGGCCGCCGCCTTGATCGCCTGCGGAATGTCATCCCACCGGTCACGATCGAAGAGCGCCCACGCCTCGTCCTCGTCGGCGGCCTGCCGGGCGGCTGCCACGGCACCGGAAGGCGTCAGCCCGTTCCGGCGATAAACCGGCTGAATCCGGAAAGGCTGCCTACCCTTCTCGTCCCCGTCCCCGAACTGCTCATTCAGATATTGCAGGTAGTCCGGCTCCGTGGACTCGCCCTCACAGGCCACGTACAGCACCCGCACCTCGCGTGAGCGGGGGCTGAGCCTCGGTACCAGCGGACGTTCGTCTTCCAGGCGTCCGCGCCTTCGTCGCCTCCCCGGCTCCGGTTCCCCTCTCCTTCTTTTACTCATGCCGTGGCCCCCGCTTCCGGCGAGGAGAGTTCACGGACGATCTCCCCCGCGGTCACTCGCGGCACCCCGCCGTACCGGCCGCGCAGATAACCCCTTTCGAGGTTCTCCTCTTTACGAGGTTTGGCCGCCGTCAACGGGTAGAGCTCCGTTTCTCCCGAGCGGCGTTTCGCCGTGATCCACACCTGATCCCGCTTGAGCGGGCGATCGAGCACTTCACTGCCCAGCAGGGTCGCGTCATGCGTGGTGAAAACGAGTTGCGCGCCGCGCGGATTCGCGTCGGGATCCTGAAAGACGCGTACGACCTCGGCCGCGAGCGTGGGATGCAAACTCGAATCCAATTCGTCCACCAGCAACACCGAGCCCTGGTCCAGAACGGTGAGCATGGGCCCGAGAAAGGCGAACCAGGCATGAGTGCCCAGAGATTCTTCGGTCAGGAAGTTGAGCGGTAGTTCCCCACCGTCCGGCGTGCGGTGCCAGAGCCTGAACTCGCCGGTATCGGGATCCGTGTCCAACTGCGTGATCCCCAGGTCGGCCGACCGCAGCATCCGCACGACCCGTCGGTGGAAGTCCGCATGGCCTTGACGCTGCAGGAGGTGATCGGTCCAGCGCACTCGCTCGCTGACGTCGCTTCGCGGTGTCAGCAGCCAGAGGTTGTTGATGAACCACCGGTACGGCACCGACAGTTGGGGATCGTTGAGAGCCGCGCCGACGGACAGGAAGAGGGCATTGGGACGCGTCAGCCTGACCAGGGCCTCCCGCTCCCCCTTGAAGCCTTCTCCCCTGAAGATGAACTCTCCGCCGTCCGACTCCGGACGATCGGCCTCCCGATCGAACCAGACGTTGCGGCGGCCGTGCGGATACGCGTGCAGCCACTCCGCCTCCACCCGCTCATCCGACAACTCGAAGCCATAGGTGTAGCGGACCGGATCCGGGCCCAGGACCACGTCGACCTCGAACAGGCTCGTGGCCTCGCGGGACTCGGAGTCGAGCTTGAAGGGCTGCCGCGGCACCGTCTCGGGTGACTTGGCCCAGTCGGCGAAGGAGTCCTGGACCGCGTCGCGCATGAGCCGGATCCCGCTGAGCAGGTTGGACTTTCCCGATGCGTTCGCGCCGAACACGCCCACCACGGGTTGCGCCGAAATGTCCTGGCCCCGGTGCTTGAGACCTGTGGTGCGCGCGGTGCCCTCATCGAACTCGGTCGCGATCAGGGACAACTCGTGCTCATCGCGGATCGACCGATGGTTGGCCACCCGGAAGCGGATCAGCATCCCAGACCTCCTACCGAGACATAGCGCCCTGACCCGTCATCTGCATTCTGGCGCACAGAGCCTGCATGAAACAGCCTATGACGCCACTTCGAGGGATGCCACCATGCGGATCGGCAACGCGCCGGTCCGGGTGGGTCAGTGGCGGGCCACCAGGCGGAGGCCCGTTTCCACCAGGGCCCAGCCGAGGCGGGTCTCCCAGGTGCGGGCCGCCGGGACGGGGCGGCGGGTCAGGCGGTGGCGGGCTGCCTCGGCTCTGAGTTCGAGGGCGCGCACCCGTTCGACGTACAGGAATGACTCCGGGTTCATCGGTGCTCTCCTCCTGCCGCTACGCGCGGAACGGGAAGCCGTACGTCTGGACGGCGACGTTCTCGCGTCCTTCCGTGTCGCCCGCGTCGCGGGCCGCCTCGGCACGCCGCCGGTAGCCCAGGACCACCTCGGCGAGTTCGTCGCGCAGGGATCGCAGTTCCTCCGGCCTGAGCGGCAGCAGGGTCTCGGCGGCGAAGGCCGAGTCGCGCCAGTCGTCGCCCCACACGGCTTTCATGTCGAGGTAGCTCTCGTACAGCTCGCCGCGCTGGCGGGCGTACACGCGTGAGACGGCGGTGTGGACGGCGGCGCGGTCGGGGGCGTCGCGGAAGTCCTCGTCCGTGGTGGTGATGCTGGTCATCACCGGCTGCCACCAGCGTTCCCTGGCGTCACCGCTGCGCCCCGCGACCTCCTCGATGACGCCGTGCCTGGCCAGCTTGCGCAGGTGGTAGCTGACCAGGGACACGGCCTCGTCGACCTGGTCGGCCAGTTGCGAGGCCGTCGCCGTGCCCGCCACGTAGAGCGCGCGGTAGAGCTTGATGCGCAGCGGGTGGCCGAGGGCCTTGAGCGTGTCCAGGTCTTTGACGCGATGGGTCTGCTCGGGGGAGGTCATGCCTCCACCGTAAAAGCGAAAGGAAATTTGCGCAACAAAGATTGCGCAACTTATTTTTCGGATCAGGCTCCGGAGCCGGCCTGGAACCGCCACCGGATCTGCGCGAACTCGCCCTTGCGGAAGCCCAGCACCTTGACCGGAGCCACCTCGAACACCAGCGCCTCCCCGCCAAAGCCGTTCACGAAGACCCCGTCGCCGACGTCGAAGTGCCAGCCCTCGCCGTACTTGGCCTCCCACCCGTCGGCCAGCCGCTTGAGCTCGCCGGTGTCGATCACGCGCTCGGCCACGCCCTCCAGCATCAGGTCCAGGCCGGAGTCCATGGAGTTGTTGCCGGTCATGAGCACGCAGTTGCGGTTGGACTCCAGGTTCCTGGCCTTCTGCTCCTCCGCACCTGTGCAGAAGTAGAGCGCGGTGTCCTGCCAGAGGGCCATCAGCGTGGTGACGTGCGGGCGGCCGTCGGCTCGTACGGTGCTCAGCCAGTACGTCTGCGCGTTCGCGAGCTGCTCGCGGGCCTCGGCCCAGGGCGGCGCGACGGCGTCCGGGGCGCTGAACCGGGCATCCAGCTCCGTCGTCGGTTCCATGTTCACTCCCTTGGTTCGGCTGTTGAAAGGACAGACCAGTGGGGCGGCGGGAACTCATCTGTGAGGGCAGGATAGGTGGTGGTCCACCATGACGGAGGTAATACGCAGATGGCCACGTTCGCGCTCATTCACGGTGGTGGCGGCTCCGCCTGGGACTGGCACCTGCTGGAGCCCGAGCTACGCGCGCGCGGCCACGCGGTGGTGGCGGTGGACCTGCCCGTCGAGGACGAGCGGGCCGGGCTGATCGACTACGCCGACACCGTGGTCGAGGCCGTCGGAGACCGCCGCGACCTGGTCGTGGTGGCGCACTCCTGGGGCGGGATCGTGGGGCCGCTCGTCTGCGCCCGTACGCCCTGCGAGCTGCTGGTCCTGGTCACGGCCATGATCCCGGTCCCGGGCGAGCCGGCGTCGGCGTGGTGGGAGAACACCGGCTTCGAGCAGGCCGAGCTCGACACGATCGAGCTGTTCCTGCACGACGTGCCCGCGGACCTGGCGCAGGAGTGCCTCTCCCGCGGACGCGAGCACGCCGACGGGGCCATGGCAGAGCCGTGGCCGCTGGGCGCGTGGCCGGAGGTGCCGACGAGGTTCCTGCTGTGCCGGGACGACCGGTTCTTCACGCCGGAGTTCATGCGCCGGGTCGTGCACGACCGGCTCGGCGTCACCCCTGACGAGATCGACGGCGGTCACACTCCCATGCTGGCCCGGCCGAAGGAGCTGGCCGACCACCTGGAGGGCTACCTGACCGGCAGGCCGTAGACCCGGCGCACGTCGGCTCCGGGAAAGCACGTCGGCTCCGGGAAAGTCGTTGACGCCGGGAAAGTCGTTGACGCCGCTTCTACGATTACCCCATGCCGGATATCTCGACTCTCGTCCTCTTCTGCACGGCCACGCTGGGGCTGCTGCTCATCCCGGGCCCCGCGGTGCTCTACATCGTCACCAGGAGCGTCGCCCAGGGCCGCACGGCCGGGCTGATCTCCGTCCTCGGCATCCACACCGGCTCGCTCGTCCACATCGCGGCGGCGGCGCTGGGCATCAGCGCGCTGCTGTCGGCCTCGGCCACGGCCTTCACCATCGTCAAGTACGTGGGCGTGGCCTACCTGCTCTGGCTCGGCGTGCGCAAGCTGATGCACAAGGGCGGCGGCGAGGAGGCCGTCGAGCTGAAGGTGCAGTCGAAGCGGCGGCTGTTCTGGGAAGGGTTCGTGGTGAACGTGCTCAACCCCAAGACCGCGATCTTCTTCCTGGCGCTCCTGCCGCAGTTCGCCCAGCCCTCCGTGGGGCCGGTCGGGCCGCAGATCCTCGTGTTCGGACTGGTGTGGCTGCTGCTCGGCATGGCGTCGGACGGCACGTACGCGATGCTCGCCTCCACCCTGGCCGGCAAGATCCGCAGCTCGGCCCGCGCGCGGCGGCGGCTGGACGTGGGCAGCGGGATCGTGTACCTGGGACTGGCCGCCTGGCTCACAACCGAGAAGGCCTGACAAGCCGCGAAATTTCCGGTTCATAGTGCGATAGTGAGAAGGAGATCAGGAGCCGATCGGGGGCTCGTCTTCCGACGTAGTGACAGGTAGGCGGACCCATGGACACGCCACCACACCGCCTCGGGCTCGAACGGGTCGTCGAGGTCTGCTCCGGTCATGACGACCTCGTCGCCGTGACCGGATCGGGTCATGTGCTCGGCCCCGATCTGGTGCTGACCTCCGGGCACGTGGCGGCGGCCGGCCGGCCCTGTCGCGTCCGCCCGCCGGCGTCGGCGCGGTGGCTGGCGGCCGAACCGGTGTGGCGGGGGCGCGGCGGCGTGGACGTCGTGCTGCTGCGGGTCTCCGAACCGGCGTGGAACGGGCTGCCCGGCGTCGAGCACCACCGGTGGGGCAGGGTGCCCGCCTCCCGTCCCCTGCGCTGCGTGGCCGTCGGGTTCGAGCGGACGCTGCCGGGCCTGGTGAGTCCTCCGGCGGGGACGGCGTCCGGGCTGGTGGGCCCGTTGGCCGGAGCGGTGTCGAAGGCTCTGGCGGTGAGCGTGCCCGAGGCCGACGGGCTGCCGGCCGCGCTCTGGCAGGGCATGTCCGGAGCCGTCCTGCTGGCCGAGCCCGCCGGGCAGATCGTCGGCGTGGCCGTGCGTCCCGGCGGGCGCCGTCTGGACGCCGTGCCCGCGACCGCGCTGCTGGGCGACGCGCGTTTCCGCGAGTTGGTGGGCGCGCCGCCGGGGTCGCCGGAGACCGTGACGGAGGGCGAGCCCTCGATGGTCCTGCCCGCACTGCTCGCCCCGGCGCGCGGCCGGCCGCCGCAGGACTGCTCGGACTGGGCGCTGCTGCCGGCCCGGCACGAGGTGGTGCCGTTCCTGGGACGTGACGCGGAGCTGGGCGAGCTGCGGGAGTGGGCCGCCGAGCCCGTCCCGCTGTCGATCGCGGTGCTGAGCGGGCACGCCGGGACGGGCCGGACGCGGCTGGCGGGCGAGCTGTGCGCCGAGCTGACAGAGGCCGGGTGGGACACCGGGTTCCTGCCCCTGGACACGATGACCGGCCTGCTGTCCGGCACGGACGCGGCCCTCGACGCGCCGCGTCCCACGCTGGTCGTGGTCGAGCGGCCCGAGCGGTCCGCCCCGGTCGTCGGCGAGCTGATCCGGCGGCTGGCGGGCAACGGCCGCAACCACCGCGTACGGCTGCTGCTGCTGGCCCGCGAGCCCGGCGAGGCCGAGTGGTGGCGGCGGCTGGACACGGCGGCGGGCGGCCGGCTCAGACGGCTCAACACGACGACCGTGCGGCTCAACCCCCATCCGCTCACCCTGGCCGAACGGACGGAGCACGCGCTCACGGCCATGAAGGCGTTCGCGCCGAGCCGGGCCGCGTTACCCTCCCCGCCACGCCTCGACAGCCCCGAGTACGGCCTCCCCCTCCACGTCCACCTGGCCGCCCTGCTGCGGCTGCGCGACGGGGACGGTGCCGAGGAGACCGCCGGTGACGGGCCGTCGAGCTGGTTCACGGAACGGAAGACGGAGGCCGGCGGCACCCTGCTCGGCCGGTTCGTGAGGCGCGAGCACGAGCAGTGGGCGCGGGTCTGGCCGGACGGCGCGGAGCGCGTCGGTGACCTGGCGGCCCGGCAGGCGGTGGCGGTCCTCACGCTCACCGCGCCTGCCCCGGCCGAACTGCCCGGCCTGCTGACGGCCGTACCCGGCCTGCGCAACCGCGCCCCGCACGCCGACGCTCCGGACCGGTCCGGAGCGCATCCGGCCTCGCCCTACACGGCCCCGCTGCACGTGGGCGCCCTGAACACGGCCGGCTGGCTGACCCGCGTCTTCCCCCTTTCCCCTGACCTCCTCGGCGGCGGGCGGCTGACGCCGATCGGGCCGGACCTGGTGGCCGAGCAACTGCTGGCCGAAACCGAGGACCTGGCCGCGCTCGTGCTCGCCGTGCACGACCACGAGGCCCGCACGGTGCACCATCTCGTCCGGATGCTCGACGTCCTGCGCCTGTCGGCGGGCCGGGAACCGGTCAGGTCGGCACTGTGGTCCCTGGTCGCCAGCCGGCTGGCCCGGATGGTCGCGCAGGCCGTGGCGAACCCGGCCACCGGGCTCGGCGACGCGCTCAACTCCGCGCTCACGCTGTTCGCCGGTGACCGGCAGCTCGCCGAGGCCGCCGCCGCGCTGCCGCCGGGGCCCGACGCCCGAGGGACCGGGCTGGGGTTGCGCGCCCTCAACGTGACGCTGTCCGAGCTGGCGGTACGGCACCGGCGCGGCTCCGGCGGACGGCTCGCGCTGGCCGGCGCGTTGACGTGGTCGTCGGCGGGGCTGGCGGCCGTGGGCCGGGTGGGCGAGGCGGTCGTCGCGGCGGCCGGGGCCGTGGAGACGTATGCGGGCGCTCCCCCGTACGAGGATGCGGCCGGGCGGGCGGAGGCGCTGTTCGGGCTGGGGGCGTGCCTGCTGCTCGGGGGTGAGGCCGACGCGGCGTTCAAGCCCGCCCAGGAGGCGGCGGCCAGGTACCGGATCCTGGCCGAGGAGGACCCGCGCTACACGGAGCCGGCCGCTCGCGCGCACTACAACCTCGCCTGCGCGCTGCTGGAGATCGGACGGCTGGGTGAGGCGGTCGAGGCGTTCGAGGCGGCGGGCGGGAGCGCCGGTTTCGCGGCCCCGGTGCGGGGCGTCCTGGCTGCCGGCTCTCGGGGAACGTCCTCCAACGGGGACAGCAGCGGGCCCGCCGGGGCTCGTACGCCACCGGCGCGGGGCGTTGCCGGGACGCCGATGCTTCCGGCTCCGATACCGCTGTCATCGGCCGGGTTCCTGGGAGGCGGTGACGCCGCTGAGCTGCTCGCCCCGTACCAGAGACCCGGCACCCGGCCACCGATCACGCCCGGGGCCGCCGCCCGGTCGCCGAGCGCGCCTGCGCTGTCCCGCGTCCCGTTGCACAGCGGCCCCGGAGCCGCGGCCCGGCCGGCTGCCCTGGTCCAGGAACCCGGTGTCACCGGCCGGCCGCCGGTCCCGCCCGGTGGGATCGGCGCGGCTCCGGTGGAGGGGTCGGGGGTCGCGCCGCTGACCCCGTTCGAGGGGACCAGCGCCGCCGCCGCGCTGCCCGAACTGGCCGCCGCGATCGCCGTGGCCGCCACCTCGGCCGTCCAGAGCGTGGCTCCGACCAGCAGGAACGTGGCCCACAGCCTCCACCTGGCGGCCGTCTGGCTGGAGCGGCACGGCAGGCCGGCCGACGCCCGCGTCCCGGCCGCCGAAGCCGTCGCCCGCCTGCGGGCCCTGGCCGCCGAGGAGCCGGGGTTGCGGGCCATGCTGGCCTCGGCCGCCGCCGTGCTGTCCAGGCTGCACGCCCGTCTGGACGACGTGGACGCCGCCGTACGGTCCGCCGCCGAGTCCGTACGGAACCTGCGCGCGCTCGTCACGCTCGAACCGGACGAACACCGCCGAGCCCTCGCCGACCAGCTCCTCGACCTCGGCGAGCTGCTGCTGATCGACGACCGGCCGGACGAGGCGCTCGCGGCGCTGCGGGAGGCGGCGACGGCGCCGCCCGAGCGACGCACGGCGACGCGGGCCAGGGGCAGGTGGCTGCTCGCCCTCTGCCTGGACGAGCTGGGCCGGACCGCCGACGGCCGCGCGCAACTCGACCTCGCCATCGAGCTGTACGACGTGCTGAGCCTCGACGACGACACCTTCCGCCCCCTCCGCGACGAGGCACGCGGGCGGCTGGAGCGCACCCCACGGGACGACTCCCCGCACCCGCCCGCCGGGGAGCCGTGGCTGCCCTGGCCGCCCCCTCAGGACGACGCCGTGGACCGGGCGGAGCGGCGGCTCGCGGAGTGCCGGGAGGCCGTCGAGGGTGCCGGTACGCCGGAGATCGAGCAGGTTCACGGGTATCTGTCCGCACAGGCCACGCTCGCCCGCGCCTGGGCGGACACAGGGCGGCCCCGGGACGGATTGGCGCTGGCGACCCGGGCGGCCGAACTGCTGCGGCGGCACGCCGGGCCCGACCGGCCGCACGCGATCGCGGCCGGCATGGTCGCGGCGGCGCTCGGGCGCTCGCTCGTCGGGCTCGGGCGGCACGAGGAGGCCGTCCCGCACCTGGTCGAGGCCATCGAGTCCTACGAGCCGCACGCCGGGACGAGCGCCGAGTTCCGTACGGAGCTGGCCGGGCTGATGGCGCTGGAGGCGGTCGCCCTGTCCCGCGCCGGCCGCCCGTCGGACGCCGAGTCGGCCGCCGACCGGGCGGTCGGCCGGTACGAGCAGTTGGTCACCGAGCGCGCCACCCACCCACTGGCCCTGGCCGGCGCCCTCCACCTCCAGGCCGGCCTCCGCTTCGCCAGGCCGGGCCCCGGGCAACCGCGGCAGGACGCCGAACAGGCGCGGCAGGCGGCCGTTCGGGCGCTCGGCCTCATCCCGTCCCCGATCACCGACCAGGAGCGGCTGCTCGCGGCCGCCTGCATGGAGCTGGCCGGCCTGTGCCTCGCCGAGCTGGGCGAGGACGACGCCGCCAGGGAGCGGCTGACGGAGGGCACGGCGGCGATGGCCCGGCTCGGGCCCGTCCCGGGCGATCTCGCCGGTGTGCACCTGCGGGCGCTGCTGCGGCTGGCCAGGTCGCGGGTGGCGGACGACGGCCCGGCGGCCGGGACCGGCCTGTACGCGCAACTCCTGGGGCTGCGGCCGGTGGCGGGGGAACTCGATGGACTCGTGGAGTCGCTCGCCTGGTTCGCGGCCGAACTCGCCCGCCAGGGGCCGCACGGGGCACCCGCCGGAGTGGTGGACGGGCTGGTGGGACCGCTGACGGCGTTCACGGAGGCGCTGGAACGGGAGGTGCCGCTGAGCGGCGCGCCCGAGACGTTCGACGGCTACGCCCGGTGCCTGGCGAGCCTGAGCGCCACGGCGGCACAGGCCGGGGCCGGGGCGAGCGCCGTCTCGATCGCCGAGCTGTCCGTGCGCGTCCGCCGTGGCCTCGCCGCCGCCTCGCCCGCCTACCGGGAGGAACTCGGCACCGCCCTCGCCGCGCTCGCCGCCCTGCCCGCCGCTCCGGACCGGAACACCCCCGGCCATCCCGCCCCGGCCAGGCTCGCCGTGCTGGAGCAGGCCATCGACCTGCTCAGCGGGTACCAGGACCACCCCGCCACGCTTCAGGCGCTCGCCGGAACCCTGCACCGCTACGCCGCCGAACTGCTCGACCAGGGCCGGGCCGTCGAGGCGCTGGCCCACTGCGAGCGGGCCGCCGACCTCTGCGACGAACTGGAGGACCCGGCCCTCGCCGCCGCCACGTACGCGCGGCTCGGCGCCACCCTCGCCGCGCTGGACCGCCCGCAAGCCGCCCTGGAGTCCATCGCCTGGTCACTGGCCGAACTCGACCGCGACGGACGGCCGGCCCGCGATGACGAGCCCCGGCGGGTGCGGGCGCAGGCGACCCAGGTCAAAGGCCGGGTGCTCCGGACGCTCGGACGGGGCCAGGAGGCGACGGAGCACCTCGTGCGGGCCCTGCGGCTGTTCACGGAGCTGCCGGAGCCGCTGGCCGCCGCCGAGACGGCCGCCCTGATCGCCGACGACCTCCTCGCCACCGGACACCCCCAGGAGGCCGCCGAGTACGCGCGACTCGCCACGACGGGCCACGAACCGGGCACGGTGAAGCACACCCTGGCCACCCAGCGCCTGGCCAGGTGCCACATGATGCTGGGCGCACTGGCGGAGGCGAACACGCTGGTGGAGAGCCTGATCCCGATCGCCAGGCGCTTTCCCGGCGATCTGACGCACCGGGCGATCCTGGCCGACTCCCTGGCGCAGAGCTCGGAGCTGATGCCGCTGCTTCGGCTGGACGGCGGCACGGAGGCCGAGACGCGGGCGCGCGAGGCCATCGCCATCTACGACGAGCTGCTGACCACGGGCATGAACGCACAGGCCCTGCACACCAGCCGCGCGGGAGCCTGCCTCACGCTGGCCGCCGCGCTGCGGATGCGGAACCTGGCGGCCGAGGCGGTCGAGCCGCTGCGGGAGGCGGTGGCGGCGCTGGAGCGGTTCTCGCCGGGGAACACGATGCAGGCCGGGCTGCTGTCGCGGGCGATGCTCATGCTGGGCGACGCGCTGATGGAGGCGGGCCGGCCGCTGGAGGCCGGGCTCGTCTTCCACCGCAGCACGCAGGTCACGCGGGACGGCCTGACCAGGGCCGTGGCGCACGCCCGGCTCGGTCTCTGCCAGCAGGAGCTGGGCCGGGACGACGCCGCCGACGCCGCCCTGCGCGTCTCCGCGGACCTGCTGCGCGAGTTGCCGGCGGCCGGGCACGACCTGCTGCGAAGCGTGCTCCGCAGCCGGCTCGACCTGCTGGAGCGAGCCGGCCGGAGCGCGGACGCGAAGGCGGTCGAGAGCGAACTACGCCACCTGTCATGAACGCTCAGTCCGCGGCCCGTTCGGCCGTTTCGCGGGCCCACCGGTAGTCGGCCTTGCCGGCCGGTGAGCGCACCATCTCCGTCACGAACGCGTACGTGCGCGGCACCTTGTACCCGGACAGCAGCCGCCGGCAGTGCGCGTCCAGTTCGGCGACGGTGACCTCGACCCCGGGACGCGGCTCGATCACGGCGGCCACCCTGCTCCCCCACCGCTCGTCCGGCAGGCCAGTCACGACCGCGTCGAACACCGACGGATGCCCTTTGAGCACCGCCTCGACCTCCTCGGGGAACACCTTCTCCCCGCCGGTGTTGACGCACTGCGAGCCGCGGCCGAACACGTTCACGGTCCCGTCGACGTCCACGGTGGCGAGGTCGCCGGTCAGCAGCCAGCGGGTGCCGTCCTCGCCGGTGACGAACGTGCGGGCGGTCTTGGCGTCGTCGTTGTAGTAGCCGAACGCCACCCGTCCCGACCTGGCCATCGTGCCGAGTTGCCCGGAGCCGGGCTCGACGGGCCGGCCCTTCTCGTCGAGCACGGCCAGCTTGACCACGGAGTTCGGCTGGTAGCGCAGGCCCTTCTCGGGTGAGGAGCCGGCCACGCCCGAGGCCGTGTAGCCGGACTCGGTGGAGCCGAAGCTGTCGATGATCATGACGTTCGGCAGCAGCTCCTGGAGGCGGTCGCGGACCGAGCCGGACAGGATCGCCCCGGTCGAGCTGATCACGAACAGCGAGGAGACGTCGTGCTCGCCGCCGTCCAGGGCCTCGGCCAGCGGTCTGGCCATGGCGTCGCCGGTGATGCTGAGGGTGGTCGCGCGCTCCTGCCCGACCGCCCGCCACACGGCTTCGGCGTCGAACTTGCGGACGAACACGACGGTGGAGCCCATCCACCAGCTCAGGAACGTGGCCATCTGCGCGGCCCCGTGCATGAGCGGCGAGGCGGCCATCATCACCATCGGGCCGGCCTTGGCCGCCTCCTCGACCACCTCCTGCGGGGTGCTGCGCGGCTCGCCGTACGGGTTGCCGCCGCCGAAGCCCATGAACAGGTCCTCGACGTGCCACATCGCGCCCTTGGGCATGCCGGTGGTGCCGCCGGTGTAGATGATGTACACGTCCTGGCCGGAGCGCGGCGGGAAGCCCCGCTCGGGCTTGCCGCGTTCCAGAGCGGTCGCGTACGGCACCGCCGGGCCGACGGCCGACGGCCCGCCCACGTGCACGAGGTGCTCCAGCAGCGGCGCCCGGTCGAGCACGGCGGCCACCCGCGGCTCGAACTCCACGTCGTAGACCAGCGCCCGGATGTCGGAGTCGCGGTAGAGGTAGAGCAGTTCGGCCTCGACGTAGCGGTAGTTCACGTTGATCGGCACGGCGCGGATCTTGAGCGCGGCGAGCATGCCGGCGAGGTACTCGACGCCGTTGTAGAGGTGCAGGCCGACGTGCTGTCCCGGCTGGATGCCCAGGTCGAGCAGGTAGTGGGCGAGCCGGTTCGACTCGGCGTCCAACTCGGCGAACGTGCGCCGCTGCCGGCCGCAGACGACGGCCGTCCGCTCCCCGATCGCGTCCGCGAGCCCTTCGAACAGGTCTGCGTGGTTGAACTCCATCAGGGTTTCTCCCGTCCGACGATCCACATCGCGAAGAACTGGGCTCCCCCGCCGTACGCGTGGCCGAGCGCCGTACGGGCGCCGTCCACCTGGTGCTCCCCCGCCATGCCGCGCACCTGGAGCGCGGCCTCGGCGAACCTGATCAGTCCCGACGCCCCGATCGGGTTGCTGGACAGCACCCCGCCCGAGGCGTTCCACGGGGTGTCGCCGTCGAGCGCGGTGGCGCCCGCCTCGGTGAGCTTCCACCCCTCGCCCTCCGCCGCGAACCCCAGGTTCTCCAGCCACATCGGCTCGTACCAGGAGAAGGGCACGTACACCTCGGCGACGTCGATCTGGCGGCGCGGGTCGGCGATGCCGGCCTGCCGGTAGACGTCGGCGGCGCAGTCCTTGCCCGCCTGCGGGCTGACGGTGTCGCGGGCGGCGCGGAAGATCGGCTCGGAGCGCATGGCGGCGCCGTGCACCCAGGCGGGGGTGCCGGTGGCCGCCGACTCCGACGACAGCACGATCGCGCAGGCCCCGTCGCTGGACGGGCAGGTCTCCAGGTAGCGGATGGGCTCCCAGAGCATGGGCGTGGACTCGACCATCTTCTGGTCGATGCCGGGGATCTTGAGGTGCGCGTACGGGTTCTTCAGCGCGTTCAGCCGGTCCTTGACCGCGACCAGCGTGCCGATGTGGCCGGGGGCGCCCGTCCTGCGCATGTACTCGCGGATGTGCGGCGCGAAGTAGCCGCCCGCGCCCACCACCAGCGACGCGCTGAACGGCAGGTGGGTGGACAGGGCCCACGTGGCGTTGGACTCCGACTGCTTCTCGAACGCGACGACCAGCACCCGTTCGTGCACCCCGCCCTGGATGAGGCTGGCCCCCACCAGGGCGGTGGACCCGCCGACGCTGCCGGCCGTGTGCACGCGCATCATCGGCTTGCCCGCCGCGCCGAGCGCGTCGGCGAGGTACGCCTCCGGCATCATCACGCCCTCGAACAGGTCGGGCGCCTTGCCGATCACGACGGCGTCGATGTCCTTGAACGTCAGCCCGGCGTCCTCCAGGGCGCGCAGCGCCGCCTCGCGCACCAGGCCGGCGATCGAGACGTCCCTGCGCTTGGTCGTGTAGTACGTCTGGCCGACGCCGATGACCGCGCACCGGTTTCCCATGGTCATGCCTCCAGGACGGTCACGAGGTTCTGCTGCAGGCAGGGGCCGCTCGCGGCGTGCGCGACCGTGCGGCGCGCCGTGCCGTCGTGGATGCGGCGCGCGGCCTCGCCGACGCGGATGAGGCCCGTGGCCATGACAGGGTTGGCGGCCAGCGGCCCGCCCGACGGGTTGATCACGGTGTCGCCGTCCAGTTCGAGCGCCCGGCGCAGGATGATCTCCTCGTGGGGGAACTGGGCGTGCAGCTCGGCCACCTCGACGGGGCCCTTGCCGACCCCGGCGGCGCGGGCGGCGTCGGCCGCCGAGGGCGATCGGGCCAGGTCGCGCAGGCCCAGGTAGTGCGGCTCGATGCGGTGGGCGATGCCCCTGATGTAGGCGGGGTTGGGGCACAGCCGTGCGGCCAGGTCGCCGGTGGCGAGCACGATCGCGGCGGCGCCGTCCGTGATGGGCGGCACGTCCGTCTTCCGCAGCGGCCGCAGCGCGAAGTCCTCCCCTTCCGGGTCGGGCAGGTCGAGCGCGTACGGGTTGCCTCGCCCGTCCGCCCTGCTCCGCCGGACGATCTCGTCGAGCTCCGGCCGCTCCGCGCCCACGGCGGCGGCCTGGAGGGCGGCGTAGGAGAGCTGGTCGAGTCCGAGCGGGGCCAGGTAGTACGGGTCGAGCTGGAGGGTCATGATGGTCCGCAGGTCGCCGAGCGACGACTTGCCGAAGCCGTAGACGAGGGCGGAGTCGATGTCGCCGTGCTGCAGCCGTACCCACGCCTCGTACAGCGCCCAGGCCCCGTCCATCTCGACGTGGCTCTCGGAGATCGGCGGCCAGGCGGCCAGCGCGTCGAGGGCGGAGACGAACGAGAACGGCGCGCCCGCCAGGTAGTCGCAGCTTCCCGAGCAGGTGAAGCCGAAGCGGTCGAGCCCGGTGCGCTCCTTGACCTCGTTGATCACGGGCTGGATCAGCTCGGGCTCGCTGGCCCCGGTGTCGTGATCGGTGTGCCGGGTCTGCGCGAACGCGACGATGGCCACGTCTCTCATGTCAGCTCCACGTCGGGCTCGCCGGTGGGGGCGAACCAGCGGATGTTCGCCATGGACGCCGTGCGCTCGTTCTCGGGGACCCAGACCGCCCGCACCCGCATGCCCTGGCGCACCTCGTGTGCGGGAACGTCCCCGATGAGCGCGATCATGGGGATGTCGGCCCCGTCGAGCAGGATGTACGCCGACACGAACGGCACCTCGGGAGCCCGGGGGTCGGGCAGGTTGTTGATGGCGAACGTGGTGATCGTGCCGGTGTCGGGGAGTTCGAGCGTGTCGGGCAGGTCGCTTCCGCATTCGGGGCAGGCCAGCCGGAGCGGCACGTACACCTTCTCGCACCGCGCGCAGCGGCTGCCGAGCAGGATGCCGCGCGCGACGCCCTCCAGGAAGACGCGGAGCGCGCCGCCGGCCTGGAGGCGGTACTCGGCGCGCACGTTGGACACGATCTTCGTGACCTCGGGGACGAAGTGCGACAGGTCGGTGATGTGACCGGTGGGCCGGTCGCGCCAGACGGGCCAGACCCGGCTGCCGGCGCTCAGCGCCTTGGGGTCGTCGGCGGCCACGGCGTGCAGCAGCGCGGTGTCGGCGCCGTCGAGCTTGATGAGCGCCCAGGCGAAGGGGTGGTCGAGGGGGTGGCCGGGGAGCGGCTCGTCCACCCAGGCCCACGTGGTGATCGTGCCGGCCGGGCCGACCTCGACGTATTCGCCGGTCACCGGCTCGCCGGTCGCGGGGTCGTACTCGAGCGGGGGCACGAGCACGCGTCCCTCGGCCGTCCGCGCCCCGACGATGCGGCGGGCGCGCAGCTCGCTGAGGAAGCGGCCGATCACCGGCCCGGTCGTACGCGTGTAGCCGCCGGGGAACTCCAGGACGTGCTGGGCGACCAGCGGATCAGATGGCACGGTCGTGTCCCTCCCAGTACGGGTCGCGGAGCTTGCGTTTGAGCAGCTTGCCGTTGGGCTCGCGGGGCATCTCGGCGATGAAGTCGACGCTCTTGGGCCACTTCATCCTGGCCAGCCGGCCCTCCAGCGAGGCCAGCAGCTCGGCGGCCAGCTCCGGCCCCGGCGGCACGCCCGTGGCGGGCTCGACCACGGCCTTGATCTGCTCGCCCCACTCCTCGTCGGGGATGCCGAACACGGCGACGTCGGCCACCTTCGGGTGGATCATGAGCTCGTTCTCGATCTCGGCGGGGTAGATGTTCGCCCCGCCCGAGATGATCATGTCGGCCTTGCGGTCGCACAGGAAGAGGAAGCCGTCGTCGTCCAGGTAGCCGATGTCGCCGACGGTGAAGTGGTCCTTGAGGCGGTTCGCGGCGGTCTTGGCGGGATCGCCCTTGTACTCGAACGGGACGCCCATCATCTTCATGTAGATCGTCCCTGGAGTGCCGGCGGGCACCGGTTCGCCCTGGTCGTCCGCGATCAGCAGCTCGCTGATCGGCCAGGCGCGGCCGACCGTGCCGGGATGCGCCTTCCACTCCTCGGGTGTGGCCAGGGTGCCGCCGCCCTCGGTGGCCGCGTAGTACTCGTACACGCAGTCGCCCCACCACTCGAGCATGGCCCACTTCACCGGGACCGGACAGGGGGCGGCCGCGTGGATCATCCAGCTCAGCGAGGACAGGTCGTACGCGGAGCGGGTCTGCTCCGGCAGCGCGAGCAGCCGCTTGAAGTGGGTCGGGACCATGTGGGAGTTGGTGACGCGGTGGCGCTCGCAGAGCCGGAGCATCTCCTCGGCGTCCCACCTGTCCATGTAGACGAGCGTGTGCCCCATGTGCAGGGCCGTGCCGCCGAACTGGGTCACCGCCGTGTGGTAGCTCGGGGAGGTGACCAGGTGGGCGTTCGGGCGGCCCGGCGTGATGCCGAACAGTCCGAGCAGGAATGTCATGAGTTCGGCGGCGTCGTCCGGGTCGAGGCCGCTGAGGCGGCGTCTGACGCCTTTCGGCTTGCCGGTGGTGCCGGAGGTGTAGTGCATGGTGGCGCCGGCGGTGCGGTCGGCCGGTGTGGTGCCGGGCTGCCCGTCGGTCAGCTCGCGCACTGCTCTGAAGCCGGTTCCGGAGCCGTCTCCGTCTCCGTCTCCGTCTCCGTCTCCGAGGAGGAAGCGGCGCTCGGGTGCGATGGCCTCCGCGCCTCTGGCGCCCTCCTGCGCGAAGCGGGGGTGCACGAAGAGGGCCTGGGCCTCGCTGTCGGAGACGATGTACGCGATCTCCGGCCCGGTCAGGTGCCAGTTGACCGGGGTGTAGTACCAGCCCGCCTGGAGCGCGGCCAGGTAGAGGACGAGGCCGTCGGCGCCGTTGGGGGCCAGGCCGCAGATGCCGTCGCCGGGCCGCAGGCCGAGCTCGCGCAGGCCGTGCACGAGCTGGTTCGAGCGGGCCAGCAGGTCGCCCGCCCGATGCTGGGTGCCGTCGGGGTCCACGGCCGCGATCCAGTCGGGATCCGCCTGCGCGAGCCTCCAGAATCCGAGCGTGCCCATCTGATCTCCTCAGCGCGGGACAGCAAAACAGGAACCTGTTCTCGTTTGCTCCTGGGAGCGTATCCTGGGCCAAAGTCCGTAGCAAGCGCTTGATTCAGTCACTTCGGAGGCGTCCGTGGAGCTCCTGCCGATCAGTACCCCCCACTGCCGGATCGAACGCGACGAGCACGTCCTGACCGTCACCATGAACCGGCCGGAGGCCCGGAACGCGCTGTCGTCGGACATGCTGATCGGCCTGGCGTCGGCGTGGGCGTACGCGTCGGAGGAGCCGGGCATCCGGGTCGCGATCCTGACCGGGGCCGAGGGCACGTTCTGCGCCGGGGCCGACCTCAAGGCCATGGGGCAGCCCTCCACGGATCCGGACGTCCAGGCCAGGGCGGCCCGGATCCCCAACTTCCACTGGAAGGGCCTGTTGCGCGAGGACCTGCCCACCAAGCCGATCATCAGCGCGGTGGAGGGCTACGCGGTGGCCGGCGGCACGGAACTGCTGGTGGGCACCGACCTGCGGGTGGTGGCCGAGTCGGCCACGCTGGGGCTGTTCGAGGCCAAGCGCGCGCTGTTCCCGATGGGCGGCAGCGCCGTCCGGCTGCCCCGGCAGATCCCGTACTGCCACGCCATGGACCTGCTGCTCACCGGCCGCCCGGTCACCGCGGCCGAAGCCCTGTCGATGGGCCTGGTCAACCGCGTGGTCCCGGACGGCCAGGCGCTGACGGCGGCCCGCGAACTGGCCGCGGACGTGGCCGCGTCGGGGCCGCTCGCCGTGCAGGCCATCCTGCGGACCTACCGCGACACGCTCGGGATGCCCGAGCCGGAGGCGCTGAAGGTGTCGGACGAACTGGGGTGGCCGGTGATCGGCTCGGAGGACGCCAAGGAGGGCACCCGGGCCTTCCGCGAAAAGCGCGCCCCCACCTACGAAGGTCGATGAAGGCGCACCCACTCCGGCGCACCCGCACCGGCGCACCCGCACCGAACGCAGGCCACTCCCGGCGCGGCGGTCCAGCCGCGCGGGGGGTCATTCCCCCGTGATGCGGTCCAGGCGCTCCAGGGCCTCGCCGTACTCCTCCACCAGCCCGAACACCACGTCCTTGGCCGAGCGCACCTGGTCCATCACCCCGATGATCTGCCCGGCCGGGAACGTGGCCAGTGCGGAGGCGTCCGAGCGTCCGATGCGCCGCAGCGCGTCCGAGATGAGCATGAACTGCAGCGGCATCGGCAGCGTGCCCGGCGAGTCCTCCGACTCCCACGCCTCGGTCCACTCGTTCCTGAGCAGCCGCGCGGGCTTGCCCGTCCAGCTACGCGAGCGGACGGTGTCGCGGGAGGTGGCCTCCAGGATGCGGCGCTTGGCCGGCTCCGGCGTGTCGGCCTCCTCGACCGTGAGCCACAGGGAGCCCGTCCACACCCCCTCGGCCCCGAGCGCCAGGCCGGCGGCCATCTGGCGGCCGTTGCCGATGCCACCGGCGGCCAGCACCGGCACGTCCACGGCGTCCACCACCTGCGGGATGAGCACCATGGTGGAGATCTCGCCGGTGTGCCCGCCGGCCTCCGTACCCTGCGCGACCACCACGTCCACGCCCACCTCGACCTGCTTGAGCGCGTGGCGCGGGGTCGAGGCGAGGGCGGCGACCTTGACGCCGTGGGCATGGGCGAGGTCCACGACGTCGGCGGGCGGCGGGCCGAGGGCGTTGGCCAGCAGCGCGATGGGGTGGCGCAGGGCGACCTCCACCTGCGGGCGGGCGGTGGCGTCGGTCCAGCCGAGCAGGACCCGGCCGGCCTCCGCGTCGGCCGACAGCGCCGGCACCCCGTGCTTGGCCAGCAGCCCTTCGACGAACGCCCGGTGCCCCTCGGGGATCATCGACTGCAGGCGGCCGACCAGTTCCTCGGGGGCGAAGTCGGCGCCCTCGTAGGAGGCCGGCATGACGACGTCCACGCCGTACGGCTTGCCGTCCACGTGGTCGTCGATCCACTTGAGCTCTGTCTCGAGCTCTTCCGGCGTGAAGTAGAGGGCTCCCAGGACGCCCATGCCGCCGGCCCGGCTGACGGCGGCGACCACGTCCCTGCAATGGCTGAACGCGAAGATCGGGAGCTCGATTCCGAACATGTCCGTGACGCGTGTCCGCATGGCCCGACAATACGTCCGGAATCTCGCTGACTGCAACGTGTTCTAGACTAGAACCTTTGGTCTGGTACCGGTGAGTAACCTAGGACTATAACTGGTTCTAGTAAGCCGTCCAGGTGAATGAAAAAGGGCCCGCCGTGCACGGGCCCTTAAATCGCGCTCTTTTTTACGCGACGGAACGTCCGCGCCGGCCCAGCACCACGCCGGCCACCACGAGCACGACGCCCACCACCAGCAGCACCAGCGGGATGACGTCGCGCAGCAGGCCGATCGTGCTCTTGCCGTCCTGCGCGTTCTTGACCAGGTCGTTCACGGTCTGCTCGGTCATCTTCGCGGTGGCCACGAAGGCCGCCGTGCGCTCCACGCCGTCCTGGGTCTTCAGCACCTCGTGCCGCTGCACCTCCTGCCGGACCGGCGAGCCCGTCACCGGCTCGACCCAGTACGTCGTCTTGCCGTCGTACCAGCGGTCCACCTGCACGTCCCCGGTCTCGCCGGTGATGCCGAGCACGTTGGCGGGGGCGGTGCGGGTCTCGGTCTTGGTCGGCGGCACGTTCTGCTCGAAGACGTAGACCGGCAGCCCGTTGACGTTGTCCTCGCGCACGAACGCGGCGTCGAACGCCTTCTGCGCCGTGGCGTTGAACACCTTGTACGTCTTCTTCTCGACGTCGAACGGGAACTTGTAGATCTGCCCCTCCAGCGTCACCGGCGCCTTCTCGACGCTGGTCCCGCAGCAGTTCACGCCCAGCCCGGTGTACCGGTCGAAGGCGCTGCGGCGCTCGGAGATGTCGATCTGCGGGCGGCTGTTGGTCACGTCGTTGACCACCGTGGCCTCGTCCCAGACCACCCGGTCGCCGGTGGCCTCCTTCACGTCACCGCGCGTGGTGACGATGATGTCGAGGTCGCCGGTCAGGACCTTGAGGTCCTGGAGGGAGAAGTACTGGGCGCCCTTGGCCTCCAGCCGCGAGATGCCGAACTGGTTCGCCGGGGCGGAGATGATCTGGCCGGCCGCCCAGAATTTCAGCAGCGGCGCGAGCGCGATGAAGAAAGCCCCGAACCCGATGAGGACGAGCGTGGAGATACGACCCATCGAGGCCTCCGTATTTGTAGAACATGTTGTCGTTTGCATGCGATCGTCGAGCAACAAAGTATGACAGTGTGTGATGTCCGTCACGAGCGGCCTTACCACCGCAACCAAATCGATAGAAACAAGTTCTATCGTAGTTTCGGCCCTGGCCGGCTATGCGCCGGACGGCCGGGAAAGCGAGAAAGTGGGAGCAGCGATGAAGAGCAGGGACGCCGCCCTCGACGGCATCCGCGCGATCGCCGCGCTCGGCGTCTGGCTGCTGCACGTCGGGAGCAACACGGGCGTCATGTACCGCGAGGGCATGCTCGCCTGGATGATGAGCCGCCTGGGCATCGCCGTACCGATCTTCTTCCTCCTGTCGGGCCTGCTGCTGTACCGCCCGTGGGCGCGCGCGGTGATCGAGAATACGCCACGCCCGGGTCCGCTGCGTTACCTGTGGCGCCGGGCGCTCCGGGTGCTGCCGGTCTACTGGCTCGTGACGGCGCTCGCGCTGTGGGCGTGGAGCCCGTTCGACTGGACCGGCTGGCTGAAGTGGCTGCTGCTCGCGCAGAACTACTTCCCCGACGACCCCGCCCCCGACGGCCTGTACCAGATGTGGACGCTGCCCATCGAGATGTCCTTCTACGTGCTGCTGCCGGTCCTGGCCTGGGCCCTGCACCGGGTGGCACGCAGCGGCAACCGGCCGGTCCGGCTGCTGGCGGGCATCGCGGTGCTGCCGCTGGTCTCCGTGGCCACCGTGGTCGTGGCCCGGCAGTTCGGCGCGCCGCAACTCGCGCTGCTGCTGCCGTACCACCTGATCTACTTCGCCTGTGGCATGGCGCTGGCGGTGCTGTCGGTGTGGATCGGGCACAGCCGCGTGGTCGACTCGCTGGCCCCGCACTTCCTGGTGCTGGCCGGGCTGCTGTACGCGCTGCTGAGCACCGAACTGGCCGGCCCGCGCACGCTCACGCTGCCCACCCTGCCGCAGTCGTTGTGGCGGGTCAGCCTGGAGGCGGCGATCGCGGTGCTGCTCGTGGCGCCGTTCGCGCTGGCGTCCCGGCCGGACGCGCTGCGCAACCGGGTGCTCGGCAACCCCGTCTGCGCCTACCTGGGCCGCATCTCCTACAGCTTCTTCCTCTGGCACGCGCCGGTGATCACCTTGCTGCTCAAGCTCACCGGGGCGCAGCCGTTCCAGGCCGACTTCGCCAGCGTGACGGTGATCTCGCTGGTGGCCTCGCTGCTGCTGAGCGTCGGCAGCTACCACCTGATCGAGGTCGGCGCGCTCAAGCTCAGCGGACACCGGTCAGCACCTGCTCCGCCGCCGGGAGCTCGGGCCGCGCTGCCGGCCGCGCCTGCTCCGTGACGAGCTGGCCGAACAGCACGCCCACGGCCGCCACCGAGGCGAGTTGCGGCACGTGGTCCATCAGCGGGCCGAGCGCCGCCACGTCCACGCCGGTCGTGCGCAGCAGCATGGCCGCCGCCAGCGACGCCGTGGCCGCCCCGAACGCGCCGGCCGCCGCCCAGTGCGCGGGCCGTCCGCGGGCGCGCAGCAGCAGCGTCACGAGCACGGCGGCGAGCACCGTGATCATGCCGGGCCAGTTCGCCACCCAGCCGCCGAACGCGAGCGCGAGCAGCACCACGACCGGCGCCCGCAGCCGCGACAGCCGGGACTGCGAGGCGGCGGCCGTCTCGCGGACGTGTTCGGGACGCGGCCCGCGCAGGACCAGCGCGACGAGCGCCAGCAGCGCGATCCCCGCCAGGCCGAGCAGCAGCGCGAGCCGGTAGAGACGGTCGGGCAGGTAGTCGAGCCTGGCGGTCCCCTGGGTGCCCGCGGGCAGCTCCCAGCCCTGCTTCCAGCCGTCGATGCGCACGGGCTTGAGGGTCTCGCCGTCGATCTGGGCCCGCCAGCCCGCGTTGAAGTTCTCGTTCACGACGAGGAAGGAGTCCTTCGGCGCGCTCACCGACACCTCGCGCGCGGACGTCGTCCACGTGCCGCGCACCGCGGCCCCCTCCACACCAGGCTGACGGCGGGGCAGCGTGCCGATCACGAGGGAGTCGACGGTGTAGGAGTCCCAGCCGGCCACCCGCACCCGGTTGTCGCCCACGCTCACCTCGGCCCTGGAGCAGCCGAGGATCTGCACCGGACGCTGTTCGAGCAGGTCGGCGTGGGTGCCGGCGACCTTGGTCTCGATGACGGCGCCGTTCACCTCGATCCTGGGGCCGGCCCCGCAGGGCAGCCTGAGCGGGATGTCGGCGGGCCGGCCCACCGGGTCCACGCCGGGCACCACCAGCTCGGTCACCTGAAGCCGCTTGGAGAAGGGCGTGAAGCGCAGCTTGAGCTGCGAGGTGGACATGGCCTTGAAGTCGAGATTGCCGTGCTCGTCCACCCGGCCGCCGCGCACCTCGCCGCCGTCGCCGCTCACGATCACGTCCAGCGGCTGCTCGTCCCCGCCCGGACGGCCGATCTGGACGCGGGAGATCTTCCGCTCGCCCTTCCAGGCGACGGTGAGCGTGGGCTCGGTGTCGGCCGCGTCCGGGATCCAGGTGGTGGTCCCGTCGGCGTCGAAGGCCGACCGGGGCGAGACCACGGCGTCGCCGGTGAGCTGGGACGAACCGGTCACGGTGGTCAGGCCCGCGCCGACCCGGGTGTACCGGTCAACCAGCTCGGGATCCCTCAGCACGGCGGTTCCCCGCACGTTCGAGGACGCGTCCGACCCGGCGCGGAAAGTCCGGTCGAACCCGGTCTCCTCGCCCTGCTTGGCCAGCACCACCTCGTTGCAGACCCATCGGTACTGGTTGCGCATGCAGCCGGGCCGCTCGCCGGGGCCGCGGTCCATGACGTACACGTCGCCCTCGCCGGGCAGCCTGATCGTCCGGCCGGCGGTGACGCCCGGGATCGACAGCTCGATGACGCCGACCCGCTGGCCGTAGCTCCACTCGGCGGAGACCGTCTCGGCCACCTTGAGCCGCACCCAGCTCGTGGGCCCGGCGGGCACGCGCAGCCGCTGCGGGTCCGTGCTGCGGGTGACGTCCTGGACCAGGCTGCCGGCCTCGGTCTCCACGGACACGCGCTTGACCGCCTGGCCGAGCAGCAGGTCGGGGGCGAACATCACGTTCAGGTACGGCAGCCGGATCCGCCCCGCCAGGTCCACGCGCAGCCACTCGCCGGTCGGGGGCCTGGCGCCGTCGCTCTCCCAGCCGGTCCTGACGTTGCCGTCCATGGCCGCCCACGGGCTGCGGCCGGTGGTGCTGAGCCCGGCGATCGCGTACGGGTCCGCGACCGAGGACGAGGCGCTGACGCCGGCGACGCCGTAGTACTCGGCCACCGCGGTCTCGTCCAGCCAGCCGTCCTCCAGCAGGTCCAGCTCGCGCACGCCGTCGAAGTCCGCCTTCCGGTCGGCCGTCAGCGTGGGTGACTGGTTCGTCCTGATCTCGCCGAACGAGCGTTCGCGCAGCCGCAGCGCGTCGCTGACGACCGTGGGCGTCTCCCGGGTGCCCGCGTCGCCGTTGACCAGCACCGGGCCCTCGTCCAGCAGGCCGAGGTCGCCCATGGCCAGCAGCGAGTCCGGCCCGCCGCGCACGGCCAGCGCGTCGGAGGCGGGCTGCACGGTGACCAGGTCGGAGCTGCCCGACACCTCGTACAGGTCGAGGGCGGGGAACGGGGCGTCCACCTGGTTGACCGCGTCGTCGGTCTCCCTGTCGCCGACGAGGTCGCCGAACGAGCGCACCTTCTTGATGCCCGGCGACTCGCGCAGCGCCTCGTACACCCGCGACGGCCAGGCGCCCGCGAGGTTCTCCCTGATCAGGTCGTTCCTGACGAGCAGGTAGCGCACGCCCAGCCGGCGCAGCACGGCCGTCACCCCCGCCGAGCCGTGGCCGGCGGTGAGCCGCTGGTCGATGGCGTCGAGCAGCCTGGTCAGGCCGACGGAGCCGGGCGGCGTGATCTGCCTGGTGGTCCAGCGGGCGGCGGACAGCGCCTGCATGGGCTCGTCCATGGGGCGGCCCCAGACGTACTCGGCGAACTTGGCGCCCGGCACGATCAGCACGCCGTCGTCGCCCGCGTTGCGGTCGAGCCAGCCGGCCGCCTCCCGCCAGTGATCGGGCACCTGCTGGTAGTCGCCGGGGGCGGCCAGGCCCTGGTTGAAGACGGGCAGCACGAGCGCGACGAAGGCGGCCACGGCGGTCGTCCGCAGCGGGACACGGGCTCTGACCAGCAGGTGGGCCAGGCCGAAGGCGAGCGCGAGCCGGACCAGGGGGTCGAACTTGCGCAGGTTGCGCAGCGGCGCGAGCGGCCCGTCGAGCAGCCAGCGCACCGGCTCGGCCACGATCGGCTCCAGCGCGCCCGCGTGCCCCGCGACCAGCGCGACGACGCCGACGAGGAACATCGCCACGAGGAACCCCTTGGCGGGCAGGTCGCGGCGTGACAATCCGGCCAGGCCCAGCGCGGCGATCAGACCGGTGACCACGACCATGGTGGCGGAGGTGGCGATAGCGTACCCGGGCGGCTGCTCGAAGACGCCGCTCAGCGGCAGGTAGCGCACCCAGTCGGAGGCGCCGCGCAGCACGTTCGTGAGCGAGGTGACGGACGTGGTGGTCTGGGCGGTCTCGGTGTACGGCAGGAACGAGAAGGCGTACCGGCCCACGAGCAGCAGCGGCAGCGACCAGAACAGGGTGGCCACCGCGACCGCGCCCGACCACCAGCCGAGCAGCCGCCAGCGCGGCACCGGCCGCGGCCGGGTCAGGATGTACAGCACGGGCGCGACCAGCACGGCCAGCACGGCGACCGCGTTCACGCCGCCGCACAGCGCCACGGCCAGCGCCGACCTGATGGCCCCGCGGGCCCGCTGGCCGGTCTCGGAGGCGGTGAGCAGCGGGATGAGGATCCACGGCAGCATCGCGGCGGGCAGCCACTCGATCGAGATCTCGCCGAGGATCGACAGCGTGCGCGGAGCCAGCGCGTACGCCAGCGCGCCCACGATCCTGGTGCCGGACGTGCCGATGCCGAGTTGCCGGCCCAGCCGCTCGACGCCGAGGAAGGCCACGCACATGAGCAGCGTGAGCCAGAGCCGCTGCGTCACCCAGGGCGCGAGGCCCGCCAGGTCGCCGAGCGCGAAGAACGGCCCCATCGGGAAGACGTAGCCCGCCACCTGGTTCTGGAGCTGGCCGAAGTGTTGCAGGTCCCACAGGTGGGCGGCGCGCTCCAGCCAGCCGACCGGGTTGAGCGCGAGGTCCATCTTGGTGTCGGAGATGAGGTGGCCCGGCTTGGTGGTGAACGCCAGCAGGCCGAAGCCGAGGCAGCACAGCAGCAGCCAGAGGCGGCGGCGGGCGGGCTCGCCGACTTCACGTCCCGCACCCGTACGCCGCCCGGCCACCAGCTTGTCGGTCGGGAGGAGGGTCACCGCTCCTCCCAGCCGGGGCCCGGGTCGTGGCCGTGCATCAGCGCGGTGAGGCGTGCGGCGCTGCGGTCCCAGGAGAACCTTCCCGCCCATTCCCGACATTTCACGGTATAAGTGTGGTCCAGTTCGTCGAGTGCCGCGCCAATGCCCTTGGCCAGGTCAGTGCCCTCGGGCAGCAGCCAGCCCGTCTCGCCGTGCCGTACGGCGTCGCGCAGCCCGTCCACGTCGAAGGCCACCGTCGGCACGCCGAGCGCGGCGGCCTCCAGCACGCTCAGCCCCCAGCCCTCGCCCTGCGAGGCGCTCACATGCAGCCAAGCCCGCGCGACCAGGCGCGCCTTGTCCTCCTCCGGCAGGTAGCCGTGCAGGGTCACGCCCTCGGGCAGCGCGGCGCGCAGCGCGGCCTCCTCCGGCCCGCGGCCGATGACGTCCACGACCAGGCCGGGATGGCGCTCCCGCAGCTCCGCGACGGCGTCGAGCAGCAGGTGCACCCGCTTGTGCGCGACGAGCCGGCCGAGGCAGACGATCCGCGGCACCGGGCTCCTCGCGACGTCCCCGCCCGCGGCGACGCTCACGCCGTTCGGGACGACGTGCACCGGGCCGCGCCACGCGAGCCGCTCCCGCATGGCCCGCACCGTGGACGGCGACACCGCCACGCACGCGTGCCGCCGGTAGCTCCACCGCGACACCGGTCCCTCCAGGAACCGGCCGAAGGCCGCCAGCCACCCCGGCAGGTGCACCCCGAACTGCCGGTCGTGCACGTGGTGCACCACGCACAACACCCGCGTGCGCCGCCGCACCACCCAGGGGGTGAAGAAGGGGATGCCGTTCTGGCAGTCGAGCACCACGTCGAAGACGTGCCCGCGCAGCAGCAACCAGCCCAGGACCAGCGGATAGACGGTGAAGACCCCGCCCATCCGGACGAAGCGCACCCCTTCGACGCTCTCGCGCCGGCGCTGCCCCGGCGCCCGCGCCGTGACGAAGCACACCTGGTGGCCCGCCCGCGCGAAGCGGCGGGCCAGCTCCCAGGCGAACGTCTCAGCGCCGCCGGCCTGGGGATGCCAGGGGTCACGCCAGTTGACGACAGCGATCTTCACGGATATCCGACGGGGTCGAGCGGCGGCTCCCAGGACGTGTGCGCGGCCCCCGACCGGGGCTGGGCGCGCAGCCGCAGCCAGATCCGGCCCAGCTCCAGCACGATGCCGAGCGAGTGCCGGGCCGGGGAGAAGCGCGAGCCCGGCATGTCCCGCCAGCGCACGGGGATCTCCCGCACCGCCGAACCCCCCTCGACGCAGCGCGCGAGCAGTTCGACGTCGAAGGCGAAGCCGGGGGTGCGCAGCCGCGCGGCGCTCTCGCGGGCCAGCACGCCGTCGAAGAACTTGAAGCCGCACTGGGTGTCGCTCACGCCGCGCACGAGCGCTCCGGCCAGCGCGCGGAAGCCGAACGCGCCCAGCTCCCGCACCTTGCTGTGCCGGTTCTCGACGTGCGAGCCGCGGTGCGCCCTGGAGCCGATCACCACGCGCTCACCGGACAGCAGCAGCCCGAGTGCCACGTCGATGGCGTCGAGGTCGGTGGCCATGTCGGCGTCGCAGAACCCGACGAAGGGCGCGCTCGTGCCGAGCAGCCCGGCGCGGACGGCGGCTCCCTTGCCCGGGATCGCGCACCGGACGAGGCGGACGGGCACGGACCCGCGCGGCCAGCCTCTGACGATCTCGGCCGTGCGGTCGGTGCTGTTGTTGTCCACCACGATGACGGAGGTGGGGAACGGCATGCGGGCAAGCTTCGCGCACATCTGCAGGAGCCCCCCGGGAAGTCGTCCTTCCTCGTTGTAGGCGGGAATGACGATCTCAAGCAGTGGTGGCCGGCTCGTCCCCTCGTCCCCTTGCGGAGAGGGTGGCATCTTCGGCTCGGATTACCGGTCGCCGTAGTTGTAGAGCGGCTGGTTGACCGGCGTGGCGGTGGCGCCGGTGAAGGTGACGGTGGTGACCGTCGCCACGAGTGCCGCAACGGCTACGCCGATCATCGCTGCTAAGAGGATCTTGATCACGGGGTTCCTCCTCGAGCGGACAGTGGTGTGGGCGTCCCTAAACCTAGAACCAATTCTTGCTACTCGGAAGTAGCTCGACGAAATATTAACAAAGACGCTGATGAGCGTACCTAATCGGGCGTAACCCTCGCGACCTTGCCGTCAAAACGGTACAACCGCAGCTCAGCGGTATCGACCACGGCCCTCGCACCCCTAAGCCACCAGCCGAACCGCTGCCGCTCCTCCGGGGTCCCCGCGTCCACGATCACGTAGCGGAATCCCGCCCCCGGCAGGTCGGGCGAAGCTCCTTCTAGTACGTGTTCTAGCCTCTGGACCCGCGGGTCCTCGCTCCTGACGACCAGCTCGCCCACCCGTACGGCATCGTTGGAGACCACCCGGCGCCCCGGCGTCGCGAAGAAGCGCTGCGCCGGGTCCAGCACCGCCCGCCCGCCGTTCCACGGGAACCGCCGATACGACTCGAACGGCAGCACCAGCACGTCACCCGCCTCCGGGTCGTGCCTGACGACCTCCCGCGCCGCCGTCCAGCCCGCCGGGTAGGACACCGCCCCGAGCCGCCCGAGCGAGCCCCACGCCATGGTCGGCAGCACGGCGACCGGCACCAGCGCCAGCGCGCCCACCCAGGCCCGCTGCCGGGCCACCTGCCCGGCCAGCGTCCCGAGCCCCAGCGCCGCCATCAGGGCCAGCGGGGCGACGTACTGCTGGGCGTCCCTGAACACCGCGAACCCGCCCCACACCTCCAGGAGCTGCTTGAACGCCGCCCGCCCCGGCTCGCTCACCCCTGCGCAGGCGACGGCGAGCCCGATCCCGGCCGCCACCGCCAGCCCCCGCCGGTACGGGACCCGCGAGCGCAGGAAGGCCACGACCCCGACGAGCGTGAGCGCCAGCCTGGCCACCGCCCCCACCACGGTCTCGTACCCGGGCGGCACCGCGTAGGCGTTCCAGATCCCGCCCAGCGACAGCAGGCTCCCCACCGCCCCGAACGGCGTGTCGGCCCTGGCCGCGAAGGCGTCCACGCCGGCCGGGTCGCCGTCGATCACCTGCGGCCGCAACGCCGTCGGGACCAGCCACGGCAGGCTGAACACCGCGAGCACCACGGCCACCCGCGCCACGGTCCGCCACCTCGGCACGGCCACGGGCAGCGCCGTCAGCGCGGTGACCGTCATCGCCGCGAACCCGCCCACCGCCGCGGGCAGCACGGCGAGCACCACCCTGCGCCCCGACCAGACGGCCCGCACCACCCAGGGCAGCCCCGCGTAGCCGAGCAACAGCGCCCACTGCCCGATCAGCAGCCGCTCGGCCACGTACGGGTTCCACACGTAGAACGCGCCGGCCACCAGCCGGGGCCCCAGCGACTCCGACGGCAGCAGCAGCGCGGCCCCCGAGCACCCCAGCACGAAGATCCCCAGCAGGATCGCCTTCTGCACCAGCTCGGCGGGCAGCACGTGCGCCAGCGCCGTCACCACGGCGTCGCTGGGCGCCACCCGCGCCGCCCCGCCCGCCAGCCCGAACGTGAAGGCCGAGAACGCCGGATCGGGCACGAACACCATGTCCTGGAGCAGCGTGAAACCCCAGCCCAGGGCCGGTCCGAGCGCCAGGCAGCCGAGGGCCAGCCCGAGGAGGGCGGCGGCGAGCCCGGCTCGGGCCGTGTGCGGCATCCCGCTATGACATCACAACCCCGACACGGCCGTTCCACCACCGCCACCGGCGTGATTAGTCTGCGCGAGGGGGGTGGTGGCCGGCATGACGACAGCGGAGGTCCGGGAGCGTCCGGGCGGCGGCGACACGGTGCTGGCCGCCGGGCTCGTCATGGTCGCGGCGCAGCTCGTCTGGAAATTCGCTCTGGTGAGCAGGACGTACTTCCGCCAGGACGACTTCATGTTCATCGCCAGGGGCCTGGAGAACCCGCTGTCCTGGGACTACCTCATGCGCATCGACTTCGGCCACCTGATGCCGGGGGCGTTCGCGGCGCACTGGGCGATGGGGCGGCTCGGGGTCTACAACGACGTACTGGCGCACGCCGTCACGATCAGCCTCCAGGCGGCGGCCGGGCTGGCGCTGCTGCGGCTGCTGCGCGTGCTGTTCGGGACGCGGCCGGCCATCCTCGTCCCGCTCGGGTTCGCCCTGCTGACGCCGATGACGATCCCCGGGCTGTCCTGGTGGGCGGTGGCGGCCGAGACGCTGCCGTTCCAGATCGCGCTGCCGATGGCGCTGGCCTCACACGTGCACTTCACCCGCACCGGACGGATGCGCCACGCGGTGGCCGCGGCCGGGTGGACGGTGTTCGGGATGGTGTTCTTCGTCAAGGCGCCGTTCATCCCGGTGCTGGCCTTCGTGCTCACGCTCGGCTGGCTGGGCGGTCGGCGGCTGTGGCGGGCGTGGCTGCTGTACCTGGGCGTGCTGGTGCCGTACGCGGCGGTGTTCTTCTCCCAGTTGCTCACGTCCGTGCAGCTCACGAACGAGACCTTCCACGCCGACCTGCCGAGCGCCGAGGTTGCCGCGCGGTCGGCCTGGACGCTGCTGACCGGCTCGCTCGTCCCGGCGGCGCTGGGCGGCCCCTGGCGCTGGCAGGCGATCGGCGCGGACTACGCGCTGGCGGCCACCCCCGTCGCGCTCATGTGGGTGAGCGGCCTGGTCGCGCTCGCCGCCGTGACCGTCTCGGTGCTGTGGCGGCGGCGGGCCTGGCTGGCCTGGCTGACGCTGCTGGGCTACTTCCTGCTGGCCGACGTGGTGCCGATCATGCTGGGGCGGGTGGAACTGCTCGGCCCCGACCTGAGCGGGTTCGAGCTGCGCTACGTCTCCTCCACCGCCGTGCTCGTCGCCCTGGTGATCGGGCTGGCCTTCATCCCGGTGCGGGACGAGCGGCGTCCCTGGCTGCGTCCGGCCCACCGGCTCAGGTGGTCGTGGACGCCGGTCGCGCTGGCGGTCGCGGCGGGCTCGGTGTGGTCGGTCGCCGCCTACGCCGACCGGCCGCTCGGCCGCGACGTCGAGAGCTACGTCACGACCGGCGCGCGGGCGCTGGCGCGCGTCCCCGAGGGCACGGTCGTGCTGGACACGCACGTGCCCGAGAACGTCGTCTTCCCGGCCTTCTTCTACGACTACGCCCGCCACTCCAAGGTGCTCGGCCCGACCGCCCCGCACCGGATCGCCTGGACCAGGCAGTTGAGCGGCCCGGTCGCCGACCCCATGATCTTCGACGGGCAGGGCAGGCTGCGCCCGCTGCGCATCGACGGCGTGACGATCCCGTCGAAGGCGAACTGCACGCCGGTCGGCCGGGACGAGGTGGTCTTCACGCTGCCCGTGCCCGTCGCGGCCGGCGAGCACACCGTCCAGCTCTCCTATCTCAACGGGGCCGGGACCACCCTGAGCGTGCGGCTCGGGCTCGCGCGGAGCACCGTGCCCGCGGGCCGCGACCTGGGCACGACGTACGCCACCGTCACCGGGGACGGCACGGAGCTGGCCGTCAGCGCGCTCGGGCCCGGCTCGTGCGTCGGCGAGATCAGGATCGGCGTCCCGGTGCCCGACGAGAACGGCGCGCCCGTCCCCGCACAGCCCGTGCGGGGATGAGCGGCGGCCTCACTTGCCCGGCTCGGGGTCCCTCGGCAGGCCCAGCATGCGCTCGCCGATGATGTTGAGCTGCACCTCGGTGGTGCCGCCGTAGATGGTCATCGCCCTGGTCGCGAGCACCGCCCGGTTCCAGTAGCCGGCGTCGCCGAGCTTCATGTCCGCGGCGGTCACGGCGGCGGCCCCGAGCAGCTCCACCGCGGCCTCGGACACGTGCTGGGCGTGCGAGGTGGACAGCAGCTTGCGGACGGAGGCGTCCGCGCCCGGCTCGGCCCCGGCGAGCTGCTTGAGCGTCACCCGCAGCGACAGCGCGTTGATCGAGTGGCCCTCGCACACCACCCCGGCCACCTGCTGGGCCTCGGCCGGCGTCAGCTCCCGCCCCAGCCGGCCGATCAGGCCCAGCAGGTCGGGCACCGACGCCCCGGTGCCGCCCGAGCCGGACGACAGCGAGACCCGCTCGTTCGACAGCGTGTTGCGGGCCACCTTCCAGCCGTCGCCGACCTCGCCCACGACCAGGTCGTCCGGCACGAAGACGTCGTCGAGGAAGACCTCGTTGAACAGGTTCTCGCCGGTCATCTCGGTCAGCGGCCGGACCGTGACGCCGGGGGCCTTCATGTCGACCAGGAAGTACGTGATGCCCTCGTGCTTGGAGCCCTCGCTGGAGTTGCGGGCGATGCAGATGCCCCACTCGGCCACGTGGGCGACGGACGTCCAGATCTTCTGGCCGTTGAGCTTCCAGCCGCCCTCGACCTTGTCCGCCTTCATCTGCAGCGAGGCCAGGTCGGAGCCGGCGCCGGGCTCGGAGAAGAGCTGGCACCAGATCAGCTCGCCGCTGAGCGTCCTGGGCAGGAAGCGCTCCTGCTGCTCGGGCGTCCCGTACGCGGCGACCGACGGCACCACCCAGGCGCCGATGATCATGGCGGGCAGGCGGACCTTCGCGGCCTTGAGCTCCTGGGCGATCAGCACCTGCTCCAGCGGCTTGGCGTCGCGGCCCCACGGCCTGCTCAGGTGCGACATGACGAACCCGCGTCCGGCCAGGGCGCGCTTCTGCTCCTTGCCTTCGAGCTGGGCGATCTCCGCGATCTCGGCGCGGATCGACTCGCGCAGTTCCTCCGCGCCCTCCGGCAGGTCGATCTCCATCTCGCGGGCGACGCCCTGGAGGCTGAGCTCGGTCACGGTCTCGGCCCAGCCGGCCGACGAGCCGAGCAGGGCGCGCAGGGTGAGCGCGCGGCGGTAGTAGAGGTGGGCGTCGTGCTCGAAGGTGTAGCCGATGCCGCCGAAGGTCTGGATGGCGTCCTTGGCGCACTGCACGGCGGCGTCGGGGGCCATCACCCCGGCCACCGCGGCGGCGAACCTGAGCTCCTGCCCCTCGGCCCGGGTGGCGTCCCAGACCGTGGCACGCGCCTGCTCCAGCGCGACCAGCATGCGCGACAGCTTGTGCTTGATGCCCTGGAACTGGCCGATCGGGCGGCCGAACTGGACGCGTACCTTGGCGTACTCGGCGGCGGCCGTCACACACCACGAGGCCAGGCCCGCCGCCTCGGCGCCGAGCAGGATCGCGGCCAGGTCGCGCACGTCGGGGGTGTCCACGCCGTCCAGGACGCTCTCGGCCGGGACGACCACGTCCGACAGCTCGACCTTCGCGACCGGCCTGGTCAGGTCGAGGGAGCCGAGTTCGGTGACGGTCGCGGAGGAGGCGTCGACGAGCACCCACTGCTCGCCGTCGTCGGTGGCGACCGGCAGCACCAGCGCGTCGGCCAGCGAGCCGCCCAGCACGGGCTCGGCGGTGCCGGAGACGACCAGGGAGCCGTCCGCGCGGCGGACGCCGGTCAGCGAGCCGGTCAGCGCGACGGCGGCGGTCAGCGTGCCGTCGACGAACGACTCCAGGTGCTGCGGGCGCTTGGAGGCGTTGATCACGGCGCTGGCCAGCACGGTCGGCACGAAGGGCCCCGGCGCCATGCGCTCGGCCAGCGCCTCGATCGCCACGGCCGCCTCCAGCAGCCCGTAGCCGGAGCCGCCGTGCTCCTCGGGCACGTGCAGGCCGAGCAGTCCCTGCTCGGCCAGACCCGGCCAGAACGCGGGACGGCCGTCCGTCCCGGCACGAAGCAGCTCCGAGGGGATGTTCCGCTCGGCCCAGCCACTCACCGACTCACGGAGCGCCTCGTGCTCCTCGCTCAACCCGATAGCCATTGCTCATCCTCCAGCCAGGTCCGAGTACTGCCCAGAATCATATTCTAGAGGATGCTTCTGGGATACCGCTCCCCGCCGCCGAAGGGACGAACCCCTGCCTAAAGCGGACGAATCTGCTCGACGAGGGTGTTCAGGTCGCGCCAGCGGGTCTTCTCCGTCTCGGGGATCGAGGCCATGAGCATCGCCGGCTTCGTCTTGCCCACCTCGACGACCGTCACCATGGCCTGGGCCTCCTGCTCCTTGCCGTCGAAGGTGTAGCTCACCTTGTAGCCCAGCGTCCAGCCCTTGCCGAGCGGGATCTTCTTCGAGGCGGTCCACTCGTCCAGCTTGGCGCCCGCCGGGTACTGGGTGCGGATCGTCCAGCGGGCCGCCTGGGTGGCGATCTCCCGGTAGTCGGCGTCCGTACTGGGCTTGGTCTCGGGCGACTCGCCCGGGTACATCGCCGAGGCGATCACCGTGTGCGGGACGGCGACCTTGCCGATCCGCTGCGCGATCGAGAACGGCGGGAACGACTTCGCCTGCCACGGCGAGGCCAGCCTCGGGTAGCTGATGCCGGAGTTCTTGTCCGTGATCACCCCGGACACGGCGGACGCCTTGCCGGACAGCGTGGCGTACTTCTTGCTGTCGGGCACCGGCGGCAGCACGATCGGCGTCTCGGTCGGGGTCGGACTGGCCGACGGGGTCGGGGTCGCCGACACGGAGGGCACCGGCGCGACCGGGACCACCTGCTCGGCCGACTGCTGGTTGGCGGGCACGTCGCCGCGGAACGCGACGAACACCAGCAACACGGCCAGGACCGTGCCGAGGATCGCGCCGACCAGGTAGACGGCCTTGATCGGGATGTCGCCGAAGCGGCGGGCCGGGGGTGGCGGGGG
>NZ_SSXE01000370.1 GCF_021699195.1 Nonomuraea sp. MG754425 | reverse complement strand
CCCAGCCCACTCCCCCGCGCTCCACCCTGCCCGATCCCGGGCCCGGGTCCGCGCTCGACTCCGCACCCGGCGCCGCCGTCGAACGGCTCACCCGGATGGCCGAGTCGCTGCTGGGCGAGTCCGCGCGGGTGGCGCTGGCCGACGTGCTCGGCTCCGACTGGGTGGCGGCGCGGCGGGTGCTGGCCGACCTGACCACCGTCGACCTGCGGCCCGAGCTGCCCTACCGGCTGGCCTGGTCCGACGGGCTGACGGTCGATCCCGATCGGGAGCCCGCGTGGCTGTCCCACGGCTACCTGGAGCGCACCTGATGAATCCGCGTGCTTCCGCGCTCGCGCACGCGCGGGTGCGTGCCCTCGGCCCCGCCCGGCTGGGCGCCGGTGAGGCGGCGGCCCCGGGGATGACCCGGCTGACGCGGCCCGACTCCACCGGCGTGGCGCTGCCCGTGTGGCCCGACGGGGTGACGCCGTCGCTGCTGGAGGAGCACCAGGTGGCGCCCATCCCCGTGGAGCGGTCCGGGGAGCAGCGGCGGGTGCTGGCGGCGGTGCTCAAGTGCTGCTGGGCCGAGCTGTCCGCCGATCCGTGGCCGGGGGATCCGGCTCCCGTGGAGCTGGTCCTCGACACCTACCGCGAGCTGATCGGCCGCACCGACGACCTGATGCGCAACTGGGCCGTCGGCGCGCTGCGGCGGCTGCACGACTCGGCGTGGGTGGTGCTGGACGACGGCGTGGTGCTGCTCGGGCCGCGCTGCGCGCTGTGGCCGGTGGAGGCGCACGCGCAGCTACGCGAGCTGGTGCGCCGCCTGCCGGAGCCGGAACGGTCCGAGCTGACCGTGGTGGGCGACGCCGACATCGTCGCCGCCGCCCGCGCGGGGGCCCCGGACGAGTCCCCGGCTGAGATCGCCGGGGTCGCCGGGCGGGTCGAGGGGGGCGCGGCCGAGTTCGACGACCTGCTGGGCGGCTACGACGAGCGGCGGCGGGCGGAGCTGGTGGCGGCGTTCATGGTGGTGGAGCACGCCGCCGAACCGGTGCAGGAGGTGCGCTTCGCCGCCCTGCGCGACCCGGCGCTGCGGCACACGCTGGGCGAGATGCTGGCCAGGCGCGGCCGTACGCTGATCCAGCACCGCGACCGCTGGATCTCCGGCTACGACGACGCGGTCACCGCCGAGACCGGCGCGGCGGCGGCGGGGGCGGGGGCACGGCTCGGGGTGAGCGAGCGGGCGGTGCTGACGCTCGTGCTGGTGCACTCCGTGGCCATCCCGCGCGCCGAGGGGCTGCTGCCCGAAGACTCCTGGTTGTCGCCGCACCCCACACCGGCCGACGAACTGCGCCGCCACACCCAGCTCCCGATCGGCGAGCTGGAGGCGGCGCTGCGGACGTTGCGGCACGCGGGGCTGCTCGGCCAGGTGAAGGCGGGCGAGGAGGCGGGCGGTTACGTGCCGGGGCCGCAGTTCCACCGGCTCACTCCGGCGGCGCGGCGGCGGTTGCAGGAGGAGCTGATCCTGGCGGCCGGGCCGAACACGCCGCTGGCGGCGGCCGTACTGGCGCGAAGATCAGCCAGATGAGGCACATGTCAGCTTTTGTCACGGATGGAAGGGTTACGGGGGTTCGAGGTGTCGCAGGTGGAGAACGTCGTCGGAGACCGGGTGCTGATCGCCATGCAGGCGGTCAACATCTCACGGCTGTCCACCCATCCGGTGCCCACGGTCCCCGGCACGCTCATCGTCGTGGCGGGCGCGGGGCCGAAGGACTCCAACGGGGCGGGCAAGTCATCGTTCATCGCCTCGATCACGGCGCTGCTCGGTGACGAGCAGTGGCGCTTCGCCTCGGGCGCCAAGGCGGTCTCGGAGCTGCTCTTCAACGCCGAACTGGCCAGCGGCGCGGGCAGCCGGCAGTGGGCGAGCGCCGACCACGGCTACATCGTGGGCGTCTTCGGGCCGCCCGGGATGAACGGCTTCGAGCCGTCCGAGCCCGCCGGGCCCGCCGCCGAACCGGGCGCGGAGCCCGACGACGGTGAGGAGCTGTTCGAGGTGCCCGACACCTCGGGCGGGGCCGTCACGGTGTGGCTGAGGGTGAACCAGGAGGCGCCGCACCTGGAGGTCCGGTGGTGGGAGGGCGTGCGGCTCGCGGCGTCCCCGTCCGAGGCCGAACGGGTGGCGCGGGCCGACGAGATCTGGGCGGCGCTGCCGAAGTCGGCCGGGCGGCGCGACGTCGTGGCCCGCGACCTGACCAAGGTGCTCTACGGCGACAAGGTCAGGTGCGTGTCGTTCCTGTCCACGTCCGTACGCAGCAAGGTCGCCACCAACCTGCTCTCCCAGCCGCTCAACGAGATCTCCCCCGAACGCGTCTTCGAGGCGATCGCCGCGCTGACCGGCCTCGACGCGGAGCTGGAGCAGGAGCGCGAGGCCCGCCGCGACGAGCACGCCAAGCACGTACGGGCGGCGCAGGCGGCCGAGCGGCTGGCCGAGTTCGAGGCCGAGTCGAAGGCGCTGCTGACCACGTTCGACCGGCGCGACCAGGCCCGCGTCCGGCTGGCGGACGCGCTGCGCTGCTGGCGCGGCCGGCAGGCGCGCAAACTGGCCGACGCCGCCGCCAAGGACGAGGCGCTGGAGGCCGACCTCGACCGCCACCGCGCGGCGGGCGCGACGGCGGCCGAGGCGATCGCCATGGTCAAGGCCGAGATCACCACGCTCAGGGAGGACACCCTCGACCGTCAGGTCTCGCAGGCGCGCAAGGAACTGGTGGCCCAGCAGGCGCGGGCGGCCAAGCTCGACGCCGACCGCGCCGTGGCCGAGAACTCCGCCGACGAGCTGCGCGGGCAGATCCCGGCGCTGGAGGAGAGCCGCCGGTTCGCCGACGGGCGCGACGTCCCGGCGGCCGAGCGGGAGCTGCGCGAGGTGCGGCTGCGGCTCAACGAGGCGCTCAAGGCCCTGGGGGTGGCCGACCGGGAGGTGGCCTCCGCCCAGGCGGCGCTCGACGACGCCGAGGGCGGCCCGGCCGCGGCCCAGCTCGACGCGCTGGCGGGGGCCGGGATCGGCGCGACCGGCCTGCTCGACGCCCTCGACGTGGCCGAGCAGGCCCGCGACGCCGCCCACACCCCTTCCTCCGCCGGTGAGGGCGCCGGTGAGGGCGCCGGGGAGGGCGCGGGCGGCGGGCAGGAGCTGGGTGCGGCGCTCAAGGCGCGCTTCGGCAAGGGGGCCGGTGGGGCGCGCGCGGGCGGGCTCGCGCTGGGCGAACTGCGCGGCTGGCCCAACGAGCACGCCGTGATCGTGGACGCCGCG
>NZ_SSXE01000369.1 GCF_021699195.1 Nonomuraea sp. MG754425 | reverse complement strand
ATCCCCGGACTCCCCCACCCCGACCGACCTCCCCGCAATAGGCCCGTTCCCTAGACGCCCACCCGCCTTGGAACGTTCACACGAGCCCGTCGAGAACCGCGCCGGGACGCCCGCGAGAAGACGAACGCCCCCGCCCGCCCGGCGCGAAGCGGCAGGCGGACGGGGGCGCGGACGTACGGCCCTGGACGGCTACGGGAGGTCGGCGACGAGTTGCCGCACCGGCTTGCGGGCCCCGGTGTAGAACGGGATCTCGATCCGGGTGTGCCGGCGCGCCTGCGCGCCCCGCAGCGTGCGCATGAGGTCGACGATGCGGTGCAGCTCGTCGGCCTCGAACGCCAGCATCCACTCGTAGTCGTTGAGCGAGAAGCACGCCACCGTGTTGGCCCGCACGTCGGGGTAGTCGCGCGCCATCCGGCCGTGCTCGGCCAGCATGGCCCGGCGCTCGGAGTCCTCCAGCAGGTACCACTCGTACGAGCGGACGAACGGGTAGACGCTCACGTACGCGCGCGGCTCCTCCTCGGCGAGGAAGGCCGGGATGTGCGACTTGTTGAACTCGGCTGGCCGGTGCAGCGCCATCGCCGACCACACGGGCCTGGTGTGCCGGCCCAGCCGGGTGCGGCGGAAGCGGGTGTAGACGTCCTGGAGATCCTCGGACGTGGGCGCGTGCCACCAGAACATGAAGTCGGCGTCGGCCCGCAGCCCGGCCACGTCGTAGACGCCCCTGGTCACGACGTCTTTCCCGGCGACCTGGTCGAGCAGCTCCTGCACCTCCGCCGCGAGCTCCTCGCGGTCGCCCGCGCACGGCTCGGTGAGCTGGAAGACCGACCACATCGTGTAACGGATCACCTGGTTGAGATCGCGGGCCTTCGGCCGCGGAGCGCCCTCTGTCATGCCGTCCATTCTCCTCGTCGGTTCAGGTGGTCCAGAACCCGGGCGGCGGCCGTGCGGGCGGTGCCGACGCAGGCGGGGATGCCGATGCCGTCGTAGGCCGCGCCGCACACGGCCAGCCCCGGCTCGACGGACACCGCCGCCCGCACCCGCGCCACCCGGTCGAGGTGGCCCACGTTGTACTGCGGCAGCCCGCCGCCCCACCGTGTCACGCGCGTGTCGGCCGGCAGGCCGCGCACGCCCATCACGTCGGCCATCTCGGCGGTCGCCAGCGAGACCAGCTCGGCGTCCTCGCGCTGGAGCAGGTGCTCCTCGCCGATCCGGCCGATCGAGCAGCGCAGGATGACCAGGTCTCTGGCGAGGTGGGGCCACTTCACCGAGCTGAACGTGACGGCCTTGACCGGCCGCCGCTCCACCGGCGGCACCAGGTAGCCGCTGGCGCCGGGCGGCTCGGGGAAGGCGTCGAGCGGGTAGGCCAGCGTGACGACGGCCATGCTCGCGTACTGGATCCTGGCCAGTTCGGCGGCGGCCTTGGGCACCTCGGAGCCGAGCAGCCGGCTCGTGGCGGGGCCGGGCGTGGCCAGGATCACCGCGTCGGCCTCGATCACCTCGGGGCGCGGCACGGGGCCGGCGACCAGCCGCCAGCCGGTCTCGGTGCGGTGCAGCTCGCGCACGGTGACGCCGGTCCGGACGTCGGCCTCCGACGCCTTGGCGACCGCCTCGGGCAGGGTGCCGACGCCGCCGCGCAGCGAGGTGAAGACCGGCCCCTGCTCCTTCGGCGTCTCCTCGACGAGCTGCCGGACGGCGCTCAGCAGCGAACGTTCGGAGCGCGCCACCGCCGCCACCCGCGGCATCGTGGCCTCCAGCGACAGCATGTCGGCCCGGCCCGCGTAGACGCCGCCGAGCAGCGGCTCGACCAGCCGGTCCACGATCTCGCCGCCCATCCTCGCGCGGATGTAGGCGGCCACGGACACGTCGGTGCGCACGAGGGTCGCCGGCAGGATCTGGTCGAGCGGCACGCGCAGCAGGCCGCCGGGCGAGACGATGCCCGTCCTGGCCAGCTCGGTCAGGTCGGCGGGCACGCCCATGACCTGCCCCTTGGGCATCGGACGCAGCGCGCCCCTGGTGTAGACGGCCGAGCTCAGCGAGCCGGGGAAGACCAGGTCGTCGCCGAGCCCGACCGCTTTGGCCAGCTCTTTCCCCTCGGGTCGCCTGGCCAGCATGGACTCCGCGCCCGCGTCCACGCTCACCCCGGCGACCTCGGAGGCGTGCAGCTTGCCGCCGATGCGTGGCGAGCCCTCCAGGACCGTCACCCTGACCCGACCGCCCGCGCTCTGGCGGAGGTACCACGCGGCGGCCAGACCGGAGATCCCCGCGCCGACGATGACCACGTGCGCCCGATTCCCTTCCACGCCTCCTGACGCTACCGCTTCGACCGCGCGGCCAGCCCCTCGGGGCGCGCGTGACCGTACCGTGATTCCTGCCGTCAAACCAGGGCGATCCGCCTTCCGTCATAAGGGCATGACGAGATTCCGGTACGCCATCGTGCTCGGGGCGGCCTGCGCTGCCGTGTTACTGACGGGCTGCGGCGGCGGCTATGCCGAGCGGCCCGGCGTCGCCGCCCAGGCGGATGAATCGCGCGCCGACGGCGCGGGCGCGGCGCGCGGCGAGAGCACGATGAAGCAGCCGGAGCAGGGCGGCCAGGGCGGCGGCATCGTGTCCGGGGTCGAGGTCACTCAGCAGGACCGCCAGGTCATCTACACCGGGAAGATGACGGTCCGGGCGGAGGAGGTGGGCCCGGCCGTCCAGCGGGCCAAGCAACTGGTCACCGAGGCCGGCGGCTACCTGTCGCAGGAGGAGACCGACTCCTCCGGCGACACCGAGGCGTCGGCGACGCTGGAGTTCCGGGTCCCGACCGCGAAGTACGCCGAGATGGTGCGGCGGCTCGGCGGCGAGTTGGGCAAGCAGCTCTCGCTGAACCAGAACGCCCAGGACGTCACGCTGAAGGTGGCCGACGTGGAGAGCCGGCTGAAGTCGGCGCAGCAGTCGCTGGAGTCGCTGCGCACGCTGCTGAAGCGGGCCGACACGATCGGGCAGGTGCTGGACGTCGAGCGGGAGATCGCCTCCCGCGAGGCCGACCTGGAGTCGTTGCAGGCCCAGCAGAAGGAGCTGGCCGGGCAGACGGCGCTGGCCACGCTGACGCTGCGGCTGGTGGGGCCCGTCACGGTGGTGGACGACCCGGCCGACGAGCCCGCCGGGTTCCTGGGCGGGCTGGCGGCCGGGTGGGTGGCGCTGGTGGCGTTCGCGAAGACGGCGCTGACGGTGATCGGCGCGGTGCTGCCGTGGGTGGTGGCGGCGCTGCCGCCGGCCGCGCTGCTGGTCTGGCTGGTAC
>NZ_SSXE01000368.1 GCF_021699195.1 Nonomuraea sp. MG754425 | reverse complement strand
TCCCCGCCCCCACGCCACCGAGCCCCATCAACGGCACGACAACCGGCTACACAGCCAGCGGCAACGCGCCGAGTCTCACAACCGCCCTGGCGGTTCCCCTCCGCACAACCGTCAGCGCCCCGGCCCCCGAAATCGCCCTCCGCTCCAGCTCCAGCAACTGCCCAACGCCCGCACCCCGTTCATGCGCGAACCCCCTTCAGCGGCCAGAAACGGCTCAGGCTCACTGGACACGAACGGTTCAGGCGCTACGACAAGGCACTACGCCCTCGATCGCCACCGCCGCCATCTGCCTCGGCGTGATCACAACAGCCTGCCTCTTGATCACCGCCCTGCGCCGAGGCCGTCGCAGACGCCAGCCGCGGAGAAGCTCGCACACCCGTGTCAGGAGCCAGGGCCAACACCGCAAGCGACGACGACATGACCAAGCCGGCAACCATCAGCCGTCAACCCAGCCGATACCACGTTGACGCGCCACACCTGTGGCCGACCACCGTCGACGACCACAAGACGAAGACATGCTCACCAAGCTCGGCCCACGAAGTCAGCTCGGGCTTCCCGGGAAAGCCTCCGAAGGCCAGCCACTGGCCCCACGCACCGGTCCGCAGACCCACCCAACTCATCCAGCCGCCCCAGGCCACCTCCGTCGAACCCCGCCGCCGAGTCACCCCGACCGAGTTAGCTGACCCACCCAACTCCGCTCGACCAAGCCATGGCCGCCTCAGCAGGCGTCACTCATCACGCCCTCGGATGCGCCTGTCGATACGCCGCCCGCAACCGCTCAATCGAGACATGCGTGTAGATCTGCGTGGTGTGCAGGGACGCATGCCCCAGCAGTTCCTGAACGCTGCGCAGATCCGCACCACCTTCGAGCAAGTGTGTCGCCGCACTGTGCCGCAACCCGTGCGGCCCCATGTCCGGCGCGCCTTCCACCTGGGCCAGCCGAGCATGCACAACCCGCCGTACGGTCCCGGCGTCGACACGTCCACCCCGCACCCCGAGAAAGAGCGCCGGCCCCGAGCCTGCCCGAACCCACAACGGCCGCCCATGGATGCACCACCGATCCAACGCGCGCAGCGCAGGCGCCCCGAACGGCACCGAACGCTCCTTGCGTCCCTTACCGAGCACCCTGACGACGTTCCGCTCTCGGTCCACGTCATCGACATCAAGCGCGCAAAGCTCGCTGACCCGCACACCGGTGGCATACAACAACTCAAGAAGCGCCTGATCCCGCAAATCCTTGGGCTCCCCATCAGAGGGCTCGGCCAATACGGCCTCAGCCTGCTGCTGATCGAGTACGGCAGGCAGAGACCGAGGCGACTTGGCACTTCCGAGCAGCAGCCCAGGGTCCGTCGGCAACCAACCCCGACGATGGCAATAGGCGGTGAAGGTACGAGCACAGGCAGTCCTGCGCGCCAGAGTGGCCCGCGCCTTACCTGCCGCATGTTGTCCGGCCAGCCACTCCCTGAGCACCCCGATGCCGAGCCCCTCGACCAGCCCACCCGTGTGATCAAGCAGTGAGTTGACGTCCGTCAGGTACGCCCGAACCGTATGCGGAGAAAGATCACGCTCAAGCCGCAGATACCGCTCGAACTCGCCGACTACTTCTTCTCTTTCCACCCGCGCCCCCACTCTCTTCCCTTCCCACGTCCTGATCTCTGCGCTGCTCCCATCCCACCGCGGTCCCGAACGCCCATCAACTTCGAGTCCGGCCACTCCCAGCGCCGACGGCTCCGACGGCCGTCCGTGCACGCGCCCGCGACCAACATCCTCATTCTCACCAAACCCACACCTCGCCCGAGGCTCCATGCGCCAGAGATGATGATGTGCCGTGCCGTGTAGCTGTGACCGCGAGCAGCAGCAACGTTTGTCCGCTGATTTGAGCGACGGTTTCGAGAGCTTCCGGGCGATGACGACGATGAGATCAAGTAACGGTGTGAGGACGCCGTCACGGACCCTGCGACCAACCGCCAAACGCCGCCGAACCCCGACATAGAACATTCACCACACAAATCTTGATCTTTACGGTAGGAAGGCATCGTGACCGAGGATCAGCGGCAGAGCAGTCGACGGCAGGGCCGCTCGCTGGTGTCCCGTCCCGTCATGATCCTGGCGAGTTCCCTGGTGATCGGAGCAGGATTCGGCGCGGCAACCTCCCTCGTGAACGCTCTCTCCCACAGCCACGCCGACCTTTTCAGCCGTGCCTACACCACCAGCGGGTGGTCGATCGCGGAAATCATGAGCGTGCTGCTCGACTCCGGCTGGGCTTGGGCGGGTCTGGCGGTCGCGGTGGGTTGGCTCGTCACACGCGCCGTGGAGAGCCATCCCCTTGCGCTGGCACGCGACGGTGCTGTCGCCGGCGCACTGGCCCTGCTTGCGGCCACGGCCGCCTACAGCATCGTGGACACCATTCGTCGCGGCGGGCAGTTCCCCTGGTACGAGTCCGAACCGACCCTGTGGTGGGTCGCCAGCGTCGTGCTCGGAGCGCCCTTGGGTGCCATTGGCGCATGCGTCAAGCGGTCGGGGACGATCGGTTTGCTCGCGAGGTTGACCGTGCCGGTCGGCGCCGCCGACCGTGCCGGTCGGCGCCGCCGTTCAGATGGTCGTGCTTCCACCAGGCAGGAACGAGGTGGTCGAGGACATAGGAAAGACGGTCGTGTGGACGGCGGCTGCGGCGAGCATCGGGGTAATCGTCGTCCGCCTCCTCCTCGTGGAGCGACGTCGGCGCTCCCTGGCAACTGCGGAATCGCCATGAGCAGGAGTGGAGCATGCGCGGCACTCGGCAACGTAGCAGCGCACGATCCCGTGGGACGCCTGCGCGTCGTACTCGTCCGCCAGCCGGGCCGGACCATGTGGCACTGCTTACGGGGGTGCGTCGGGGCCTGCCCGCAGCAGCGTCTCGATCACTGGCATGCAGGGATCCAGCGGCGACGCACGCCGGGGCTATCCTCTCCCTCCGTTGCTACCACGGCGACTCCAATGCCTTACGCGCAGTTGGATACGAGACGCTGTGCTCCGCCCTCACCGCGTGGATCGACACCCGTCAGCACAGCGCATGCAGTTCGGTCGTGGAACGCCGCGACATCCAGCGCCCCGCAGCGGGTGGCACACCAGATACCGGCGACTCAGCCCGAGATCGGGGGCTGGTGAGCAGTCCACAAGATGGTCCGGCCTGCGCTGGTGCCGTCCCCGCAGAGCAGATGGAGTGGAGTTGGCCCGGTTTGGTAGACACCTGATCTCTGGGGAACCCTGGTCCCCGGAAGAAGGAGTCTGCAGTGCCAAACAACTATCCGCCGGAGTTTCGC
>NZ_SSXE01000367.1 GCF_021699195.1 Nonomuraea sp. MG754425 | reverse complement strand
CCCCCGGACGCCCGCGCTCACCGAACCCCTCCTCTGTCACCACCATCACCGGCACGCCCGCGATCACCGCGAGCCCTCCTTGCGCGGGAGCACCGCGTCACGCGGGTCCCGCTTGGGCCCCGCCACCACGACGCCGACCACGTCGAGCGCCGTCAGATCCGCGTACGGCCGGGCGTAGGCGATCCGGGTCAGCTCACCCGGCGTGGACTCCACCCGCTCGATGACCCCGATCGGCACCCCGGCCACGTACGGCTTGGCGTTCTGCGAGCCGAAGCTGACGATCCGCCCGCCCCTGCTCAGCGGGGCCGTGGAGTCGAGCAGCCGGAACTGCACGAGCCGCCCGTTCTCCCCCACCCCGTGCACGACGCCGATCTCCTTGCCGCCCTCCAGCCGCGCCCCCGCGGCCGAGGCGGGATCGCTGAGCAGCACGACCGTCGAGGTGCTCGACGAGGCGCTCAGCACCCGCCCGACCAGCCCGTCGCCGTTGAGCACGGTCATCTCCGGCCGCACCCCGTCGTCGGTGCCGAGGTCGATCTGCACCGCTTCCTCGAACCCGGGCTGACCGCGCCTGGCGATCACGTTGCCCGGGACGACCTTGTATCCCCCGGTCCCGGCCAGCCCCAGCAACTGGTCGAGCTCCTTGGCGCGGTCGGCGTTGAGCTTGCCGGTCAGCAGGCTCGCGCGCAGCTTGGCGTTCTCCTCCTTGAGCGCCTCGATGCGATCGCTCGCACCGGGCGCGGTGAGGATGGCGCGGACGAACCCGCTCACGGGCCGCACCACCCCACCGCCGAACTGCTCCGCCGTGCCGAACAGGTAGGCCCCGGCCGCGCGCAGCGGGCGCAGCGGCGAGCTCTCACCGGTGCGGTGGTCGATGGTCAGGATGACCAGCGCCGCCGCCAGCAGCGCTCCCAGGATCAGCCGGGCACGGCGTGAGTCTCTCATCAGTGTCGCGACTCCGGCACCAGAACCTGCTGGAGCGCCTCGAACTCCTCGGCGCACTTGCCGGAGCCGATGGCCACCGAGTCGAGGGCGTTGTCGACCAGGTGCACCGGCATGCCCGTCTCGGCCTTGACCCGTTCGTCGAGGCCCTTGAGCAGGGCGCCGCCACCGGTCAGCGCGATGCCGCGGTCCATGATGTCGCCGGACAACTCGGGCGGGCACTTGTCGAGGGTGGTCTTCACCGCGTCGACGATCGCGTTGACCGGCTCCTCGGTGGCCCTCCTGATCTCCTCGCTGCTCACGATGATCGTCTTGGGCAGCCCGCTGACCAGGTCGCGACCGCGGACCTCCGCGTGCGACTCCTCGCCGTACGGGCAGGCCGAGCCGATGGCGATCTTGATCTCCTCGGCGGTGCGCTCGCCCAGCATCAGCGAGAACTCCTTCTTGGCGAACGCGATCACCGCCTGGTCGAGCTCGTCGCCGCCGATCCGGATCGACTGGCTCGTCACCACGCCGCCCATCGAGATGATGGCCACCTCGGTGGTGCCGCCGCCGATGTCGACGACCATGTTGCCGGTCGGCTCGTGCACCGGCAGCCCGGCCCCGATCGCGGCGGCCATCGGCTCCTCGACGATGTAGACCTTTCTGGCCCCCGCCTGATAGCCGGCCTCTTTCACCGCCCGCTGCTCAACGCTCGTGATGCCACTCGGCACCGCGATGATGATGCGCGGTTTGGCGAAATGCCGCCGTCGATGCACCCTTTGAATGAAATATCGCAACATCCGCTCAGTGACGTCGAAATCGGCGATCACGCCGTCCTTGAGCGGACGGACCGCGATGATGTTGCCTGGTGTGCGGCCGATCATTCGTTTGGCCTCGATGCCGACCGCAACGATCTTTCCGGTCGCCGTGTTGATCGCGACGACTGACGGCTCGTTGAGGACGATGCCACGGCCACGCACATAAACCAGCGTGTTGGCGGTGCCCAGGTCGACCGCCATGTCACGGCCGAGGAACGCGAGCTTGCTGCCCATGGGGAACGGAGCCCTCCGTAACGTCGTTCGCGAATGACTACGGATCGAATTCGAATCGTAACGTGACGTACCCACCGATGGGCGCAATGAGCCATCGTGCCCATCAAAAATCTCCAGCCCCTACCTCAACCGCAATTTTGCCCGGATTGCACCACAACATCCGAACAAACCCTGGAACGATCCACCAGCCAACCGCGAACAACAGTACGGTAAGCACCCGACAAATTCTTGCCCCGCAAATCCGGCGAAACGGCTACCGAGGCCGTCCGGCCCACGCGGTCGATGTTCGGCCGCGCCCAGGTGCCATTCGGCCGCGTAAAAGCAAACGCGCGCCCCCGCGGCGGCAAGCCGCACGGGACGCGCGCGTAAAACGATCGGAGATCGCTCAGAACCGGTCCGGGAAGAAGATCTTGATCTCCCGAGCCGCCGACTCGGGCGAGTCGGAGCCGTGGACGACGTTCTCGCTGATCTCGAGGGCGTGGTCGCCGCGGATCGTGCCGGGAGCCGACTTGACCGGGTCGGTCAGGCCGGCCAGCGCGCGGAACGCCTCGACGGCCCGCGGCCCCTCGAGCACCAGGGCGACGAGCGGCCCCGAGGTGATGAACTCGACGAGCTCGCCGAAGAACGGCCGCTCTGCGTGCTCGGCGTAGTGCGACTTGGCGGTGTCGGCGTCGAGGGTGCGCAGGTCCATCGCCACGACCTTGAGGCCCTTGCGCTCCACACGGGCGATCACGTCACCGATGAGGCCGCGCTTAACCCCGTCGGGCTTGATCAGGACAAGAGTGCGCTCGGACACTTGGAGTTCTCCTTCGAACGGATTCTGGGTCGCGGCGGCAGGCGTCGGGCCTCGCCGCGAGGACGCGTCGCGGGGCGGGAACCCCGGCGTCGCCGTAGCAGGGCCCTCAGCTTACCGTCCCCGGCCCCTGCGCTCGTTTCGCAGTGGCGGACCGGGCTCACGACGACACGCCGTCCTCCGGCGACGGCCCCTGGGGCGGCACCGCCGGCCCTCCCGGCACCATCGCGCCCTCGCCCTTGTCCTCGTCGTCCTTGTCCTTGTCCGCGTCCTCGCCCTTGTCGAAGGCGCCCCGTGCCGACACCGGCAGCACCACCCGCGCGACCACCCCGGTGGACCGGTCCTCGTCGCCGCCCTCCACCCGCGCGGGCACGAGCAGCACGTCCGTGCGTACCGGAGCAGGCGCACCGGCACAGGGAGCCGGCGACGGCGCAGGCTCCTCGATCTCGGCCCCGCTCCCGGACCGCCTGGCCATCACGGCGGCCAGCACGATGACGATCACGACGAGGAACCCGCCGATCAACGCCCACCAGTGCAACGCGCCCACGAAGCTGTCGACCAGTTCCTGCGCCGACCGGACGCCGTCCAGCATGGCCATCTGCACGCCCGGGCGTGCAGATGGCCATGCTGGACGGCG
>NZ_SSXE01000366.1 GCF_021699195.1 Nonomuraea sp. MG754425 | reverse complement strand
GCTCATGTTCGGCCGGGCCAACCTCGACCTACTCCGGAAGATGGCACTCCACAACTGAGTCACCGATCGTGACCACTCCCCAGAGAGTGCTCAAGAGCCAGTCAATGAACCCAGTCCCGGTCCGAAACACCTATCAATCGCGGGTAGTTTGACCACTCCGTGGACGAGGTTGGAGCAGGTAGCAGGACCACATTGAGAAGCGTTCGAGAAGGGTGTGGCTCTTCCTTCAGTGACTGGAGCGATCAAGCCGTGAGGGAGTATCCGTCCTGGTAGCCGGTCTGGTGGACGCGTTCGTGTTGGCGGGCGAGGTGGAAACGCCAGTATTCGTCGAGATCACCGTTGGCGATCAGGGCGCGGAGTTTCAGGACGACTTCGGCTCCGGCCAGGCCCCAGCGTGCTCCAGCGAGGTCGAATCTGTCGGCGATCAGATGGCGGCAGGTGCCTTCGATCACGCCGGTCGCGATCGGCCATCCCGCCTCCAGCGCCTGGTCGTAGCGCAGATACTCGAGGTTGTTGGTGAGGTAGCGGATGCACGCGTCGATGCCGTCGCGGTGGTGGGCGGCCGTGCTGGTGGCCTGGCCGGACAGCGCGGTGATGACGTGGTCGGTGTGCCCGGCCAGCAGGGCCAGAGCGTGACCGGCGACCCAGTCCTCGGCGGCCGGTGCCGCGGGAGGATGCACGCTCCAGGCGGCAGCCCATAATCTCTCCAGCACGTGAACGAGGTCGATGACGGTGTGGACGCCGAAGCGGCGGCGGGCGGCCTCCGCCGTGATCAGATCGAGCTGGTGGCGGGCTCCGTCGACGAGCACGACCCAGGGACGGGCATGGCCGGGATCACGGGCTTCGGCGTGGTCGAAGACCTTGGCGATCACTGCGGCGGGCCCGGTGATGATCAAGCCGCACAGCCACTTGCGGATCGCGGACGGTCGGGTGCGCGGCGGACGCTGCCCGGCCCGGCCGCCGGGGACGGCGATCACATCGTGCGGCCGGCGGGGCGCGGGCTCGACGTCGTAGACCACCCCGAGGGTGGCCATCCGTTTGCGGGCCGGTTTCTCACCCGCCGCCGGCCGGGTCCGGAAGGCGGCCCGGGCGCGGGCGGCGGCCTTGGCGGTCGCGGGCCGCAGCGCCTCGGGACGCATCGCGACGCCCTTGCCATCCACGCTGATCGCCAGCACCGTGCAGGCGGTGCACGGCAGCGGCGTCCGTGCGGCGTAGAAGGCGTCGACATCGACCGCCGCCGCCACGACCGCCTGCTCGATCTGCCGTTTGCCGATCACGTTGCCGCAGCGCGCGGTCAGTGCCGCGTGCGCGGCGTCGAACGAGCCGCGCACCGTCTCGATGACCGCGAGCTTGGCCAGCCCGGCCGAGTGCCGCACCGCCGGCAGCGACAAGGCGGCATCGGCCGGATAGAGGTTGCGCACCTCTGGGGCGCGCCAGGCGCACCGGGTGATCGTTACGGTCCCGACGAGGGTGGCCAGCAGGCGGTGATGCCCTGTCTCCAGCCGCCTCCGCGACACGCCGTCGGAGCCGATCACCCCGGCGGCCGTTCCGTAGTGGCGGGCGTGGTGTGCCTGTTGCCGCTCGCGCAGCGCCCGCAGATCGAGGTGCGCCTGCAGCAGCTGACGTTGCAGTTCACGCCCCTGCTCCACGATCGTCTCCTCCAGCCGGTCATGGGTCAGCATGCCGGAGGCCGTGTCGGTGAGCTGTCCGATGAGCCAGTTGAAGGTGTTCTTCGCCTCGGCAAAGACGTCAGCGGTGACCTCGGTGTCGTACGGTGCCTGCATAGGGCTCTTCTTTTCGCCGGGGACGATTGGGTTGGCACCTTCGAACCTGACCGAGGGGAGAGCCCTGCCACAATCACCCGCCCGGTGACGACGCGATTCCGTCCCGTGACGCTGCGCCATCCTGCTGGGCCATCTCACGGGCCACCGGTTCGGTCACCATGAACAACCCCGGCCCTTCTTCCCGGGCCCAGCTGCCCGGTCGACGCATCGACCTCTGGGGCGTTGACGGCGAATGTGTCGGTTGACGGGAAGTATGGGTTCATTGTCGGTTCCTGTCGGTTTCGGGTGCGGTCTGTCGGATCTGGCCCGGTAGATCACTACTGGGAAGCTGGGCGACGAGGAATCGGTCGGCCCGCGCCGACGCCGCCTGAACCGTATGGCCCGATGATGACCGTTCGCCTGATCAGCCAGGTTGGAAGTGGTCCGCGTGCTCGGCGGCCCACTGGGCGAACGAGCGTGGTGGGCGGCCGGTGACCTGCTGCACCGTGTCGGTCAGGGCGAAGTCGTCGTCGAGCGGTGTGCCGAAGAGGTGCAGCAGCATGTCCACCTTCTCCGCCTCGCTCATCCCTGATTCGTCGAGGATGCTGAAGAAGGACAACTGCGGACGGTTGCCGTTCACCACCCATTCCTGCCGGACCTGCTCCGGGGTGAGTTCCTCGAATCTGAGGGGACGGTCGGTGGCCTCGCCGAGGATGCCTACCATGTCGCGGGCGGTCAGCACCTCGGGTCCGGTGAGGTGGTAGGTCTGGCCGTGGTGGCCGTCCTGGGTGAGTATCGCTGCCGCCACGGCCGCGATATCGGACTCGTGGATGGGAGGGCTCTTGCGGTCGCCGTACGGCTCGCGCACGACACCGCTGGTGCGCAGGGGCTCGCTCCAGTCGGTGAGGCAGTTGGACATGAACTGGAAGGGGTTCAAGAACGTCCACTCCAGCGTCCCGGTCCGGACGGCCGGCTCCAGGGTTCCCTCCTGCCAGCCGTTGAGGACGGTGACCCGGCCGAGCCCGGCGGCCGTCGCGAGGTCCACGATCTCCGTGCCGTTCTCGAGAACCTGGTAGTTGCCGCCGAAGTTGATCAGATGGGCCGCGGTGACACCGGCGAACGCCGCGGCCAGCGTGGTGGTGTCGGTGAGGTCGCCGCCGACGACATCGACGCCTTCCGGCAGATGCGCGGTGGCAGGGTTGCGCGTGAGCGCGCGCACCTTCTCTCCCTGGGCCAACAGGTGGCCGACGAGATGCCGGCCTACGGTGCCGGTTGCTCCGGTGACCAGAATGGTCATGGCGTGCTGCTCCTCACGGGAAGTCGGTCAGGTGGATCTGAGAGGACTCCGGCGTGCTGAAGCGTGACGTCATCAGCGGCGATTGTGATCCACGCCTCACGGCGAACGGCTCGACCATGCGGAGCACGTCGAGCAGTTCCGGTGTACAGGGGCGGGCGTGGACGGCGAAAGCCCAGGTCAGCTCGCCGGCCCCGTGGATGGGCCGGTCGGGCCCCCGGTGAGACTCGGCTCACACTTTCGGGCAGGTGTCACACTCTGCCCGCCCGTCTTCTCTCAGGTCTGTCGAAACAAAGGGGATCGTGATGAGCGACATCCGGACCGCAATCTTCGGCGACCATCGCGAGTTGCTGTTCTCCATGGTCTACAGCATGCTCGGCAGCGTCGCCGACACCGAGGACGTCCTGCAGGAGACCTGGTTGGCGTGGTCCTCCGTAGACCTGGACCAGATCGAGAACCCGCGCGCCTACCTGGTGCGGGTGGCGGTGAACCAGGCACTCGCCCAGCAGAGCGCCCTTCGACGCCGCCGCGAGAC
>NZ_SSXE01000365.1 GCF_021699195.1 Nonomuraea sp. MG754425 | reverse complement strand
CACCGGGCTCGCGCTCGGCCCGCTGGTGCCCGCCCTGCTCAGCCGGGCCGCCGCCGACGACCCCACCGGGACAATGGTGTGGGGGGTGTCCACGATCTCGTACACGGGGTTCGTGGTGAGCCCGCTGCTCGTGGCGGGGCTGAGCGGGTGGCTCGGCCTGCCCGCCGCCCTGGCCGCCCTCGGCCTGCTCGCCGTGCCCCTGGTCGCGCGGTCGGTCGCCGAACGTACGTGACCCAGGGCCGCCATTAATTGGAAAAATGGGGATTTCGTGGGGAGAAACGACCACGTAACCGGGTACCCCCGAGGGCGGATCGACTGTAAGGGGGATCATCATGGCTGTCTGCGAGACCTGTGGCAACGACTACGACATGACATTCGAGGTGCACGCGCAGGGCTCGGTGCACACCTTCGACTGCTTCCAGTGCGCGATCGAGGCGATGGCGCCCATCTGCGAGCACTGCGGCACCAAGGTCATCGGGCACGGAGTGCAGTCGGGCGAGCACTGGTACTGCTGCGCGCACTGCGCCCGCCAGGAAGGCACCCAGGGCATCGTCGACCGGGTCATGGCGGGCACCTCGGCCTGACACCCCCGGTACGCCTGGGCGCGGTCAGCCGGTACGGGCGGCGAGCAGGCTCCGCATGCGGGCCACCGCCGCCTCGAGCGGCGCACGGGGCAGCGGGACGGCGAGGTCGAGGGTGACGTCCCCGCCCTTGGTGGCCTCCCACACGCCCGCGACCCGCCCCTCGTGCACGACCACCGGCGAGATCCACCCGGCCTGCCGGCTCACCTTGGCCCTGAGCTCCGGGGGCAGCAGCGGCGTGAGCCCGCGCGGCGCGCCCAGGATGTACTGGTCGAACCCCGGCAGCAGGTGCACCGCGCCGGAGGGCGGGTCGGTCGCGAGGGAGTCGAGGTGCTCGGTCAGCGCCAGCAGCACCGTGCCGTCGTCGGCCGTCACCTCGGTCAGCTCGGACGCCAGCGCCTGGAACCAGCCCTTCAGCACCGCCTTGCGCGCCACCCCGCCGAACAGCCACGTGTCGAACATCTCGGGCGTGGCCGGCCCGTGCGCCCCCAGGAAGGCCCGCACGAGGCGCACGCCCGCCTCCTCCTGCGGCGGCAGCGCGCCGGGCCAGTCCGGCACCCAGGCGCGCGGCGTGGTGAAGGTCACCTTGCCCGCGCGCGGCGGCCCGTAGCACAGCTCGCCCAGCCTGCTCAGCGGCTTGAGCAGCGCGCCCCACCCGGACGTGAGCGCCTCCCGCAGGTGCCCGTCGCCGGTCTGCGCCACCACGGCCTCCACCAGCTCCTCCCTGGTCAGGGCCCGCTCACCGAGCACGGCGGGCACGACGTCGATGATCGCCTCGACCTCTCGGGCGGTGACGCCGTGCCCGCGCTGCCACGAGCCTTTCTCCCAGAACCGCACCGTGGCGAGCGTGGCGCAGTGGTCGGCGAGCTCGCCGGACGGGACGAGATGCAGCGTGCCGCCCCGCATGAGCCACGTCTTGACCAGCGTGCGATCGTCCCACAGCGCCCGGTCGATCTCCCCGGGATCGGGCCGGGCGCTCCTGACCGCCACCGCCAGCCGGGCCGACGAGGCGACTTGCGCCTGCACCCCGCACAACCGCCGCGCCACGGCCACGGCGTCGGGCCCGTCGGCCGCGCTCACGAACTGCCGACGCAACCGCCAGGCGAGGATCTGGGACCAGGTCAGTTTCACCCGTTCAGTCCTACACCGGCGCACCGACAGCTTCAGCCGGTGAAGCCGATGTCCTCGTAGCGCAGGTCGCGGAAGCCGCGCGCCCCCACGTTCGCCAGCGTCTCCTTGACGGCCACCATCTGCGGGCGCTGGTAGAGCGGGAGCACGTTCACCTCCTGCCAGATGAGCTTGTCGGCGGCGTTGGTGGAGGTGCGGGCGCGTACGGGGTCGAGGCTCTGCGCGGCCCGGCTCATGGCCTCGTCGATGGCCGCCGACCCGGTACGCCCGAAGTTCGCGTTCCAGTTCTGCCCGTCGGCGGAGTTGGCGTAGATGCCGTAGCTGCTGGAGATCGGGAAAGGCGTGCCGATGTAGGCGAACGGGGTGATGTCGAAGTTCCCCGGGATCACGTACTTGGTGAAGAAGTCGTCGCTGGGCACGGCCTTGATGGTGAGCTTGACCCCGATCTGGGCGAGCATGCTCTGCGCCAGTTCGCCTTCCGCCTTGCTGATCTGCACCCCGGACGGCACCACGAACCGCAGATCGAGGGTCTTGCCGTTCTTCTGCCTGACGGGCCCGTTGAGCTTCCACCCGGCGGCGTCCAGCAACTGCGCGGCCTTCTGCGGGTTGTGGACGCCGAGCGCGCCCGCGTTGTCCTGGTAGCCCTCCTGCGTGTTCATGAAGAAGTGGTTGTTCAGCAGCGTGATCGGCCAATCGAGCCCCTGCAGGTCGGACTGGGCGATGGCCTGGCGGTTGATGCCGAGCTGGATGGCCTGCCGGACGTTGCGGTCCTTGAGCAGGTCGCTGGAGCCGTTGAAGGTGAGGTGGCGGAAGTCGGGGCCGGCCGCGTGGCGCACCTGCGCTCCGGCGGTGGACCTGGCCCGCGCGTAGTCGGGCGCGAACGGCTGGACGTCGATGACGTCGAGTTCGCCGTTGCTGAACGCGCCGATCAGCGAGTCCTGCTCGGAAGCCCGATAGATGATCTTGTCCAGCTTGGCCCGGTCGCCCCACCACGCGTCGTCGCGCACCAGCGTGATCGTCTTGGCCGTCTGGTCGAAGCCGCCGAACTTGAACGGCCCCGCCGTCACCGGGATCTTGTTCACCCAGGCGTTGTTGAACGTCTCGGCGCTGCGGTTGGTGGCGGCCGGCAGCAGCGGCCCGAACAGCGCCTGCCAGTCGCCGAACTGCCTGCTGAACGTCACCACCGCCTCGAAGTCGTCCTTGCCCCGGGCCACCTTCTCGATGTCCTGGTAGCCGGTGGCGGAGACGATGCGGAAGGCCGGGTCGCGCCCGCTGAGCGCGTGCCACTGCGCCTGGTAGTCGGCCCACGTGATCGGCTTCCCGTCGGACCACCTGGCCTTCGGGTTCAGCGTGTACGTCACCTCCTGCTTGGGCCGCTGCCCGGTGACCTTGGCGTCGAGCACGTAGTCGGTGTCGACCGAGATCTCCGCCTTCTCATCGGACCTGAACGGCGAGGGCAGCAGCGCGTTGCTGATCACGGCGGCCATCGCGAGGTTGCCGTCCACGTGGTTGCGGTTCCACTGGGTGGGGAACTCGTTGATGCCCCAGCGCAGCGTCCCGCCGTCCTTGACCTTCTCGCGCGGCTGCGGGTTGATGTCGGACGCCTGGATCGTCCGCTCGTCTCCGGCGCTGTCGACGCCCCCGGCGTTGCCTCCCCCGCCCCCGCCGCACCCGGCGAGCAGCAGCGGACCCGCCACGACGGCGGCCACGACAAGACGTGATGCTTTCATGAAGCGCAATTCCTCCTGGGTCGAGCGAGGTCTACACGACTTCGCGCCTGTCTGCGTAATGGCAGGCCGCCCCTTGGTCCTCGCCCACCAGTCGCACCTCGGGTTCGACGCCGACGCAGAGTTTGCGCTCGTCGTCGGTCAGCTCGTTGCGGAACTTGGGGCACCTGGTGCGGAAT
>NZ_SSXE01000364.1 GCF_021699195.1 Nonomuraea sp. MG754425 | reverse complement strand
CGGCCTGCAGATCGCCGTGCCCGACGTGCTCGCGCTCGGCTGGCAGAGCCTGGCCGTGGTGGCGGTCGCGACGGGCGTGACGTTCGCCGTGACGCCGCCGATCGGACGCAGGCTGGGGCTGAGCGCCGGCACGTCGCTGCTCATCGCCACGGGGGTGGCGATCTGCGGGGCCGCGGCCATCGCCGCCATGCGGGAGAGCGCCGACCTGCCCGACGACGAGGAGGCCGCCGCGAGCGCGCTGGGCGTCGTGGTGTCGTACGGGACCGCGGCCATCGTCCTCGTCCCGCTGGTGGGCTCCCTGGTGGGCCTGTCGCCGGCCCAGCTCGGCGTGTGGACGGGCGCGGCCGTGCACGAGGTGGCCCAGGTGGCGGCGATCGGCGCGGCCTCGGGCGTGCTGGCCGGGGCGGTGACGGTCAAGCTAGGCCGGGTGGTGCTCCTGGCCCCGATCGTGGCGCTGACGGCCTGGCGCGGTCGCGCCGGCGGGGCCCGGCCGCCGGTCGTGCCGGCGTTCGTGGCCGCGTTCCTGGCGCTGGTGGCGGTGCGGAGCACGGGGGCGGTGCCGGCCGCCGTGACGGACGCGCTGCCGGGCGTGACGAACGTGCTCATGGCCGCCGCCCTGTTCGGCCTCGGAACCGGCATCGACGTGCGCGAACTGGCCCGGGGCGGCCGGGCGGCGCTGCTCGGCGGGATCGCCACGGCGATCATCGCGGCCACGTCTCTGGCCGGGGTCCTGCTGCTCGTGTGATCCTCGGAGTGGACGGCCGGGCCACGGGGCCCGTACGCTGCTCCGCTCGGAACAAATGCCATAAATCCGGCTGTTCCCCATAAGCAGGTCCAGGGCCACTCTAAGGAGCACGAAACTCACCATGCGCAGCGCCACCGACTCCCTTCTGCAGCCGTCCGACGAGGTCGCCGAGGCCCTGGCGACCGGCGCACCGGTCGTGGCGCTGGAGTCCACGATCATCTCCCACGGGCTGCCGCAGCCGCGCAACCTGGAGGTGGCGCGGGAACTGGAGTCGGTCGTACGGGCCGGGGGCGCGGTCCCCGCCACGATCGCCGTGCTGGACGGTGTGCCCCGCGTCGGCCTGAACGAGGCCGAGCTGGAGCGCGTCGCCTCCGAGCCGGGGCTGCGCAAGCTGGGCCAGCGCGACCTGCCGATGGCCGCGGCGCTGAAGGCCAGCGGCGCGACCACCGTGTCGGCCACCTCGTTCCTGGCCGCCCGCGCCGGGGTCCGGGTCTTCGCCACCGGCGGCCTGGGCGGCGTGCACCGCGGCTGGACCGAGGACCAGGACGAGTCCGCCGACCTCGACACGCTCGCCCGTACCCGGATCACCGTGGTCTGCGCGGGCGTCAAGTCCATCCTCGACGTGCCCGCCACGCTGCAGCGGCTGGAGACGCGCGGCGTGAGCGTCGTGGGCTTCGGCACCGACACCTTCCCCGGCTTCTACCTGCACACCTCTGGCCAGCCCATCGACTGGCGGATCGAGTCCGCCGACGAGGCCGCGGCCATCATGCGCGGCCAGGACGCGCTGGGCGGCCCCGAGACGGCGCTGATCGTGGCCAACCCCGTCCCCGAGGATCAGCAGCTCGATCCGGAGCTGCACGACCGGGTGCTGGCCGAGGCGCTGGCCGCCGCCGAGCGCGACGGCGTCAAGGGGCAGGCGATCACGCCGTTCCTGCTCGGCTACCTGGTGAACGGCACCTCCGGCGCCTCCCTCGAGGCCAACCTCGCCGCCGTGCGCGGCAACACCGCCCTGGCCGCGCGCATCGCCGTGTCCTGGGCCCGATCGTGACGGACGGCGCCCTCCTGGTCATCGGTGACGTGGTCACCGATGTGGTGGCGCTGCACGGCTCCCCGGTGATGTCGGGCACCGACACGGCGGCCGAGATCGTCCTGCGCGCCGGCGGCTCCGGCGCGAACACCGCCGCCTGGGCCGCCCATCTGGGCGCCGAGGTCCACCTGCTGGCCAAGCTCGGCTACGACAGCAGCGAGTGGCACACCACCGAACTGGCCAAGGCGGGCGTGCACCCGCACATGGCCGTGGATCCCGACCATCCCACGGCCGTCGTGATCGCGATGGTGGACAAGAGCGGCGAGCGTTCGATGCTCACCAACCGCGGCGCGGGCGGCCTGATCTCGGCGGACGACTGGGACCCCGGCCTGCTCGACGGCGTGACCCGGCTGCACCTGTCCGGGTACGTGCTGTTCGCCGAGGCCGGGCGGGGCCTGGCGGAGCGGGCCATGGCGGACGCCGCCGCGGCGGGCGTCCGGATCAGCGTCGATCCGGCCTCGACGGGCCCGCTGCGCGAGTTCGGCGTCGAGCGCTTCGCCCGCGAGACCGGCCCGGCCGGACTGATCATCCCCAACCTCGACGAGGCCCTCCTCCTCAGCGGCGCGGCGACGGCGGAGCGGGCGGCCGTGCTCCTGAGTGAGAGATACGGCACAGCGGTGGTGAAGCTGGGCGCGCGGGGCGCGCTGGCCGCCGTGGACGGCGACGTGGTGGCGTCGTCGGAGGGGATGTCCGCCGAGGTGGTGGACTCCACGGGGGCGGGTGACGCGTTCGCCGCCGGATTCCTCGCCGCGACCCTTTCCGGAGCCGCTGAGCAGGCGGCTTTGGAGGCGGGTTGCCGTGCCGGAGCCGCATGTGTGGCCCAGGTGGGGGGCCGTCCGCGATACGGTTTGGATCTGAACCGTCTTTACCCTATTCACACTGATTGATAGCTTGCCGCGTAGGCTGCACCATTAGCCACATGCGTTACAAGCAGCACCACGCGGCTCACTGGGGAGGATAAGGTCCGCCGATGGAAGTCGAGTCATCGATCTGCCTGAGCGACCTAGTCCCTGCGCTGCGTTGGAGCCGCCCACAGCAGGTGGCCGAGGCGTTGGGTGATCCGCGACTGCCCGCGGGATGGTGGTCGTCCCTCGCGTTGTCGAAGGCGCTCGGCACGGCGGGTCTCGACTGGATCTGCGAACGGCTGGCCCGGCTGGCCTCCTCCCGATGGGACCACCTGCCGCTGGCCGACCTGCTGCCCGCGCTGACGGTTCACCACATCGACCCGTCGCTGCCCGGCTGGCCCGAGGCCACCCGTACGGCGATCACGGGGCTCGGCGGATGGCAGCGGCTGCGCCGCCTGTCACCCAGCGACCTGAGCACGCCGTCGGCCACGCCCGAAGTCGTCATCGGGTCGGTCTTCCGCGAGATCCTCGGACGCATCCCGGCCCAGCGCGAGGCCCCCGCCGCCGTCCAGGCGGGCCATCCGGAGGTGACCCGGCCGCTCCAGCGCGGCCAGGCGTCCGCCTCCCCCGGCACGGGCTCCTTCGCGGCGCCGCAGCCCCCGGCCACGACCGGCTCCTTCGCCGCCGTCCAGGGCCAGGCGGGCGCGGGCGAACCGCGTCAGACGGGGTCGTTCCCCGCCATCCAGCAACCCGCCGTCCAGCAACCCGCCGTCCAGCAACCCGCCGACCCGCGCCAGAGCGGGTCCTTCCCGCTGCCCGCGGCGGCCGACGGCGGCCCGGGGACGCGCCAGACGGGGTCGTTCCCCGCCGTGCAGCAACCTCCGGAACGCCAGGGCGGCGCCTTTCCCGGTGGTCAGGATCGGCAGACGGGGTCCTTCCCGGCCGTCCAGCAACCCGCCGACCC
>NZ_SSXE01000363.1 GCF_021699195.1 Nonomuraea sp. MG754425 | reverse complement strand
CCGCTGCGCGAGTCGTTGTGGGAGCGGCTGCTGGTCGTGCTCGATCGGTGCGGACGGCAGGCCGAGGCGCTGGCGCTGTACGAACGGCTCCGCCGCCGGGGGCCTGCCAGCCGGTCACCACCGTCGGCCGTTCGGCCAGGGCGCGGGTCAGCGGCACGGTGACGGTGGTCGTGCCCTTGCCGGACACCGTCACGACACGGCTGCCCGCCGTGCCCCGCGCGTCCCGGACGAACAGGTGCGCCTCGCCGCGCGCCGCGGCCCGGAGGGTGACCCGCACCGCGTCACGGCCACCGGAGGCGGAGACGACCTGGCCGGTCTCCGAAGCCCGGGCCGCGGCCCCGCCGGCCGGCGGAACGTGCACCCGTACCGACTGCTCCAGCGACTGCGGCGAGTCCAGGCTCGACAGGGCCGTGTCCGGGATCACCGGGTCGGGCGGGGTGACCGGGCGGTCCGGCGGCGGCCGGTAGCCGGGCAGGGTGGCCACGCCCCAGCGGTACGGGTCGCCCTGCACACCGCCCCACGTCGACCAGCCGATCCGGGTCTGGCCGGTTCTGTCCTGGGTGTCGGAGTCGTAGACCAGGATGTTCAGCCCCAGGTGCTCGGGATCGACGGCGCCGGGCAGGATCTCCATGGGGATGGCCATCTCCACCGTGTACGCCCCGGCCGCGACCTTGGAGGCCACCCGCATGCCCGGCGCGGTCTGCCCGCCGGGGCCCTGGCGGTTGTCGGCGTCGCGGAGGTGGCAGGGCGGCCCCTCGGCGGTCACCGGCAGGACGGCGGCCTTGAAGGTGGTGGAGGTGTTCTCGGACGTGCCGCGCGGATCGAGGGTGACCTCCACCGAGTCGGTACGCCAGTGCCGCTTGCAGTCGGAGGCGGCAAGCCGCGTGCCGAGAACGTCGTCCCGGACGTGGACCAGCACGTACAGCGTGTCGTCGTGCCAGGCGAGCTTGGCCGTGCCGGAGCAGTCGGCCGCCGAGGAGCAGGCGGTGCCCTCCCACAGGCGGGAGATGTCGAGGGCGGGGCCGCCGTACTCGCCGTCGGTCTCCGCGCCGTCCACGTCGGGGGCCGCGGCAGCTTCGGGCACCGAGGCGGCCGGGACCAGCTCCAGGGCGGGGCGGCTGGTGGTGGAGCCGTCCGCGCCTGAGGTGGTGAGGGTGTAGGCGTAGTCGCCGCCCTCGTTGGAGGTCTTCAACGTGGGGTCGGAGTTGGTGACGGTGAACGGCAGCGTCGTCGTCGCGCCCGCAGCCAGCCCGCTGTACTCCGCCTCCGCGCGGTCGGCGGTGAAGCCCGACGGGAGGTCCAGGCGGACGGTGCCCGAGGCGGGCGCGTCGCTGACGTTCGTGACGGCGACGCCGACCTGCCTGGTGCCGCCCGACGGGAGAGTGAGCACGGGGGTGACCAGGCCGCGCAACTGCGGCGCGCCCACCTCGGAGGTCCACTTCTCGTACTGGGCCACCTGGGGGAGCGGCTGCTGCGCGCCCCGCACGGACCGTCCGACCTCCACCTGCCGGTCGGTGTAGCCGCCGCCCCGTTCGGTGGTGAGCGTCGCGGCGACGCGCGCCCGGCCGAGGGCCGCATCCCGCGGCGGGGTCACCGTGAACGTCGCCGAACCGCTCCGCCCGGCAGCCAGCCTCCCCAGCTCACCCGAACCCAGCTCACCCGAACCCAGCTCACCCGAACCCAGCTCACCCGAACCCGGCTTGCCGGAACCCGGCGCCCTGGCTCCGGTGCCTGGCTCGCCCGTGGCGGGGTCGCCTGTGGCAGGGTCGCCTGTGGCAGGGGCGCTCTGATCGGCGGCGGAATCGCCTGGTGCGGGGCTGACCTGCCAGCCCTCCGGGACGCTCAGCGTGACCGACGAGCGGCCGAGCGGTTCGCCCGGCGGTGCCGTCGCCGTGACCTCGACCGTGAACGGCGTGCCGGGCCGGACGTCGAACGAGCCCGTCCGCAGCCCGAGCCGGGTGCCGAGCGGGGCCGTGCCGGCGGCCCTGGTCAGCGCGCCGTCGAGGATGGCCGTCGGGGCCGCGGCGGCCGGGCTGCCCGGCGCGGGGAACGGCACCCGGGCGTCCACCTGGGTGAAGAAGTCGCAGCCGAGCTGGGCGGGATCGGACGGCACGTCGGGGAAGCCGGCCCAGCCCTGCGAGGCGTACGTGCGCTGCGCGTCGCGCTCCACGGCCGCCCACGTCCGGCCCAGGCCGGTCGAGGCGCGCCCGCTCCACACGCCGAACGCGTTCTGCGCCGCGTTGGCGGGCCGGAACGTCGAGGCGCAGGCCGGGCCCGTCTGCGAGGTGCCGCGCGCCCCGCCGGTCAGCAGGCGCGCCGGCGCGAAGGGACGCAGCCCCTCACGGCTGATCTGCTCGGGGAACGCCTTCGGGTCGCCCGCCGCGTAGAACGCCTCGACGGCCAGCCGGGCGGCCTCCTGATGGTTGCCGTGGTTGCCCGGCGTGGGCGCCGGGTCCATGGTGAGCAGGATCTCGGGACGCGTCTGGCGCACGAGCCGGACGACCTTCTCCAGGGTGTCGCCACCCCACACCCGGTCGGTCAGCGGCGCGCTCACCGTGTAGTAGAAGTCGACGTCGTCGAGGTTGAACACCTCGCTCACGCCCGCCTTCCCCACCGCCGTGCGCTCCTCGGCCTCGCGCAGCAGCCCGAGCGCCGGGCCCTCCTCCGGGCCGACGGCGTTCCCGCCGCCCTCGCCCCTGGTGACGGTGACCACGCCGGTGCGGACGTCGTGGTCCTCCTTCCACTGGCCGAGCGTCGAGAGCGTGAACGCCTCGTCGTCGGGGTGCGCGCCGACGAACAGCGCGTCGAGATCGACGGGAGCGGCGGCTCCCCCGGCCGTGGCCGACGGTGACGCGGCGGCGGCCACGGCTGGTGCGGAGGGCAGGAGCGCGAGCGCCATCGCGACGGCCATCGCCGCCGGACGACCTCGGCGGAGAGCCCTGAGGTGCATCGAACCTCCCGTTCTACTCGCGGACCGCCCCCTGGAGCAGCCCGCGGACGAAGTGGCGCTGCAGGAACAGGTAGAAGATCACGACCGGCGTGGCCACAATGACCGAACCGGCCGCGAGCAGGGTGAACCCGGAGGTGTACTGCCCCTGGAAGAAGGCCAGTCCCAGCGGCGCCGTACGCAGCGACTCGCTGGTCACCATGATCAGCGGGATGAGGAACTCGTTCCACGTCCACATGAACACCAGGACGATCAGCGTGACGATCGCGGGCCGGGCCGCCGGTAGCAGGACCTGCCACAGGATGCGCCAGCTCGACGCGCCGTCGATGCGGGCCGCCTCGACGATCGCCCGGTTGGAGGCCAGGAAGTACGCCCGCATCCAGAACGTGCCGAACGCCACCGACAACGCCACCTGAGGCAGCGTGATCGACCAGAACGTGTCGATCAGCCCCAGCGAGCGCAGGTCGAAGTAGAGCGGCACGGCCACGGCCTCGCTCGGCATCATGATCCCGAGCATGAACAGGTAGAACAGCAGGGACCGGCCGCGAAAGCGCATGGTGCCGAACGCGTACCCGCTCATGATCGACAACACGACGCTGACGACCACGACGAACACCGACACCGCCAGGCTGGTACGCAGGTACGAGCCGAACCGGCCGGCCTCCCAGGCCGCGGCGAAGTTCGCGAGGCCGGCCGTGTCGCCGCTGTCGGCGGGACCGAGCGCGGCCGCCAGGATCACCACGATCGGGTAGAGGGCGAAGGCGGCGAACGCCGACAGGATGACGTAGTTGGCCACCCGCTCCCCACGCGAGATCACGAGGCCCTCCCACCGGCGCGACGTGAGATCACGAGGCCCTCCCGC
>NZ_SSXE01000362.1 GCF_021699195.1 Nonomuraea sp. MG754425 | reverse complement strand
CGCCCCCCTCACCCTGCTGGCCTTCCTCATCCTGTACGCCGCCGCCCAGCTCGCCGGCACCCTCGTGTACGGCCACGCCTGGCTGGAGCGCGGTGACCCGTTCGAGGTGTACTCGACCCTGATCGGCCACCTGTCGCCCCTGGGCAGGCGCGCGGACGGCCGGCGCGTGCTGCGCGGCCCCTTCGACGGCCTGGACGCCATCGAGCCGGCCCCCGGCCTGGTCGCCACGGTCTGCGTGCTGCTCGGCAGCACCGCCTACGACGGCTGGTCCACCAGCCCGGTCTGGGTGGACGCCCTGCAGTCCGGCCCGCTCGGCCGCACCGGGCTCGGCACGCTCGGCCTGGTGGCGGCCGTCGCGGGCGTGGCCGCGCTGTACGTCGCCTGCCTCGGCGCGGCCGGCCTGATCGGCGGCACGAGGGGCCTGGCCCCCCGCTTCGCCCACTCGCTGCTGCCGATCGCCGTCGGCTACCTGGTCGCGCACTACTTCTCGCTGCTGGTCATCGAGGGCCGGCACGCGATCGTCCTGGCGCTGGGCCTGGACGCCGGGGCGGACCAGAACGCCGTCGCCCCCGCCACGATCGCCACCGTGCAGGTGCTCTCGATCGTGGCCGGTCACGTCGCGGGCGTGGTGGCCGCCCATGACCGCTCGGTCCGGCTGCTGCCGCCGGCCCGCGCGGTCGCGGGACAGATCCCGCTGTTCGTGCTGATGATCTGCTACACCACCGGCGGCCTGACCCTCCTGCTAGCGTGAGGACGTCCTGCGCCGGAACAGCAGCGCCGCCGCCGGCACGCAGAGCACCACCGTGCCGGTGAGCCACGCGGCGGCCACCGCCCCCGACGAGCCCATGGGCAGGTCCAGCAGGAGCGCGCGCATGGTCTCGATGATCGGCGTGAGCGGCTGGTTGTAGGCGAAGTCGCTCAGCACGCCCGGCATGGTCTGGGCCGGGACGATGCCGTCCGACACGTACGGCAGGAAGAGCACGACGAAGCTGAACGCCCCGGCCGCCTGGGACGAGCTGACCAGCAGCCCCCACACGGCCGCCAGCGCGGACATCGCCAGCACGTACCCGGTCACCAGGGCCAGCACCAGCGCCCACTCGGCGAGCGTGGCGTCAGGCCGGAACCCGAGCACGAGCGCGGCGCCCAGCGCGATGGCCGAGGAGGCCAGGTTGCGCACGACCGAGGCCACGACGTGCCCGGCGGGGACCACCCAGCCGCTGATCGGCAGGGTGCGGAAGCGGTCGATCATGCCTCCGGTCATGTCGTCGGAGATGGTCACGGCGGTCAGCGAGGCTCCGTACCCGCCCGACATGAGCAGGACGGCGGGCACGACGAAGTCGACGTAGTCCAGCCCGCTGGAGCCGGTCGTGATCGCGCCGCCGAACACGTAGACGAACAGCACCATGATCATCACGGGCAGTGCCGTGTTCACGATGAGGCCGTCCAGCAGCCGCAGGTCGCGGCGCAGGTCGCGGACGACCAGGCGGCTCAGGTCGGCGGCGGCGGTGAAGGGGCCGGTGGTGGTGCCGGTGGCGGGGGCCGCGGTGGGGGCGCTCATGCCGCCGCCGCCGTGAGCTCGAAGAAGACGTCGTCCATGGTAGGGGCGCGCAGCTCCACCCGGTCGAGCGGGACGCCCGCCCGGTGCAGGACGTCCAGGGTGTGGCGCAGGTGGTCGGGCCCCTGGAGGGCCAGCGTGAGCTCTCCGGCCTCGGCGTCCGGGTGGGACCCGGGCAGGGCCGCCCCCGCGCGGGGCAGGTCGCCGGGCAGAGCCGGGCGCAGCACCAGGCGCTCCGCGCCGACCTGGCGCTTGAGCGCGTCGGGGGAGTCGTCGGCGACCACGCGGCCCCCGTTGATCACCACGACGCGGTCGGCGAGCTGGTCGGCCTCCTCCAGATACTGGGTGGTCAGCAGGATGGTGGTGCCCGAGCCGAGCAGCTCGCGGATCACCGACCACAGCTCGGCCCGGCTGCGCGGGTCGAGGCCGGTCGTGGGCTCGTCGAGGAACAGGATGCGCGGCGCCGAGACCATGCTCGCCGCCAGGTCGAGGCGGCGTCGCATGCCGCCGGAGTACGTCCCGGCCCGGCGTCCGGCCGCGTCGGCCAGGTCGAAGCGCTGCAGCAGTTCCTCCGCCCGCCGTCGCGCCTGGCGGCGGCCCAGGTGGTACAGGCCGGCGAACAACTCCAGGTTCTCCCGCCCGGTCAGCAGGGGATCGACCGTGGCCTGCTGGGAGGTCAGGCCGATGGCGCGGCGCACCTGCGCGCTCTCGCGGGTCACGTCGTGGCCGGCCACCGTGGCGGTGCCGCCGTCCGGGGCCAGCAGCGTGGTCAGGATCCGTACGGTGGTCGTCTTCCCCGAGCCGTTGGGGCCCAGCAGCGCCAGCAGCGAGCCGGTGGGCACGGTCAGGTCGACGCCGGTGAGCACCGGCGTCGCGCCGAAGGACTTGGTGAGCCCGCGGGCGCTGATGGCATCTGTGAATGCCTTACTGTGTATGACGTTCATAGTTTCAGCGTAATGCAGAATCCTAGGAGCGAGTCAAGGAGGATTTCTGATGGAGCCTGCCCGGCGGCTGTCCCCCATGCTGGAACGGATGTGGGGGCGCGAGCCCGCGCCGCGCAGAGGGCCGCGGCCCCGGATCGACCTGGCCACGATCACCGCCGCGGCCATCGAGATCGCCGACGCCGACGGGCTGGCCGGGGTGTCGATGGGCAGCGTGGCCTCCCGGGTGGGCGTGGCGGCCACCGCGCTGTACCGCTACGTCGGCAGCAAGGAGGACCTGCTCACGTCGATGGCCGACGCCGTGGTGCCGGCACCGCCCGAGCCGGGCGGCCGGCCCTGGCGCGACTACCTGGCCCAGTGGACCAAGGCCCAGCGCGACATCGTGCTCGAGCACGACTGGCTGCTGTCGATCAGCCGCTTCGCCCCGCCGCTCGGCCCCCGGCGGCTGCTCTGGCTCGACCGCGCGCTGGCCGCCCTCGACGGCACCGGGCTCGACGACGGCGAGAAGATCAACGTGGCCAGCAGCCTGACCGGGTACGCGCTGACCGACGCCGCCCTCGTGCACAACGCCGGGTCCGGATTCGGGGAGTTCGACGAGACCGACATCGGGGGCGTCTCCGACTACGGCGATCTGCTGGCCGAGGTGCTCGACCCCGAGACCTACCCCGCCCTGTCGGCGGCCGTGCGCGCGGGGGCGCTGGGCGGCGTCGAGGGCTGGGTGGACGACGAGGACTTCCGCTTCGGCCTCGGCCTGCTGCTCGACGGCGTCGAACGGCTGATCGCCCGGCGGGCCTCGGAGGGGCGGACGCGGTAGCCGCCCGGGGCCGGAAAACGGGGCGCGGGCGTGATCAGCCGGTCGGTAGCCTGGCGGACTGTGTGCACGTACGCGTTCGTCCACTACAAGGTCCACTACGTCTGCCGGCCCTGCCGCCGCAGCCACAAGCAGCCCTGGCGCGCGGGCGAGCACCGCTGCCCCCGCTGCCGCCTTCCGATGCGGTACGCCGGGCACGACTTCGCCGCGCCGCGCCGGGCGGACGAGCGCGGGTGGCGGGCTGTCGCCGCGGTGCTGGAGGCGGGGCTCACGTACGAGGGGTTCGAGCCCTGCGGGTGCGGGCGGCAGCCGGGGTACCGGCCGCGGACGAGCGCGCAGGCGCGCGCCCGGCTGCGGGCCGGGGCCCGAGCCGGCCTGACCGCCGCCGAGGCGCTGCCCCTCCGCGACCCCTCCGACGCTCAGCCCGGTGCCACCCGGGGCCGTTGATCCAGGACGGCAGCGGGCACGACGGCGAGCGCGGTGCCGGGCGGGGTCCCTGGCGG
>NZ_SSXE01000361.1 GCF_021699195.1 Nonomuraea sp. MG754425 | reverse complement strand
CCTCGGGCGGGCCGTCGTCTCGGGGGTCGTCCGGGTCGTCGTCGCCGGACGTCCGCTCCAGGAGCTCGTCCAGCAGCGCCTCGTCCAGGCCGGGGGCGTCGAACGGGTCGCGCCGCCTGCGGTGCGGCAGCGACAGGCGGGCGGCGGCGCGCACGTCCTCGGTGGTGACCGTGTCGCGGCCCTGCCAGGCGGCGTGGGCGACGGCGGCGTTGGCGGTGACGAGGTCGGCGCGCAGCCCGTCCACCTCGAACGCCGCGCACACCGTCGCGATCTGCCGCAGCCGCGCGTCCGGCAGCCGCACCCCGCCCACCCGGGCGCGGGCGGCGGCGATCCGGTGGGCCAGCGCGGCCTCCTCCCCGGCCCACCGCTCCGCGAACGCCGTGGCGTCGGCGTCGAAGGCGAGCCGCCGCCGCACCACCTCGGCGCGTTCGGCAGGATCGCGGGACGCCCTGACCTCGACCGTCAGCCCGAACCGGTCGAGGAGCTGCGGGCGCAGCTCGCCCTCCTCCGGGTTCATGGTGCCCACGAGCAGGAAGCGGGCGGCGTGCCGGACGGACACGGACTCGCGCTCGACGTAGCACGTCCCGAGCGCGGCGGCGTCCAGCAGCAGATCGACGAGGTGGTCGTGCAGGAGGTTCACCTCGTCCACGTACAGGACGCCGCGGTGCGCGGCGGCCAGCAGGCCGGGCTCGAACGCCTTCACGCCCTCCGTCAGCGCCCGCTCCACGTCGAGCGAGCCGACCAGCCGGTCCTCCGACGCGCCGACCGGCAGTTCCACCAGCGCGGCGGGACGGCTGTCGCCCCCGGCGGCCGGCTCGTGCGGCCCGTCGGGGCACCCGGTGCCGGGCGCGGCCGGATCGCAGGCGAACCGGCAGCCGGGCACCACCTCCACGGTGGGCAACTGGGCCGCCAGCGCCCGCACGATCGTGGACTTGGCGGTGCCCTTCTCGCCGCGGACGAGCACGCCGCCCACCCGGGGCGAGACGGCGTTGAGCACCAGCGCCAGCTTCAGGTCGGCGAGGCCGACCACGGCGCTGAACGGATAGGTGACGATCAAAACTCAGACCTTTCGGTTGACGTACGAGACCCGCCAGCCGTCCCGCGCCGCGGCCAGTTCGGTGGCGGACAGGGGCGCGAGATCGAATCGGGTCGTGGCCGTCGGGTCCAGGCCCAGGGCCTGCCCGAGCGCCGCCCTGATGACCCCGGCGTCGCAGACGACGACCGTCCCGGCCGCGTCCGGCCCGGCCTCCGCCGTCACGGAGCCGAGCCAGGCCGCCACCCGGCCGGCGAACGCGGCCCGGCTCTCACCGCCGTGCGGCGCGGCGTGCGGGTCGGCCAGCCAGCGCGCCAGCGCCTCGGGCTCCTCCCGCGCGACCCGCTCGTACGGCAGGCCGCGCCACCGCCCGCAGTCGGCCTCCCGGAGCGCGTCGAGCACGCGTGGTTCCAGGCCGGCGGCCAGGGCGGTCCGCCGCGCGGCGACGGCGGGCGAGATCCACGCGGCCCGTCCCGCCACCAGCGGACGCAGGCCGGCGGCGCGCGTGAGGGCCGCCGGGTCGGCGTCGTCGGCTCCGCCGGGGAAGCGGGCCGCGCGCATGCCGGGTGTCGTGGCGTGCCGGATGAACGGGTACGGCCAGGAGCCATGGCCGCAGGCGGGGAAGGGGGATGGTCGATGGAGTGGACAGTCCACTCATGTCAGGCCTCCTCAGGGTGACGCGTCCCATATAGCGAGGTCACGACCGTCCAAGCGACCTGGCTCCCGGGGTCTCAGCCCCGGATACAGTGGCGCGTCCGCACCGGCATCTCACCGGATTTCCCTTGGACAACCGTGAAATCTACCGGAACGTATCCCTTCATCCCGTTCACGTCAACATCATGCCCGTGCGGCATAGACTCCTGCCCATGACGCAAGAGACGGACCTCGACGCCGTGATCCGCCGCCGCATCCGCGGCCTGCGCCTGGCCCGCGGCTGGACGCTGGACGCGCTCTCGGCCCGCTGCCGCATCAGCCCGTCGAACCTGAGCCGCATCGAGACCGGCCATCGCCGGATCGCGCTCGACCAGCTCGTCCCCATCGCCCGCGCCCTCGACACCACGCTCGACCAGCTCGTCGAGTCCGCCGACGACGAGGACGTGGTGATCCGCCCGCAGCCCTGCCACGAGCACGGGCTGACGAGCTGGCTGCTGTCGCGCGAGCGTTCCCCGCACGGCGTGACCGCGGCGAAGCTGCGCATCACCCCCGAGCGGCCCACCGGCGCGGACCACCTGAAGGTGCACCCGGGCCGCGAGTGGTTCACCGTGCTGTCCGGCACCGCCCGGCTGCAGCTCGGGGAGCGGGTCATCCTGGTGGCGGCGGGCGAGGCGGCCGAGTTCTCGACGATGACCCCGCACGCCGTCGGCGCCCACGAGGGCCCGGTCGAGATCCTGTCGATCCTCGACCACAACGGCGAGCGCGCCCACCTCCCGGTCGCCTAGCGAACGCCGGAGCCCGCCCCGGCCCGCTCGCGCGGCCGGGACGGGCTCGGAAAGGGTGTCACCAGGTGACGGGCAGCTCGTGCATGCCGTAGACGGTGGAGTCGTCCTTGAACGACAGCTCCTCGGCGGGCACGGCCAGCCGCAGCCCCGGCACCCGTCGCAGCAGCGTCTCGAAGACGATCTCCAGCTCGACGCGGGCCAGGTTCTGCCCCAGGCACTGGTGGGCGCCGTAGCCGAAGGCGAGGTGGCTGCGGTCGTCGCGGTCGATGTCGAACCGCTCCGGGTCCTGGTACACCTCCGGGTCGCGGTTGCCGGCGTTGGCCAGCATGACCACGCCGGAGCCCGCCGGGATCACGGTGCCGCTGAGCTCGACGTCCTCCAGGGTCACCCGGGCCATCGCCAGCTCGGCGATGGTGAAGAAACGCAGCAGCTCCTCGACCGCGCTCGGGATCTTGTCCGGCTGCGCGCGCAGCGCGTCGAGCGACTCGGGGTGCTCCAGCAGCATGTACGTGCCCAGCGAGATCATGTTGGCCGTGGTCTCGTGCCCGGCGATCAGCAGCAGGAACGCCAGGCTGATCAGCGCCTGGTGGTCCACCTCGCCGTTCTCGCGCTGCTTGGCGATCTGGCGGCCGAGCAGGTCGTCGGTCGGCTCCTGCTCCTTGGCCGTGATCAGCTTGTCGAGGTAGACGGCCAGCTCCAGCACGGCGTGCTGCCGTTCCTGCTCGGTGGCCTTGCGGTTGAGCAACTGCGCCGAGTGGACCTGGAAGAAGTCGTGGTCGGCGTACGGCACGCCGAGCTGCTCGCAGATCACCAGCGACGGCACCGGCAGCGCCAGCGCCGTGACCAGGTCGGCCGGGCCCGGGCCGGCGAGCATGGCGTCGAGGTGCTCGTCCACCATCTGCTGGATGCGCGGGCGCAGCGCCGCCATGCGCCGCACGGTGAACTCGCCGATCACCTGGCGGCGGGCGTGGCCGTGCTCGGGCGGGTCCATCTCCAGCATCATCTTCGGCAGCGGCGAGTGGCTGATCTGCCCGTCGGCGCTGCTCAGCCGGGGCGAGTTGGGGTGGCGGCGGTCGGCGCTGAAGCGCGGGTCGCTCAGGATCGTCCGGATGTCCTCGTAGCGCGCGGCCACCCAGGCGTCCCGGCCCGTCGGCAGTGTCACCTTGGTGACGGGCTGCTCGCGAAGGAACCGCAGGTGCTGCTCGGGCGGGGCGAAGGGGCAGCCGCGGGCGGTCTGGAGCGTCTCGGCGGAGTCGGTGGTCAAGGTTCTCCCATCAGAACGGGGGTCCGACAGCACAACTTCCCTACATCTGTAGCCTAACCTTCAATTGTCCGAGACACTACACTGACGTGCGTGACGACGAGCACCAGAGACCGTGGCGAAGAACACGCCGACCCGAGGGTGCGTCGCACGCAGGCCGCACTGAGAGCCACCCTGATCGAGCTCGTCCAGCACCGTGACCTGTCGGCGATCAGCGTGGCCGACGTCGCCGAGCGCGCGGGCGTGAGCCGCTCCACCTTCTACGACCACTACCGCGACGTGCACGAACTGGCCGCCGCCGCCTGCACGGCGATGATCGACGAACTCATCGAGGCCATCCCCGGCGGGCCCCCTGGCCCGGATGCGGCGGACCCGTCCGGGGCCAAGACCGACACGCTGCTCACCTTCTTCGCGCACCTGGCCGAGCACGCCGGCCTCTACCGCAGCGTGCTGGGGCCGCGGGGGAGCGCACGCGTCATGGAGCACGTCCGCCACCGCGCCACCGTGGCCGTCTACGCTCACCGCACCGCCACCGGCGTGCCCGACCTCACCGCCGACACCCCGCACGACGTGCCCGCCGCCTTCACCGCCGGCGCGCTACTCGGCGTCGCCACCGACTGGCTCCACCGCGGTTGCCCCAGCTCGCCCGCCGAGGTGGCCGCCCGCACCCTGCCGCTGCTCACGACCCTGTACCGGGAGGAACTCGGCTGAGCGCGGGTGCTACCGGTCCGCGTGCTGGACGGAGGCGCCCTGCCCGGCACCCTCACCGCGTCACCCTGGGCTCCAAGCCCGAGGCCGCCCGGCGGCTGCTCGCCTCGCGGCGGGCCGAGGAGCCGTTCGTCGTCGCCGAGTTCTGGAACGGCTGGTTCGACCACTGGGGCGAGCGGCACCACGTACGCGGGGTGGACAGCGCCGTGCGCACCCTCGAAGGGATCGTCGCCGACGGCGGCAGCGTGAGCGTCTACATGGCGCACGGCGGCACCAACTTCGGCCTGTGGGCCGGCGCCAACGAGTCCGGCGGCCGCCTGCAACCCACCGCGACCAGCTACGACTCCGACGCCCCGATCGCCGAGGACGGCACGCTCACCCCCGAGTTCCACGCCATGCGGGAGGTGCTCGGCGCGCGGGGTCCCGTCCGGGTGCCCGAGCGCATGCCGGTGCTGCCGCCCGCGCGCGTGCCGCTCGTGCCCCGAACCGGCCTGCTCGACGGCCTCCGCGCCGTGCCCGCCCGCACCACGGCCGGGCCGCGGCCCGCCTCGTTCGAACGCCTCGGGCTCGACGCGGGCATGGTGCTGCACACCGCGACCCGCGGTCCGGACCGGGTTCGCCGCGGCGACCGTGCGCGTCGAGGAGCCCGCCGACACCTTCCTCGCCCTGCCGGGATCCGGCCGCGGCCTCGTCTGGGTCAACGGCTTCCTGCTCGGCCGCCACTGGGACATCGGGCCCCAGGTCACGCTGTACTGCCCGGCCCCGCTGCTGCGCGCGGGCGCGAACACCGTGACGGTCCTGGAGCTGGAACGGCTCGGCGACGTCCTGGAACTGCGGGACCGGCCCGAACTGGGACCGACGGAGGAGTACGTCGAGGAGTTCGGCTGACGGCCCGGTCCTCCCGGCCACGCGATGCCGACAGGCCCTTGCTCTGATACGCACGGGCGCGCGGCCCCGGTTCACTCCCATACCCCTTGGCCCGCGCGGGCGGGGCGAGGGCGGCGGGCCGTCACACAATGAGCCAATGACCCACCCGTCACCACCCCAC
>NZ_SSXE01000037.1 GCF_021699195.1 Nonomuraea sp. MG754425 | reverse complement strand
CGTGGGGGGTGGGCTCGGGGCCGTCGGTCAGCCTGCCGATGAGCACGCCCGTGAACAGCACGGCGAGGAGGCAGGTCAGCACGCCCAGACGGCTCCGGCGCTGAAGGCCGCGCTGGGTTTGCCGGGTGTGAGAGTTCCGCCACATACCGCCGCTAACGATAGAGATGTCTGGTCCTGAGAAAGAAGGGGTCCCAGGGAAACGAAATCGAACCGTTCTACGTCAGGTAGACTCAGCCAGGGTTACCGGTCTTTTGACCTGCACGCCTCCGGGCGGGTAGCTTAGGTTCGTTGTGTGCATAGGTCCAGCGTGACCAATGCGCGGCGCGTCCGGCGTCATCTCCCGTGGTGAGGGAGACGGAAGGTCCGGGCCGTCGTGTGCCCGCACCGACCGACCAATGTAGCTGTCGCATCCGACAGCGCCGAAGACGCGAGCATAAAGAAGGCTACGACCGTGCGCACGTACTCACCGAAGCCCGCCGACGTCCAGCGTCAGTGGTACGTCATCGACGCGACCGATGTCGTGCTGGGCCGGCTGGCCAGCCACGTCGCGATCCTGCTCCGCGGCAAGCACAAGCCGATCTTCGCCAACCACGTCGACACCGGTGACTTCGTCATCGTCATCAACGCGGACAAGATCGCGCTCAGTGGCAACAAGCTTGAGCAGAAGAAGGCCTACCGCCACTCGGGCTACCCGGGCGGTCTGCGTTCCGTCACCTATGGCGAGCTCATGGAGAAGCGGCCGGACAAGGCAGTCGAGAAGGCCGTCAAGGGCATGCTGCCGAAGAACTCCCTCGGTCGGAAGATGGCCAAGAAGCTGAAGGTCTACGCGGGTTCCGAGCACCCGCACCAGGCTCAGCAGCCGGTGCCGTTCCAGATCACCCAGATCGCCCAGTAGTAGTTCGAAAGAGTTAGAGGAGAACCGTGGCTGAGCCCACCGGTGTCGAGACGGCCGTCGAGGCCGAGCTGGAGGAGTACTCCGGCGAGGACTTCCCGTCCGAGTACACCACCGAGTCCGCCGCCAGCGCCGACGCTCCCGTGCGCAAGCCCGTCACCACGGGCAACTCGTACGGCACCGGCCGCCGTAAGGAGGCGATCGCCCGCGTGCGCATCGTCCCTGGCACCGGCAAGTGGACGATCAACGGTCGTTCGCTGGACGTCTACTTCCCGAACAAGGTCCACCAGCAGATCGTCAACGAGCCCTTCGTGGTGCTCGGTGCCGAGGAGGCCTTCGACATCATCGCCCGCATCGACGGCGGCGGCGTCACCGGCCAGGCCGGCGCGCTGCGCATGGGCCTGTCCCGGGCCCTGGCGATCCTGGACGTCGAGGTCAACCGCCCGCCGCTGAAGAAGGCCGGCTTCCTGACCCGTGACGCCCGCGCCACGGAGCGGAAGAAGTACGGCCTCAAGAAGGCCCGCAAGGCTCCGCAGTACAGCAAGCGCTAAGTTGGCGCGCCTTTTCGGCACCGACGGGGTACGTGGGGTCGCGGGCCGCGACCTCACGGCGGAGCTCGCCATGGATCTTTCCGTGGCGGCTGCTCACGTCCTCGGCGATGCAGGCGCGTTCGCCGCCACCGGACGTCGTCCGGTGGCGGTCGTGGGCCGGGACCCGCGTGCCTCGGGAGAGTTTCTCGAGGCCGCCGTGGTCGCCGGCCTCGCGGCGTCTGGAGTGGATGTGCTGCGCCTCGGCGTGCTGCCCACCCCGGCCGTCGCCCACCTCACCGCCGCGCTCGGCGCCGATCTCGGCGTCATGCTGTCGGCCTCGCACAATCCCGCGCCGGACAACGGCATCAAGTTCCTGGCGCGTGGCGGCTTCAAGTTGTCCGACGCGGTCGAGGACGAGATCGAGCGGCGGCTCGGTGAGGACTGGAGCTTCCCCGTCGGCTCCGGCGTCGGGCGCGTGCGCGACGCGTACGGGGAGGCGGACCGCTACATCTCGCACGTGCTGACCACGATGAGCGCGCCGCTCGACGGGCTGAGCATCGTGGTCGACTGCGCCCACGGGGCCGCGCACATGGTGGCGCCGGAGGCGCTGCTGCGCGCGGGTGCGCGGGTCGAGGCCATCGGCGCCCGTCCCGACGGGCTCAACATCAACGCCGGCCACGGCTCGACCCACCTGGACAAGCTGCGTCAGGTGGTCATCTCGCGCGGTGCCGACCTGGGCGTGGCCTACGACGGCGACGCCGACCGCTGCCTGGCGGTCGACCACACGGGCGCGGTCATCGACGGCGACCACATCATGGCGATCCTCGCCGCCGCCATGCACGGTGAGGGCCTGCTGGCCCACGACACCGTGGTCGCGACCGTGATGTCCAACCTGGGCTTCAAGCTCGCCATGCGTGACGCCGGGATCAACGTGGTGGAGACCTCGGTGGGCGACCGCTACGTGCTGGAGCGGATGAAGTCCGACGGCTTCAACCTGGGCGGCGAGCAGTCGGGGCACGTCATCATGCTCGACCACGCCACCACCGGCGACGGGCTGCTCACCTCGCTCCACCTGCTGGGCGTGATGGCCAAGTCGGGGGTGCCGCTCAAGGAGCTGGCCGCGGTGATGACGCCGCTGCCGCAGATCCTGATCAACGTCAAGGACGTGGACAAGGGCAAGGCGTCGGTGCCCGAGCTCGTCGCGGCCGTCGCCGAGGCGGAGGCGGAGCTCGGGGAGACCGGCCGGGTGCTGATCCGGCCGAGCGGCACCGAGCCCATGATCCGGGTCATGGTGGAGGCGGCCTCCGAGGAGCACGCCACCCAGGTGGCGGGCCGGCTGGCCGACGTCGTGCGCGTCGCCTGCGTCTGAACACCTTCGCCGTACGGCCCGCGAGCATGCTCGCGGGCCGTACGCGTGCGGTCATTCGTCGCCGGTGAGCGAGAAGACGCGCAGGCGCTGACCGGCCCAGAAGACGGCCGCGACGGTGACCACGAGCAGGGCGGGGACGGCGAAGCCGAGGGCGACGTCCGCCTCCAGGAAGGGCGATGCGGAGATCTGGTCGGCGATCGACTGCCCCCAGCTCTGGATCGAGAACCTGCGGGCCCCGGCGATCAGGTTGCCCACCAGGCTCTCCCAGACCAGGGCGTAGATGATGCCGATCGTGACGGCGTGCCGGGTGACGACTCCGAGCAGCAGGAACACGGCGGCGTACGCGATGCCGGCCACCAGCGAGCCGGTGGCGAATCCGACGGCGATGTCGTCCTCGTTGCCCACCAGGATGAAGGCCGCCACGTACGTCGGCAGGGCCGCGAAGACGGCCAGCATCGTGACCGCGACCAGGAACTTCGTCTGGGCGATGACCGGGCGGGAGATCGGCTTGGACAGCAGGTGGATGATGGTGCCGTCGTCGATCTCGGGGGCGATGACGCCGGTGCCGGCGATGAGGCCGAGCAGCGGCAGCATGGTGCCGATCGCGAAGCTCTTCATCAGCTCCACGGCGGTGGCCTGGTCGGCGGCGCCGAACGCGCGCAGCAGCACGGCCAGGCCGATCAGGGCCACGGGGAGCAGCAGGAGCAGGACGATCCGCCGGCGGCCGAGCAGGGCGCGGTAGGTGATGCCGGCAACGACTGTGTTCATCTCACGAGCTCCTGTTGATGAGGTACGAGAACACGCTCTCCAGGTCCTCGTCCGCCGGGGAGACCTCGTGCAGGCGTACGCCCTCCGCCTTGGCCACCCGGGGCAGCAGGCGGGCGAACCGGCGGAACTCGGTGGCCTGGACCTCCATGCCGTCGGCGCGCAGCGTGATGCCGCCGGTCGAGTCGTCGCGGACCAGGGCGGCGGCGAGCCGCCTGTCGTCGCTGGAACGGATCATGAACAGGTGGGGCCGGTCGGTCATCAGCCGCCTGATCTCGCGGAAGTTGCCCGACGCCGCGTGCCGGCCCGAGACCAGCACCTCGATCTGCTGGGCGACCCGCTCGACCTCCTCCAGGATGTGGGAGCTGAACAGGATCGTCTTCCCGCTCGCGCCCATGTTCCTGACGAGGTCCATCAGGTGCAGGCGCTGGCGCGGGTCCATGCCGTTGAACGGCTCGTCGAGCAGCAGCACGGCCGGGTCGTGGACGAGGGCCGCGGCGACCTTGACGCGCTGGCGCATGCCCTTCGAGTACGTCTCGACCCGCCGGTCCTTCGGCTCCTCCATCTCGACCGTGGCCAGGGCCTTGCGGGCGGCCTCCTCCGGGTCGGGCAGGCCGTGCAGGCGGGCGGCGGACAGCACGAACTGCCAGCCGGTCAGGAAGCCGTAGACGCCCTCCCGCTCCGGGACCAGGCCGATGTTCCGGTAGATCTGGTGGTTCTTCCAGACGGGGGTGCCGTCGAGGGTGACCGTGCCGCCCGACGGGGCGAGGAAGCCGGACATCATGTGCAGCAGCGTCGACTTGCCCGCGCCGTTCGGGCCGAGCAGGCCCGTGACGCCGGGACCGATGGTCATCGTGACGTCGTTGACCGCGACCACGTTGCCGTACCAGCGGGAGACCTGTGAGAGCTCGATCCTCATTGCGCGGCCGCCTTCCGGTAACGCAGGGCCAGGGCGGCCACGGCGGCGCCGATCAGCACCACCAGGATCGCCGCCGAGGCGGGCCCGCTCGGGTAGCCGCCCTCGATGGAGTGCGGCGGGGTGCCGAACAGCCAGCTCTGCACCGAGTCGACCAGCCAGAACGGGTTCATCAGCCAGGCCCAGGCGGCGGCCTCCTCGTTGCCCGTCACGGCCATCGAGGCGTAGATGATCGGGACCGACGCGGAGGCGAGCAGGTACACGGTGATGACCGAGGCCACGCCGAGGCCGCGGCGCGGCGTGAACGAGGCCAGCGCCAGCCCGAACGCCGACAGCAGCAGGGCCAGCAGCAGCGCGGTGACCATGGACCCGAGGTATTCGCCGGTGGCCGGGGGGCCGGGCAGGTCCACCACCAGTTCGCCGACGTACATCACGGTCAGCGGGGTGGCGACCAGGGCGAAGACCGCCACGGTCATCGCCGTGACCTTGGCGCCGACGTACTCGGCGATCGAGACGGGCCGCGACAGGTAGAGCGGCAGGACGCGGTAGCGCAGGTCGGGCGCGACCACGGTGGGCGCCTGCGCGGCCAGGAAGATGGCGATCACGGCCTGCATGATGACCGCGAACCCGCTGTACGGGATGCCGGGCTGCCTGGCCAGGGCCATGATGGCGATGCTCACGACGGCGGGCACGAGCATGATGGTCGCCAGGGCGAACGGCACGATCTTGCTGCGGGCCGGGCGGCCGAGGCCGAAGACGCCGCGCAGGCTGTGTACGGCCAGCGCCCTGGTCGAGTAGCCGCGGCCGAGCCGGGGGCCGTCGTAGTGGCGGTAGCCGATGTCGTAGATCTCAGACATGCGCCGCCTCCTCCCTGAAGACGTCCTCGATGCGGTGGCGGCCCTGTTCGAGGCGGATGAGGGCCAGGTCGAGGTCTGCCGTGGCGTCGCGGATGGCGTCGTACGTCTCGGGCCCCCGCACCTCGACGACCAGCAGGCGGCCCTGCCGCGAGACGGTCTGCCCGTCGCCGGACAGCCGGGCGGCCAGCTCGTCGAGCCCTTCGTCCACCTCGACCGCGACGGTCTCGGTGGTCTGGGTGAACTCGCCGATCGCGGACGAGCGCAGCAGCCGCCCGCCGTCGATGACGATCACGTGGTCGCAGATGCGCTCCAGCTCGCCCAGCAGGTGGGAGGTGACCAGCACGCTGATGCCGAACTCGGTGCCGATGCGCCTGATCAGCGTGAGCATCTCGTCGCGTCCGCGCGGGTCGAGGCCGTTGGTGGGTTCGTCGAGGAAGATCAGTTTCGGGTCGTGGACCAGCGCCTGGGCCAGTTTGACCCGCTGTTTCATGCCGGTGGAGTAGCCCCCGACCGGGCGATAGCGCTCTTCGGCCAGGCCGACGTGACGCAGGACGTCGGCGGCGCGCTCGCGGGCGGCGGTGCGGGGCAGGCCGGACATCCGGGCAAGGTGGACGACCAGCTCGGTGGCGGAGACGTCGGGGGGCAGGCATTCGTGCTCGGGCATGTAGCCGACGAGCTTGCGGATCTCGGCGCCCTTCGTGGTGACGTCCAGGTCCAGCACGCGCGCGCCGCCGCCGGACGGCGGCAGCAGGCCGAGCAGGATCTTGATCAGCGTCGACTTTCCGGCGCCGTTCGCCCCCACCAGGCCCGTGATGCCGGGACCCACGGTGACCGTGAGCCGATCGATCGCGGTGACCGTGGTGAATTGTTTGGTCAGCCCCTCGGTGGCGAGGATGTGCATGTGCCGGAATCTACTAGCCCCACCGGCGCCGGTACCTCAGTCAAACGGATGAACGCCGTCCTACTTGAGGCCAGAATCTCCGCTGGATCACGAGCGTCGTGGTGCCCGCGATGACCATGCCCACGATGTTGATCGCGAGCTGCGCGACCGACGGGGCGACCTCCCGCCAGTCCGACAGCGCCGCCGCGACGGCCACGTAGCCGGCGGCCGGCACCGTGGTGACCGAGATGAAGACGCCGACCAGGGCCGACGACTTGCCCGCCGTGACCGACAGCACCCCGGCCGCGCCCGCCAGCAGCGCGACGATGAACGACCAGCGGTCGGGCTTGACGATGAACCGGACCTCCTCGTTCGAGGTGAGGTTGCCGATGTCGATCCAGCCCCACCAGTGGGAGACGAGCGCGCACGCGTACGTGATGGCGATCGCCACGGTGAAGCCGATGACCAGCGTGCGCAGCGCGGTCACGACCAGGTGCCAGCGGCGGCGCAGCAGGCCGAAGCAGATGGCCGCGACCGCGCCGAACTCGGGGCCGAGCACCATCGCGCCGACGATCAGGATCGGGGAGTTCTGCAGCACGCCGATGCCCGCGAGCTGGGTGGCGATGGCGAGGAAGGCGATGTATGCCCAGGTCAGGCGGGATTCGGCGTGGACCTTCTGGGCCAGTTGCTCCCAGATGACGGCGTCGTCGGGCTCGCCGGGAGCCTGTTCGACGGCCTCCTCCGCGGCCTTGGACAGCGACAGATCGACCTGCTCGGCGGCGATGGAGCCCTCGGTCTCCAGCCATTTGAGCCGGCCGAGCACCTCGTTGGCCGACTCCCTGGCCGCGTCGCAGAGGACGACGTCGCCCCGCGGCTCCCGGCCCGCGCCCGGGAGCACGACGATGTTGGTGACGCCGGGGGAGTCCTCCAGCACCGCCGTGGCCTCTTCGGTGCGCGCGGCCGGGACGATCAGTCGGAGATGAAGCACGGGCTCATTGTCGTCGATCGGACCTTGACGATGTGTTGATAGGCATACGCGAGGCTCCCTCACATGATCTGGTTCTGGTGCCACGACCACGGTGAGGAGTGCTGGTTCGCCGGCATCGACGATCAGGAGTGCGCCGGCAGGTTCGCGCGCTACCTGTACGAGGAGGCGTTCAGGTCTGGCGGAGGCGTACCCGCCGTACGGAGTGGTCGGCGCCCTTCTTGAGGACGAGGTCGGCTCGTCCTCTGGTGGGGGCGATGTTCTCGATGAGGTTGCGTTCGTTGATGTCCCGCCAGACGTTGCGGGCGAAGTCGGTGGCCTCGTCGTAGGATAGTTCGGCTATGTGCCGGAAGTACGACTTCGGGTCCTCGAAGGCGGTGCGGCGGAGCTTGTGGAAGCGGTCGACGTACCAGGCGCGGATGTCCTCGACCTTGGCGTCCACGTAGATGGAGAAGTCGAAGTAGTCGTTGACCGCGAGGGACGTGGGCGGGGCGGGCTGCAGGACGTTGAGCCCCTCGATGATGAGGATGTCGGGGTTCTTCACGGTCTGGGCGGCGCCGGGGACGATGTCGTATTCGAGGTGGCTGTAGACGGGCGCCTTGACCTCCGCGGCCCCCGCCTTCACCTCTGCCACGAACCTGACCAGCCCCCGCCGGTCGTAGCTCTCGGGGAAGCCCTTGCGATGCATGATCTTCTTGGACTCCAGCACCGCGTTGGGGTGCAGGAAGCTGTCGGTGGTGATCAGCTCCACGTGCGGGTGCTCCGGCCAGCGGGCCAGGAGGGTGTGCAGCAGCCGCGCCGTGGTCGACTTGCCGACCGCGACGCTGCCCGCGATGCCCAGGATGTACGGGACGCGCTGCTCGGGGTGGCCGAGGAACGCGCTCAGCACGCTGCTGCGCTGCTTGGACCCGGTGAAGTGCAGGTTGAGCAGCCGGGTGAGTGGGAGGTAGATGTCGGTCACTTCGGTGAGGTCGATGGGATCATCGAGGCCGCGTAGCTCTTCCAGCTCTGCTGCGGTGAGAGTCAAGGGCGTGTTCTTGCGGAGCTCGCTCCACTGCTCCCTGCTCAGTTCCACGTAGCCGTTGTTCACCTTGGCAGCGTAGCGATGTGCGACATACCGGATCTCGGCCGGGGCTGTCCCTGGGGATCCACAGCCTGTGGACAACGGCGTGGGATTACCAAGACCCAGTTCAGGGAACGGATGTGTGTCTTGCCGAATCCGGCGTGTGGCGGGCGGACGGCGGCTACTGTCCCGACGGGAGGTATTCCGTGGACCGTCGTCGCTTCATCTCCGCCGTCGTCGCCGGGATCGCCGGGCCCTTCGCGGGGGTCGCGTGCGCCGGGGCGAAGGGCGCGGCCGAACCCGTACGCGGGTACGGGCCGCTGCGTCCCGTACCCGATCTGCGCGACGGAAAGGTACGGCTGCACCTGCCGGACGGCTTCGCCTACCGCTCCTTCAGCGTGGCCGGAGACGCCTACGACGACGGCTCCACGGTGCCGGGCCGGCACGACGGCATGGCCGCCTTCTCCGGCCCGAAGGGCAGCGCCGTCCTCATCCGCAACCACGAGGTCGCCGGCCCCGTGGGCGCCTTCGGCGACAGGACCAGGGCGTACGACCCGATGGCCGGCGGCGGCACCTCGACGATCCAGGTCACCCGGTACGGCGAGGTGATCAGCAGCGCCCCCTCGCTCAACGGCACGATGATGAACTGCTCGGGTGGCCCCATGGCCTGGCGTGCCTGGGTGAGCTGCGAGGAGACGGTCAACGGCCCCGACGTGGGCGACGACCACACCGGCGCCGACAACTCCACGCTCACCCGCAAGCACGGCTACATCTTCGAGGTGCCGGTCGGCCGCGCCGCCACGGCCCGGCCGATCCGCGCGGCCGGACGCTTCCCGCACGAGTCCGCCGCCTTCGACCCCTCGACCGGGGCCGTCTACCTCACCGAGGACAACTTCTCCTTCCCCTCCGGCTTCTACCGCTACCTGCCGCCCCGGCACCCCGTCCTGGCCGGGCGGCTGCTCGACGGCGGCAGGCTGCAGATGCTCGCCGTGGACGGCGTCGCCCGCAAGAACCTGTCGGTGGGCCAGGAGCCCGGCAGCACGTACCCGGTCACCTGGGTGGACATCGACGACCCCGACCCCGGGTTCACCGGCCTGCCCTCCTACGACGACGCCGCCCAGGCCGTGGGCAGGCAGGGCCGGGTCAAGGGCGGGGCGATCTTCGCCCGGCTGGAGGGCGCGGTGCACCACAACGGCACCGTCTACTTCGTCTCCACCCAGGGCGGGGCCGCCGCGCCGGGCGAGCCGGCGCCCGACGGGTTCGGCGACGGTCGCGGGCAGGTGTGGGCGTACGAGCTGTGGAGCCGGCGGCTCAAGCTCGTCTACGAGTCGCCGCGCTCGTCGGTGCTGGACCTGCCCGACAACGTGACGGCCAGCAGGCGCGGCACCCTCGTGCTGTGCGAGGACGGCGACGGCGACAACTTCCTGCGCGGCCTGACCAGGACGGGCGAGATCTTCGACTTCGCCAGGCTGCAGCCGATCGCGGGCGACGAAGGGGCGGAGTTCGCGGGCACCACGTTCGGGCCCGCCGGCCACACGCTCTACGTCAACCTCCAGGCCGAGCAGGGCATGTCGATCGCGATCTGGGGGCCGTGGGAGCGCGGTCCGTTCTGATCCGAGCGGCCTGCCATACCCTTGGACGATGATCCTGGGTATCGGCGTGGACGTCGTGGACATCGCCCGCTTCGAGGCCGCGCTGGAGCGTACCCCGCAGCTCAAGGACCGGCTGTTCACCGACGTCGAGCGGTCGCTGCCGACACAGTCGCTGGCCGCCAGGTTCGCCGCCAAGGAGGCCGTGGCCAAGGCGCTCGGCGCGCCCAGGGGCCTGGGGCACCTGGAGGCCGAGGTGCGCTGCGACGAGCTCGGCAAGCCCGAACTGCACGTCTCCGGCAAGGTGGCCGAGGCCGCGTACGGGCTCGGGGTCAAGCGCTGGCACATTTCGCTGAGCCACGACGCGGGCGTCGCCGTGGCCTACGTGATCGCGGAGGGATAGCTTCGGATCATGCGCACTGCCTACACCGCCGACCAGATCCGGGGCGCCGAGCACGCGCTCATGGCGCGGCTGCCCGAGGGCACGCTGATGCAGCGGGCGGCCACCGGCCTCGCCGCCGTCTGCGCCGGCCTGCTGGGCGGCGTCTACGGCAGACGCGTGGTGCTGCTCGTCGGCAGCGGCGACAACGGCGGCGACGCCCTGTACGCGGGTGAGCGGCTGGCCAGGCGCGGAGCCCGGGTGGAGGTGGTGCCGGCCGGGTCCAGGTCCCACGAGGCGGGGCTGCGCGCGCTGCTCGACGCCGGCGGCCGGGTCGCCGGCGGGTCCGCGATCGAGGAGGCCGACCTGATCATCGACGGGCTCGTCGGCATCGGGGCCTCCGGGGCGCTGCGCGAGCCGTACGCGGGGCTCACGCAGCGGGCCGCCGCCGCCCCCGGCGTGGTCGTGGCGGTCGACGTGCCCAGCGGGGTCGACGCGAGCAGCGGCGAGGTGGCGGGGGCGGCCGTCCGGGCCCAGGTGACCGTGACCATGGGGGCGTACAAGACGGGGCTGCTGGTCGACCCCGGCGCGTCCTTCACGGGTGCGGTCGAGCTGGTGGACATCGGGCTGGGGCCCTACCTGCCCGACCCCGACGTCGCCGCGCTCACCGGCCCCGACGTGGACGACCTGATGCCGCGTCCCGGCAACGAGTCGGACAAGTACCGCAGGGGAGTGCTGGGCGTCGCCGCGGGCGGCGACCTGTTCACCGGCGCGGCCGTGCTGGCCGTGGGCGGCGCGCTGCGGGGCGGCGCGGGCCTGGTCCGGTACGCCGGCCGGGAGGCCCCGGTCGCCCAGGTGCGCGCCCACTGGCCGGAGGCCGTGGTCACGCTCCTCGACGAGCCCTCGATCGAGCATGTGGGGCGGGTGCAGGCGTGGGTGCTCGGCCCGGGGCTCGGCACCGACGGCTGGGCGCACGAGCTGGCCGCCAGGGTGCTGGCCACCGACGTGCCCGTGCTGATCGACGCCGACGGGCTGACCCTGGTGGCCGCCGACCGCGGGCTGCTGCGGCGCGCCGCGCCGGTGCTGATCACGCCGCACGCGGGGGAGCTGGCCAGGCTCCTGCGCGCCGACCGCGCCGACGTCGAGGCGGCCAGGCTGGCGCACGTCCGCCGCGCGGCGGCCGAGCTGTGCGTGACCGTGCTGCTCAAGGGCTCGACCACGGTGGTGGCCGCCGACTCGCGGCCGGTGCGGGTGAACGTCACCGGCACGCCCTGGCTGGCCAGCGGCGGCACGGGCGACGTGCTGTCCGGGGTCGCGGGCGCGCTGCTCGCCCAGGGGCTGAGCTGCTACGACGCCGCCGCGTGCGGCGCCTACCTGCACGGCGTCGCCGGACGGCTGGCCGCCGACGGCGCCCCCTTGACCGCGGCCGACGTGGCCGGCGCGATCCCGGCCGCCATCCGGGCCGTGACCAGCGCCGGTTCGTGAGCGGCCCCCGGCGGGAACCGGACCCGGCAGTCCGCGCGAGCTGACACACTAGAAGGATGTACTCTCCAGTGGCCACGCCCGCCGAGGCACGCGTCGATCTGGCCGCCGTCAGGCACAACGTGGCCCTGCTCAAGGAGCGGGCCGGCGGCGCGGAGCTGATGGGCGCGGTCAAGGCCGACGCCTACGGGCACGGGCTGGCGCCCACGTCGCGGGCGGTGCTGGAGGGCGGGGCAAGCCGGCTCGGCACGGCGTTCATCGGCGAGGCCCTCGATCTGCGCGCGGCCGGCGTGACCGCGCCGATCCTGTCCTGGCTGATCACCCCCGGCGAGCCGCTCGACGAGGCGCTGGCCGCGGGCGTCGAGCTGTCGGCCGCCGATGTGCGGCTGCTCGACGAGATCGCCGCCGCCGCCCGGCGGGCGGGCCGTCCCGCCCAGGTGCACCTGGAGGCCGACACCGGCATGAGCAGGGGCGGCGCGCCGCTCGCGGCCTGGCCGGAGCTGCTGACCAGGGCGCGTGAGCTGCGCGCCGAGGGCGTCGTCGAGGTCGTCGGGCTGTGGTCCCACTTCGCCTGCGCCGACATCCCCGGGCACCCGTCGATCGACCGGCAGTTGGAGACATATCGCACGGCGCTGAAGCTGGCCGAGCAGGCGGGGCTGGCCGGCTCCCACGTGATCAGGCACCTCGCCAACTCCGCCGCCGCCATGACCCTGCCCGACGCCCGCTTCGACCTGGTCAGGTGCGGCATCGCGATGTACGGCCTGAGCCCCATCCCCGAGCAGGGCGACTTCGGTCTCAGGCCGGCCATGACGCTGGTGGCCCGGATCGCCCAGGCCAAGCGCGTCACCGAGAGCTCGGGGGTCTCCTACGGGCACCTCTACGTCACCGATCGCGAGACCACGCTCGGCCTCGTCCCCCTCGGGTACGCCGACGGCATCCTCCGGCACGCGACCGGGCGGGCCGAGGTCCTGGCGGGCGGCCGCCGCAGGGTGATCGCCGGCCGGGTGTGCATGGACCAGTTCGTGATCGACATGGGCGACGACCCGCTGGCGGCGGGCGACGAGGTCGTGCTGTTCGGACCGGGCGACAGGGGCGAGCCGACCGCGCAGGAATGGGCGGATACCCTCGGCACGATCACGCATGAGATCGTGACGAGAATCGGCGCGCGCGTGCCCCGGGTTCACCAGAACGTGACGCAGGGCATTTCGCAGCGGGCATGAGCGGAGAAGGATCGGGGACATGACGACGCCGACAGCACGGCGCAGGGCAGGGATCGCCGGCGCGCTCGTCGGCGCGGCTTCGGCCGGTGTCGCCGCGGCGGCACTGGCCAAACGGTACGCGGTCGGCCGGATCAGGCTGCGCCCCGACACCGAGGCGAGCGAGCCGTTCGGCGAACTGCGCGGCAGGGAGCGCACGCTCGTCACCTCCGACGGTTACGCGCTGCACGTCGAGATCGACGGCCCCGAGGACGCCCCGCTGACCGTCGTACTCTGCCACGGCTACTGCCTCAGCCAGGAGTCCTGGCACTACCAGCGCAAGGACCTGCGCGAGAACTACCGGGTCGTGCTGTGGGACCAGCGCTCCCACGGTCGTTCCCAGCGCGCCGACGCCGCGGACTGCACGATCGACCGGCTCGGCGACGACCTGGCCGAGGTGCTGGAGAAGTTCGTGCCCGGCCCGTGCGTGCTGGTCGGCCACTCCATGGGCGGCATGACCATGATGGCGCTGGCCGACCGCCGCCCTGAGCTGTTCGGTGACAGGATCCGGGCGGCGGCGCTGATCGCCACCTCGGCGGGCAAGCTGGCCGAGCTGACGCTGGGCCTGCCCGCGGTGCTGTCCAAGGTGGTGCACAAGGTGGCCCCCGGCACGGTGTCGCTGCTGGGCAAGCGGGGCACGCTGATCGACCGGACCCGCCACGCGGGCAGCGACATCGCCTTCCTGATCACCCGCCTGATCGGCTTCGGCGACCCCAGGAACGTCAGCCCCACCGTGGTCGACTTCGCCGAGTCGATGATCAGGGCCACCCCGACCGAGGTGGTCGCCAACTTCTACCCGGCCCTGATGAACCACGACAAGCTCTCCGCCCTGCACGTGCTCGACCCGGTGCCCACCGCGATCCTGGTCGGCGACACCGACTGGCTGACCCCGCCCGACCACAGCAGGGCCATCGCCGCTGCGCTGCCGAAGGCGCAGCTCACCGAGGTGCCCGACACCTCGCACCTGATCCAGCTCGAACGTCCCGGCGTCGTCAACGACGCGCTGCGTGACCTGCTGAAGAGAGTGGAGCTCTAGTGCGGCTCGCGACACCCGACGACATGCGGGCCTACGGCGCCCGCCTGGCCGCCCGCCTGCGCCCCGGCGACCTGCTCGTCCTGTCGGGCCCGCTCGGGGCCGGCAAGACCACGCTGGTGCAGGGCATCGCCGAAGGGCTCAAGGTGCGCGGCCCGATCACCTCGCCCACGTTCGTGATCGCCAGGGTGCATCCGTCGCTGCGGCAGGGGCCGCCGCTCGTGCACGTGGACGCCTACCGGCTGGGCGGCGACCTGGAGGTGGACGATCTCGACCTCGACGCCTCGCTGGAGGAGTCGGTCACCGTCGTCGAGTGGGGCGAGGGGCTGGTCGAGGGGCTGGCCGACGACCGCCTGGAGGTTCACATCGACCGCGAGGGGGGCGACGAGGCCCGCCTCGTGACCCTGCGCGGCGTGGGCCGCCGATGGGCCGACACGCCGTCTGATCCGCCACAAGTCTGAAACCCACGTCAAACACCGGTAAAGCTGGCACCCTTGACGTACCGGGCCGACGCTATGAATCATGATCGTTGGTCAGGGATTCACCCGGAAATTCTGGGTATCAGGACGAGCGAGTTCCACGGTTTTGGTGGATGCTGGGGTGCAAGACGGCGGAGTGGGGTGCGGCCGGTGCTCAGGGTCAGGCGAATCGCATGCGCGGGAGCCATCGTCGTGGTCGGTCTGACCGGCTGCTCGGCTTCGGCGGAGAGCGATCCAACAACCACGCCCACACCGACGGCCTCGGGGAGCGGCAGCCCGGCCGCCTCGGATGGCGCGCGCCCGACGGCGACCACCACCCGGCAGACCATCATGGTCCAGCTCAACCCCGACCGCGTCACCGCCGGTGAGACGTCCACGGTCTGGATCCTGGCCAACTGCCCGGTCCCGAGCGGCGGCCCCGCCCACACCGGCACCGCCACGTCCAGGGCGTTCGTCAACGGCGTCACGCTCAACTCGGTGCCCGCGGCCTCGCTCAGCCCGTCGCCCACCGCCGGCACGGGGTCGGCGTGGGTGCGCGGCGAGGCGCAGGTCTCCGGCACCGTCCGGCGCGGGAACTACCGCGTCGACGTCAAGTGCGACGGCACCAACGACCTCGGCCGGGCCACCCTCAAGATCGTCTCGGACGAGGCGGAGCCGAGCACCACCGTGCCCACCAGGGCGCCCAGGGCGGGCGGCGGGGGCGCGTACGCGCAGGACGCCTCCGACGACTCCGCCATCCCGTTCGGCCCCGCCGGCGTGCTGATCGGGCTGGCCCTGGTCGCGGGCGTCGGTTTCGCGGTCAAGCGGCGCACCCGGGCGTAGGGACGCATGGCCCGCCCCGGACGGGTGGTGCTCGCCGGAGCCATCACCGGTCTGGTACTGGTCGTGTTCGGCAGAGGCATGCAGACCGAGACCGCCACGACGCCCGTCGCGAACGTCGTGCCCAAGAGCATCGACATCCCCTCGATCGACGTCGAGGCCCCGCTGATGAAGCTCAACCTGCAGAAGAACGGCGAGGTCGAGCTGCCGCCGTACGAGAAGCCGAAGACGGCCGGCTGGTACACCGGCAGCGTGGTGCCTGGCGAGAAGGGCGCCTCGGTGATCATCGGCCACGTCGACACCAAGACCGCGCCCGCCGTCTTCTACAAGCTCAGGGAGTTACGCAAGGGCGAGACCGTCAAGGTGGAGCGCAGCGACGGCAAGGTCGTGGAGTTCAGGGTGGACTCGATCGAGCAGGTGCACAAGGACAGCTTCCCCGCCCAGCGCGTCTACGTGGAGGACGGCCTCAAGCTGGTGACCTGCGGCGGCAAGTTCGACTACGCCAAGGGCGAATACCTCGACAACATCATCGTGTACGCCTCCCAGGTCTGAGGGCCCGAGGTCACGGGAGCGGCGGAAGCGGCCGGGTCTGAGCCGCGCGGCGGGTAGGCTAAACAGTCGTGCTGGTCCTGGCCTTTGATACCGCGACGCCCGCCGTCACCGCCGCGCTCCACGACGGGGAGCGCGTGCTCGCCGAGTCGACCACGATCGACGCCCGGCGCCACGGTGAGCTGCTCGTGCCCACCATCGAGGTCGTGCTGAGCGAGGCCGGTGTGCGCCTGCGCGAGGTGACGGCCATCGTGGCGGGCAGCGGCCCCGGCCCCTACACCGGCCTGCGCGTCGGCCTGATGACCGCGCAGGGCCTGGCCACGACGCTGGGCGTGCCCGCGTACGGCATCTGCACGCTCGACGCCGTCGCCTACGGCAGCGGCCTGTCCGAGCCCTTCCTGGCGGCCACCGACGCGCGGCGCAAGGAGGTCTTCTGGGCGCGCTACGCCGATCGCCGCACCCGCGTCGAGGGGCCCTTCGTCGACCGGCCCGCCGACGTGCCCGTGCGGGGGCTGCCGGTCGTGGGCGCGGGCGCGCAGCTCTACCCCGACCTCCTGGGCGGCGGGCCCGACCTGCCGCCCTACCCCTACGCGGGGGCGCTGGCCGCGCTGGCGGCCGAGCGGCTCGGCGAGGGCGTCCCGCTCGACCCGCCCCGCCCCATCTACCTGCGCAGACCCGACGCGGTGGTGCCGGGCGCGCCCAAGCGGGTGACGGCGTGAAGCTGCGGCCGATGACCGAGGCCGACCTGCCCGCGGTCATGGCGATCGAGCGGGCCACGTTCCCGCTCGACGCGTGGAGCGAGGGCATGATGCGCGGCGAACTGGCCGAGATGCCGCGCACCCGCCACTACGTGGTGGTCCTGGTCGACGACCGGATCGTCGCCTACGCCGGGCTGGCCGCCGCCGCCGACCAGGCCGACGTGCAGACCATCGCGGTCCTGGACAAACACCAGGGCACCGGCATCGGCAGCGCGATGCTGACCGAGCTGCTGGGCGAGGCCCGTCGCAGGGGCGCGCGCGAGGTCTTCCTGGAAGTGCGCGCCGACAACCCGCGGGCGCAGGTGGTCTACCGGCATTTCGGGTTCGAGGAGATCGGCACCCGCCGCCGCTACTACGACGACGGCACCGACGCGATCATGATGAGAAGGAAGCTAGGTGACTGACGCACCCCTGGTCCTGGGCATCGAGACGTCCTGCGACGAGACCGGCATCGGCATCGTCAGGGGTCACACGCTGCTGGCCAACACGATCGCCTCCAGCATGGACGAGCACGCCAGATTCGGCGGCGTCGTGCCCGAGGTCGCCTCGCGCGCCCATCTGGAGGCCATGACGCCGACCGTGGAGGCCGCGCTGGCCGCGGCCGGGCTGAAGTTCTCCGACATCGACGCCATCGCGGTGACCGCCGGCCCCGGGCTCGCGGGAGCGCTGCTGGTGGGCGTGGCCGCGGCCAAGTCGTACGCGCTCGGCCTCGGCGTCCCGCTCTACGGCGTCAACCACCTGGCCGCCCACGTCGCCGTCGACCAGTTGGAGCACGGGCCGCTGCCCAAGCCGTGCGTCGCCCTGCTGGTCTCGGGCGGCCACTCCTCGCTGTTGCTCGTGCCCGACGTGGCCGCCGACGTCATCTCGCTCGGCTCCACCGTCGACGACGCGGCGGGTGAGGCGTTCGACAAGGTCGCCAGGGTGCTCGGGCTGCCGTTCCCGGGCGGCCCGTACATCGACAAGGCCGCCCGCGACGGGTCGGGCACGGCGATCGGGTTCCCGCGCGGCAAGATCGACGACGGCACGCTCGACTTCTCCTTCTCCGGGCTCAAGACGGCCGTGGCGCGCTGGGTCGAGGCGCGGCAGGCGTCAGGGGCGTCCGTGCACGTGCCGGACGTGGCGGCCTCCTTCCAGGAGGCCGTGGTCGACGTGCTGACCCGCAAGGCGCTGCAGGCGTGCCGGAAGTACGACGTGCACGACCTGCTGATCGGCGGCGGCGTGGCGGCCAACTCGCGGCTGCGCGCGCTGGCGCAGGAGCGCTGCGACGCGGCCGGAGTGCGGCTGCGCGTGCCCAGGCCGGGGTTGTGCACCGACAACGGGGCCATGGTCGCCGCCCTCGGCTCCGACCTGGTGGCGGCCGGGATCACACCCTCGTCGCTGGAGATCCCGGCCGACTCGTCGCTGCCGATCACGACCGTGCACGTGTGAGCGCGCGGCCCCGGTAGAGCGTCCGCAGGCGCAGCGCCAGGGCCGCGGCGGCGAGCACCGAGAACAGGCCGAGCTGCCACCAGGTGTCGTCGTCGCCGCCCAGGTGCCGGTCCAGCACGTGGTTCACGACGTGGAAGGTGTTGGTGAACACGTATCCGGCCAGCACCACCGAGATCACGTCGCGCCACCACAGGGCGCACACCATCATCATGCCGATGCCGATCTGGAAGACGCCGGCGTCGTGCAGGAAGTGCACGTGGTTGGGCCAGCCGGCCCACGCGGCGAAGCTCGCCGGGTCGATCCGCATCCACACGCCGGTGACCAGCATCGTCGCCGCGGCCACCACTACTGTGATCTTGATGAACATCCGTCCGTCCCTCTCCTCGGGTTCGGGGAAGGGACGGCGGTGACCGCACGGATGTGACAACGGGCGGTGTGAGCCGCCGCACAAGCGCGGGCCGGGTTCAGGCCGAAGTTCAGTCCTTGCCTCTCGTCGGGCGCAGCAGCGCCTCGGCCAGGGCCAGCATGGTCTCCTCCAGCGCGCCCAGCCGCTTGGTGAGGTCTTCGGCCGCGGGCTCGACGATGCCGGACACCGTGCCGGCCAACTCGTCGGCGTCGGGGCGGGACCTGACCAGCTCGGTGAGCGCGTCGGTGGCCGCGGTCAGGCGTTCGGCCTGCTCGCCCACGTGCGACTGGAGCAGCTCGCCGACCTGCTCGGGGATGGCGAGGGCGGCGGGGAGCCGGCCCACGCTCTCGGTGACGGAGCCGATGCGCTCGTCCATCGACTCCAGGTGCTCGCCGGCCTGCTCGGCGCGGGTGGCCAGGCCGTTGAGGTGGGTGTCGAAGCCGCGCAGGCGGGTGTCGAGGCCGCCGAAGTGGCCGTCGAGGCCGTCGAGGCGGCTGCTCATGTGCTCCTCGGCCTCGACCAGGCGTTCGTCGATGGCGTCCATCTGGTTGTCGAGCTTGTTGAAGCGGGCCTCGCCGCGGGTGGCGATCTCGGTGGCGTGCTGGTCGGCGGCCGAGACGCGCTCGTCGAGCGAGGCGAAGCGGGCGTCGACGCGCACGTCGAGGGCGTCGAAGCGGTCGTCGTGGCGGCCCAGGTGGCCGTCGAGGGTGCCCAGCCGCTTGTCCACCGAGCCGAGCTGGCCGTCCACGGAGACCAGGCGCTTGTCCACGCCGCTCATCCGGCCGTCGAGACCGTCGATCCTGGTGTCGATGTCGGCCAGGCACTCGTCGGCCGACTCCAGGCGGCTGTCGAACCCGGTCAGCCGCGAGTCGAGCGCCGCGAGCCGGCCCTCGGCCCGGTCGAGCCGGGCGTCGACGCCGCTGAGCCGGGCCGTCAGGCGCTGCTCGCTCTCGCCGAGCTGCACGGCGAGGTGCTGGTCGGCCTCGTCGAGCCGGGTGGTCAGGCGCTGCTCGACGGCGGCCAGCCGGCCGGTGAGCTGCTCGTCGGCCTCCCTGAGCCGGCCCACGAGGCGCTCGTCGGCCTCCAGGAGCGCCGTGGCCAGGCGCTGGTCGGTCTCGTCGAGCCGGGTGCCGAGACGCTGGTCGGTGTCGTTCAGGCGGGTGCTCAGCCGCTCGTCGGTCTCGCCGAGCCGGGTGCTCAGCCGCTCCTCGGTCTCGTCGAGGCGGGCGCCGAGGCGCTGGTCGGCGTCGTCGAGCCGGGCGGACGTGCGCTGCTCGGCGGCCTCGACCTTGCCCGCGAGCTGCTCGACCGTGCCCGCCAGGCGCTCGGTGACGCTCTCGGACAGGTCGTTGACGACGTCCTCGACGCGGTCGGTGCGGCTGGTCAGCTCGGCCATCGACTTGTCGAGCCGGGTGAAGCGGCTGGCCGCGGCCTCCATGCTGGAGTTGAGGCCGGCCAGCAGGGCCGCGAAGTCGGACATGCCCTTGGTGATGCCGTCGGTGGTGTCGAGCACCGACTGCAGGCGGCTGAGCGCCTCCTCCACGCTCTCGCCCACCGTGCCGAGGTCGGCCCACAGGCTCGGCAGCTCGGCCACCGGGGTGACGCGGGCGTCCACGTGGTTGATCCGCTCGCCGACGGCGTCGACGTGGTCGCGTACCGCCTCGACGTGCTGCGCCAGGCCCTCCGCCCACATCGGCGGCTTGGCGGAGATCTCGTCGAGGCGTCCGCTGACCGTCTCCAGCGTGCCGCTCAGACCGCCCAGCTCGCGCTCGCGGACCTCGCGCAGCAGCCACTCCATGCCCTCGAGCCGCTGCCGGATCTCGTCGAGCACCGCGCCCTGGGTGCGTTGCTCGTAGACGTGGTCCTGGGCGGCACGAGCGAGCAGGTCTCGCATCCTCTTGGGGACGGCGTCGTAGCCGTTTGGAAGAAGGGCGGAGTGGTTGGAATGGTCCACCGAAAGCTCCTTCGCTCGCCGACGGTCTGCCGCGCAGCGGTGGGATAGGTCCGGTTCGTAGGGAAAGGTGAGAGCGCGGTCAACCGCAATAGGGCGGAGAACTCCTCGCCCGCCCACCTTAGCCTTTCGATCAAGGTCCGTCAGGGCTGAATTGAAAGATCGCGGTTAACGTACGGATGGCCGAGTTTGGCGATTCAGGCAGGTGGGATGGGCTTGCAGAGGATGACTGAGGGTTTGTCGGCAATTCTGGTCAGGATGATGACCAGGGATTTGTCGCCGTTCAGCCGCAAATCGGAACGAAGGCGTTCGATGTCGATCGCGGAGCCGCGCTTTTTGATGGTGACATTGCCGATCCCGCGCTCGCGGAGCGTGGCGCGGAGCTTTTTCAGAGAAAACGGAAGAATGTCCGCCACTTCGTATCCGGCGGCCCACGGGGTGCGCACCAGGACGTCGGACGTGATGTAGGCGATCATCGGGTCGAGCAGCCTGCCGCCGGCCAGTTCGGCCACCTCGCCGACGAGGTGGGCGCGGATGGCGGCGCCGTCGGGCTCGTAGACGTAGCGCCCCGGCGGGCCGGTGGGGGCCAGGACGCCGGCGGCGGTCAGCGTGTGGCCGCCGGGCAGCAGGGTCGCCCGCCTGCCCGCCGCCCGCCCCGTCCACAGCGTGGCCTCCTTGACCTCCCCCTTGTACGAGATCCACTCGGCTTCCGCGCCCTCGGGGATGAACTCGTACGGGATGCCGGGGGCGACCTTGAGGCAGGCCAGGCGGGCCCGGGAGACCAGGTCGAGCACCGTGGGCCAGGGCGGGGAGTAGGCCATGGGGTCGAACGTCCGGCCCCTGCTCGTCCGCCGGGCCGGATCGGCGAACAGCACGTCGTAGTCCTCCGGCCGGACCCGCGCCGCGTCCGCTACCGTCACCGTGACCCGGCCGTCCACCCCGAACGCCTCCACGTTGGCCCTGGCCACGGCCACGGTCAGCGGGTCGGTGTCCACGGCGTCGACGGTGCAGCCGGCGCGGGCCAGCGCGAGCAGGTCGCCGCCGACGCCGCAGCAGGCGTCGGCGACGTGCGGCGCGGCCCCGCCGTGCAGGGCGAGCAGGCGGCGGGCGCGGTGCCCGGCGACCTCCGCCCTCGTGGACTGCTCCAGGCCGTGCGGGGTGAAGAACATCCGCCCGGCGTCCGCGCCGAACTTGGCTCTGGCCCGTTCCCTGAGCCCGGCCTGGGTGAGCGCCGCCGAGGTGAGCCCCGCGTCGTACGTCCTGCGCATGGCGGTGGCGGCGGCGACGGGGTCGCCGCCGGTCAGTTCCTCGGCCTCCGCCAGGGCGCGCCTGCCGCGCGGGGTCAGCAACTCGGTGAAGGCGTCGAGGTCCACGTGACCCGACGTTAGCGCCACGCCGGGGCGGGACGGACGTCCGGGCGGCGCGGGACACGCGCCCGGCCCGCCACGTCGTCAGGGAGGTTCGCGCACGTGAAAGACTGGACGGGCTTCGGGGCCTGTCAGGGTGGCGTCAAGGTGTCTGATCGCTCTCAGCAGACGCGTTCGTGTTGACTGTCAAGCCCCTCTTGCATATGTTTCCTGTTGGCACTCTCCCCTTGAGAGTGCCAACGTGCGACGAGGCAGGTCTGACACCCGCGACGGCAGGCCCCGCTGGTCGCCTCTTCTAGATCATTCAAATCTGAAGGGGAGGTCCGATCGTGACGACCGCCACCAAGGTTCCCGTTAAGCCGCTCGGCGACCGCATCGTGGTTCAGCCGCTTGAGGCCGAGCAGACCACCGCTTCCGGCCTGGTCATCCCTGACACCGCCAAGGAGAAGCCGCAAGAGGGCAAGGTCCTCGCGGTGGGCCCGGGCAACTGGGACGAGGACGGCGACAAGCGGATTCCGCTCGACGTCTCTGAGGGCGACATCGTCCTCTACAGCAAGTACGGCGGCACCGAGGTCAAGTACGGCGGCGAGGAGTACCTCGTGCTCTCCGCCCGCGACGTTCTCGCGATCATCGAGAAGTAAGCCGGATGTGTCGAGCCCCGGGCGCTCTTGAGGGCGGCCGGGGCTTTCGACGCTAGGAGAGGACTTTCAGCAATGGCGAAGATCCTGGAGTTCGACGAGGACGCCCGCCGCGCGCTCGAGCGCGGTGTCAACGCCCTCGCGGACGCCGTGAAGGTAACCCTCGGCCCGCGAGGCCGCAACGTCGTCATCGACAAGAAGTTCGGTGCGCCGACGATCACGAACGATGGTGTCACCATCGCCCGTGAGATCGAGCTGGAGGAGCGCTACGAGAACCTCGGCGCCCAGCTCGCCAAGGAAGTGGCCACCAAGACCAACGACATCGCGGGCGACGGCACCACCACCGCGACCGTCCTGGCCCAGGCCATGGTCCGTGAGGGCCTGCGCAACGTGGCGGCCGGCGCCTCGCCGCTGTCGCTCAAGCGCGGCATCGACAAGGCCGCCAAGGCCGTCAGCGACAAGCTGCTCGCCAGCGCCCGTGAGGTCGGCGACAAGAAGGAGATCGCCAACGTCGCGACGATCTCCGCGCAGGACGCCCAGATCGGCGGCCTGATCGCCGAGGCGTTCGACAAGGTGGGCAAGGACGGTGTGCTCACCGTCGAAGAGTCCAACGCCATGGGCATGGAGCTCGAGTTCACCGAGGGCATGCAGTTCGACAAGGGCTACCTGTCGGCCTACATGGTGACCGACCCCGAGCGGATGGAGTCCGTCCTCGAGGACGCCTACATCCTGCTCACCCAGGGCAAGATCGCCTCCATCGCGGACTTCCTGCCGCTGCTGGAGCAGATCGCCCAGACCAAGAAGCCGCTGCTCGTGGTCGCCGAGGACGTCGAGGGCGAGGCCCTGGCCGTCCTGGTCACCAACAAGATCCGCGGCACCTTCACCTCCGTGGCCGTCAAGGCCCCGGGCTTCGGTGACCGCCGCAAGGCGATGCTCCAGGACATGGCCATCCTCACCGGCGCGCAGGTCGTCAGCGAGGAGGTCGGCCTCAAGCTGGAGCACGTCGGTCTCGAGGTGCTCGGCACGGCCCGCCGTGTCGTCGTCACCAAGGACAACACGACGATCGTCGACGGCGCCGGTGACGCGCAGGCCATCGAGGACCGCGTCAAGGAGATCAAGATTGCCATCGAGCAGTCCGACTCCGACTGGGACCGCGAGAAGCTGCAGGAGCGCCTGGCCAAGCTCGCCGGCGGTGTGTGCGTGCTGCGTGTCGGCGCCGCCACCGAGGTGGAGCTGAAGGAGAAGAAGCACCGCCTCGAGGACGCGATCTCCGCGACGCGCGCCGCGATCGAGGAGGGCATCGTCTCCGGCGGTGGCTCCGCGCTCATCCACATCTCGAAGGACCTCGACGACATCGGCCTGACGGGCGACGAGGCCACCGGTGTCGGCATCGTCCGGCGCGCGCTGGTCGAGCCGGCCCGCTGGATCGCCGAGAACGCCGGTCTCGAGGGCTACGTGGTGACGCACAAGGTCGCCGAGCTGGAGGCCGGGCACGGCCTCAACGCCGCCACCGGCGAGTACGGCAACCTGCTCGACCAGGGTGTCATCGACCCGGTCAAGGTCACCCGCTCGGCCGTGCAGAACGCGGCTTCGATCGCGGGCATGCTGCTCACCACCGAGGCGCTCGTGGTGGACAAGCCCGAGGAGGAGGCCCCCGCCGCCGGCGGCGGGCACGGTCACGGTCACGGCCACTGACCGCTTCTCCCGTTTCCGTACGGCCCGCACCCTTCGGGGTGCGGGCCGTACGGCTTTTCTGGGGGTGTCCTGGGCCTTGGGGGCGCCTGGCCTACGCTGGGGCTCGGGAGGCGGTGCAGCATGCGGTACGCGCGCGCGGTGGAGCGGCTGAGGATGCTGGCGCGGGAATGCGAGGAGACCAGGCGGCTGCCGGCGGAGGAGCCGTTCCTGCGCGCGGCGTACGTGTTCGGCGACCTGCCGGCGGGTGCCGACCCCCTCGACGAGATCGAGGTCGCGCTGGTGCTGAACCTGCCGCCGGAGGAGGTGGCCTGGGGCACGCATCCGCCCGGCACGGCCTGGCTGGTCGACTTCCTGCGGCTGGACCAGGGCGGCATCGCCTACTGGTGGCGGTCGTCCGGCGAGCCGGTGGCCAATCACCGCATTCGCGAGCCGGTGCTGTTCTGGTCGCTGGACGGGGTCGAGAGCGGCGTGCTGGAGGCGCTGCGGGAGCGGCGGTTCGAGGCGCTGCGCGGCGTCGAGCCCGTCACCGGCGAGGAGCGGGCGGCTCGGGCGGCGGGGGAGCTGGAGGCGGCGCTGCGGCACCTGCGAGCCGTGCAGGGGGCGTACTGGGACCGGCAGTGGCGGCGCGAGCATCGGGGGTTGCGGCGGTATCCCGAGCACCATCTGTGGGAGGCGGTTCAGGGCTATCTGGAACTTCTGGACGCGCGGGACGAATGAGTGATGGGGTGATCTGAGGGCTGCCGGTGGCGTGTCCGGCGGTGAGCGGGTTGGGGGGAACTGGGGGAAAAGGTGGCTTATTGAAGTAAACCTGGAGTGTGAGATAAGCGTCCGGAGGTCTGACAATTGTCGCGCATTCCGGGTTATCGCCTGAAACATAATGTCAGTATTAAGGCTTAGTGTGGTCGGTTGATTACTGCTCGTTATCGTCGCTCCAATGTGACCAATCCGTAGCCGTTCCCCATGACGACAGGCCGGATCAGTGCGGGCATCATGCCTATCGTGAGCGAGGGAAGCGTCGCCGACGCCAAAATTGGGGTAAGGCTCGCGTCGAGACTTCCGGCACGGACGGATGACTCCGACCTAAGAGAACTGACGAGCCTCGCCGTGCAGGGAGATCGCAGCGCGATCGAATCCCTGCTCCGCGAGTTGCGTCCGATGGTGGTGCGGTATTGCCGCGCCAGGCTGGGCCGGGTTTCAGGGCAATATCACATTGCCGATGACGTGGCCCAGGAGGTGTGCATCGCGGTGCTGTCCGCGCTGCCGCGATACCGGGACATGGGGCGGCCGTTCGCGTCGTTCGTGTTCGGGATCGCCTCGCACAAGGTGGCCGACGCGCTGCGGAGTTCGGTGCGTTCCGCGGTGCCCACCCAGGACCTGCCCGACGGGCCCGACGACGGGCCGGGCCCGGAGGAGACGGTGGTCCGCTACATCGAGGTCGAGCACGCCCGGCGGCTGCTGGCCCGGCTGCCCGACAACCAGCGGGAGTTGCTGCTGTTGCGGGTGGTGTCGGGGTTGTCGGCCGAGGAGACCGGTAATGTACTCGGTATGTCACCGGGTGCGGTCCGCGTCGCCCAGCATCGGGCGCTGGCCAGGTTGCGGCAGATGGCCGAGCTGGAGTCGGCTTGACGCCTGAGCAGGAGACCGATGCGCTGCTCGACGCGCTCGGTCGTGGAGAGACGCCCGGTCCGGGCGATCCGGCGGTGCGGTTGCTGGCCGTACTGCTCGATGACGTCGGTCAGCGGCGCTCCTCCGTGTCGATGACACCGTCGACGTAGCCTCTGGCGTAGTCCCAGCTCACGTAGTCGGCGGGGTCGGGATGGAAGGCCGGCTCGTGCACCTGCGGCTGGCCTTTCTCGATCATCTGTTTCAGGTTGCCGCGCAGCAGCTCCCAGTCGAAGAAGTGCTGCTCGCCGCATTCCGGGCAGTCGAGCACGAGCCCCAGCACCCCCTGCGGTTCGAGCAGGGAGCGGAAGACCTCGACGTCGGCGAGGTCGGTGATGGCCTCGTCGCGCTCGGCCGCGGTGAGTGGCTCGGCGTCGTCGAGCGCGCCCATCGCCGAGGAAGGGTCGTTCGGGTCGTCCGCGAACGGATCGCGGGGGACGTCTTCCAGCACCTTCCCACCATATGACCGAAGCGGCCCGCGCGGTGGGGATTACCTCAGCCATCCGCGTCTGGCTGCTTCGACGCCCGCGTGAAAGCGGGACTGAGCGCCCAACTCGGTCATGGCGTCGGCGAACCTCGCGCGTACGGTGCGGACCGACACGCCGAGCCGGCGGGCGATCGAGTCGTCGCACATGCCCTGCGCGGCCAGCCGCAGCACCTGGACCATGCCGTCGCCCCTGCGGTCGGGCAGCAGCGGCACGGCGCGGGCCCACAGCTCGCGGAAGAGCGAGCCCAGCACTCCCACCACCACGGAGGTGCGGACGAGATAGAAGTTGTAGGCGTGGTCGGGCAGGTTGCCGCCCCAGTGGGCGGGCAGGCCGGCCATCTCGGGGCCCGCGGTCATGAACCAGCTCGGCACCCTGTCCAGGGAGCGCACCTGGCCGCCGGACTCGATGAGACTGGTGAGCTGGGCGCGTACGCCGGGAAGCGCGAGAGTGGTGACCGGAACGATCACTTGAACGGTGAGCAGGTTTCGTTTTTGCGCGTCAATCCAAAGATCCGCAAATTTACGCGCGAAATCTGTCATGGTCCGTTCATCGGGAACCGTGGTGAGTAAAGTCATCGGTGGCGTCTGACATTGCACGGCGATGCCCACCACGCTCTCGTAGAGGATGTCCGCGCCGCTGGCCATCTCCACAGTGAACGGGCCGTCGCGATAGTCGCGGCCGGCGTCGTAGTCGCGGATCAGCCCGCGTATCGAACCGAGCGCCGAGTCGATCCTGCGGCTCTCCTCGGCCAGCCGGTCGAGGCGTTCCGCGATCACCCGCCCGAGTGCCGCCGCGGGGTGTCTGGCCAGGTATTGTCCTGATTGTTCGTCGACCACGCCGAGTTTGACGAGATCGTCGAGTTGGCGGCCGACCTTCTCGACCGGGCCGTCCATGGCCTGCGCCAGATCGGAACGGGTCGCTTTGTGCAGGCGCAGCACCGCGGAGTAGAGCGCGGTCTGGGCCGGGTCGAGGCCCAGCGTCTCGAACGGATCCGACATGGTGTGGGGCTCGTTGCGCATGGGGGGCGGCTCCGTTGGGGGGACACGGGCGTGCCGTGAGGATAACGCCGCATTCCACCGGTGTCCGCGTGTTGCGCTGACTGCATTCGTGCCGCATGCAACTTCGTGCAATTGCACGTTTTCACATTGCGTTGTGCCGTTGAGTGACGCAGGCTTTACCCAGCGTCGGCATCCAGCCAAGGGCGCGGCAGCGTCGGCCATCAGGACGCGGAGGGGGGTTCGGTGGCCAGTGGCGCCGCCGCGGCCCGGGTGCCGGTGGCCGGAGGATGGGACGGGACACCGACCGTCTCATCCCCCGGCACTCTTCCGTGAAGCCGGGAGTACGACGGGCCGTGGGGGTCATCGTGCTCCCGGCTTCAGCTCGTTTTGGTGTCAGGGCCTAGACTTAGGCAATCAAAGCGAGGCAGGAGGGGGCCGCGGCATGTCCAAGTTCACCGAGATGGGTTTGACCTTCGATGATGTGCTGCTGGTGCCGGGATACTCCGACCTGCAGCCAGGGGAGGCCGACACCCGTTCTCGCCTGTCCAAGGGCATCACGCTGTCCATCCCGCTGATCTCCGCCGCCATGGACACCGTCACCGAGGCCCGCATGGCGGTCGCCATGGCCAGGCAGGGCGGCATCGGCATCCTGCACCGCAACCTGCCGGTCGAGGAGCAGGCCCAGCAGGTCGATCTCGTCAAGCGGTCCGAGGCCGGCATGGTCACCAACCCCGTGACCTGCAGTCCCGACGACACGCTGGCCGACGTCGAGCGGCTGTGCGCCACGTACCGGATCTCCGGGGTGCCCGTGACCGACTCCGCCGGCACGCTCGTCGGCATCGTGACCAACCGCGACATGCGCTTCGAGACCGACCAGGAGCGGCTCGTCCGCGCCGTCATGACCAAGATGCCGCTGGTCACCGCACCGGTCGGGGTGTCGCGTGACGACGCGTTCGCGCTGCTTCGGCAGAACAAGATCGAGAAGCTGCCCCTCGTCGACGCCGACGGCCGGCTGCGCGGCCTGATCACGGTCAAGGACTTCACCAAGAGCGAGCAGTACCCGCTGTCCACCAAGGACGAAGGCGGCCGGCTGATCGTCGGCGCGGCCGTGGGCGTCGGCGGCGACGCGGAACTGCGGGCCAAGACCCTGATCGAGGCCGGGGTCGACGTCGTGGTGGTCGACGTCGCCCACGGTCACTCCAAGGGGCTGGCCGAGATGATCGCCAAGATCAAGGCCAACACCAAGGTCCAGGTCATCGGCGGCAACATCGCGACCAGGGCCGGTGCCCAGATGCTGGTCGACGCGGGCGCCGACGCGGTCAAGGTGGGCGTCGGCCCCGGCTCCATCTGCACCACCCGCGTGGTCGCCGGAGTCGGCGCGCCGCAGGTCACGGCCATCCACGAGGCGTCCAAGGCGTGCGCGCCGGCCGGCGTGCCGGTGATCGGCGACGGCGGCCTGCAGTACTCCGGCGACATCGTCAAGGCCATCGCGGCCGGCGCCGACGCGGTCATGCTGGGCTCGCTGCTGGCCGGGTGCGAGGAGTCGCCCGGTGAGCTGATCTTCATCAACGGCAAGCAGTTCAAGTCGTACCGGGGCATGGGCTCGCTCGGCGCGGTGCGCAACCGGGAGCGCGGCGGCGCCTCCTTCAGCAAGGACCGCTACGCGCAGGCCGATGTCGGCGGCGAGGACAAGTACATCCCCGAGGGCATCGAGGGCCAGGTCCCCTACCGCGGCCCGGTCGCCGCCGTCGCCCACCAGCTCGTCGGCGGCCTGCGCCAGGGCATGTGGTACGCCGGCTGCCGCACGATCGGCCAGATGCACACCGACTGCGAGCTCATGCCGATCACGGCAGCGGGCCTCAAGGAGAGCCACCCCCACGACATCCAGATGACCGTGGAAGCTCCGAACTATCACAGAAGGTAAGTTCATGACTCAGCAGGTGGAGATCGGCCGGGGTAAGACCGGGCGGCGGGCGTACTCACTTGACGAGATCGGCCTGGTGCCCTCGCGGCGCACCCGCGACCCGGAGGAGGTCTCGATCGCCTGGCAGATCGACGCCTACCGGTTCGAGCTGCCCGTGGTCGTCGCTCCCATGGACAGCGTGGTCTCGCCGGCCACCGCCATCGAGATCGGGCGGCTCGGCGGCCTGGCGCCGCTCGACCTCGAAGGGTTGTGGACGCGCTACGAGGACCCGCTGCCGCTGCTGGAGGAGTGCGCCGCCCTCGACCAGGAGGCGGCCACCAGGAGGCTGCAGGAGATCTACGCCGCGCCGATCAAGGAAGAGCTGATCGGCCGCCGCATCGAGGAGATCCGCGCCTCCGGGGTGACCACCGCCGTGCGGCTGTCGCCGCAGCGTACGGTCCAGTACCACAAGGCCGTGATCGACGCGGGCGTGGACATCTTCGTCATCCGTGGCACGACCGTCTCCGCCGAGCACGTCTCCGGACGGGCCGAGCCGCTCAACCTCAAGCAGTTCATCTACGAGCTGGACGTGCCGGTCATCGTGGGCGGCTGCGCCACCTACACCGCCGCCCTGCACCTGATGCGCACCGGCGCCGCGGGCGTGCTGGTGGGCTTCGGCGGCGGCGCTTCGCACACCACGCGCAACGTGCTCGGCGTGGCCGTGCCGATGGCCACCGCGATCTCCGACGTGGCGGCGGCGCGGCGCGACTACCTCGACGAGTCCGGCGGGCGCTACGTGCACGTGATCGCCGACGGCGGCATGGGCACCTCCGGCGACATCGCCAAGGCCATCGCCTGCGGCACCGACGCCGTGATGGTGGGCTCGCCGCTGGCGCGCGCGGTGGAGGCGCCCGGCCACGGGTTCCACTGGGGCTCGGAGGCGCACCACCCCGACCTGCCGCGCGGGCGGCGGGTCGAGTTCGGCACGGTGGGCACGCTGGAGCAGATCCTGCACGGGCCGTCCAGTGTGGCCGACGGTTCCATGAACCTCATGGGCGCGCTCAAGCGGACCATGGCCTCGACCGGTTACTCCGACATCAAGGAGTTCCAGCGGGTCGAGGTCGTGGTGGCGCCGATCCAGCGCTGATCCCGGTTCGGCCGCCGTCGCCTGCCGTGGCGGCGGCCGACGTAGGGTTCGGGCCATGGAAGAACCCGTTGAGGACAGAATCGCCCGGCTCGAACAGCAGGTGGCGGCGCTCCAGCGTTATCTCGGCGTCGATCTCTCGGCCGGTGACGGGTCCCGATTCTCGCCGGAGTTCCACGAGGCGCTGCGGCAGGGCAAGACCCTCAGGGCCATCGCGATCTACCGCAAGGAGACCGGGGCCTCGCTGCGCGACGCCAAGACCGCGGTGGAGAACATGCAGCGGCGGGCCGGTCACGTCTCATAGGCGGATTCCGCGACACGCGCCGCCACGCCCGCGTTCCCCGGCCGGCGCGGCGATGAAGCCCTCCGACGGCCGGTGACCTGCGCCGTTGGGCGGCCCGTGGCCTAACATGCGGCACATGACCGATCTTCGGCACACGCACGAGATCACCTACGACGGCGACCGCGTCGTCAAGCGTTATCTCGACAGCAAGCCGGGCGCGGCCGAGCGGGAATGGCGGGCGCTGACGCTGCTGGCCGAGCACGCCCCCGGACTCGCGCCCGAGCCGATCACGCTCGACGGCGGCGTGGTGACCATGTCGAGGCTCGACGGGGTGCCGCTGCGCGGCCTGTTCGCGCGGGCCAAGCACGTCGGGGCGATGGCCGAGGCCCTTTCCCAGGTGCACGCCGCCGTGCCCGGCCACGTGCTGCGGACCGTCCCGGTGCGCCCGTGGGGGCGTGAGGCCATCGTCGACTGGATCACCCGCCGGTGCACGGCCTGGGAGCCGCGGGAGTCGCTGGCGGACCGGGCCGTCAAGGAGGGGCTGCGGTGGGTGGAGAGCTGGTCGCCCGGCGACGCGGGCGTCCGTCCGGCGTTCGGGACGGGTGACGGCAACCTGGCCAACTTCCTGTGGGACGGCACCCGCGTGCGCGTCGTCGACTTCGAGGACTCCGGGCGCAGCGACGTGGCGTTCGAGGTGGCGGAGCTGGCCGAGCACGTGTCGATGTGGGTGGACGGGGACGTGGAGGTCGCCCACCGGTTCGAGCTGAGCCCGCAGGAGGACCGGCGGATGCGCGACTGCCGCAAGGCGCTCTCGCTGGCCTGGCTGTTCCTGCTCTCCCACGAGCACCCGCGCAACCCGCCGGGCACGTTCCTGCGGCAGGCCGAGCGGGCGCTGGCGACCCTGGGCGCCTGAGCCCGCCTCCGGCGGGGGCTCAGGCGCCCAGGGGATGGCGGAGGGTCCAGCCCGCGAGCGCCCCCGGGAGGGGTCAGCCCGCCAGTACGCCCAGGAGGTGGCTGACCTCGCGGGCCACCGCGTCACGGCCGGCCTTGAGGTACTTGCGTGAGTCGACCACCCGCTCGTCGTGGACCAGGTAGTCGCGTACCGCCCCGGTGAACGCCTTGTTCAGGTGGGTCGCGATGTTGATCTTCTTCATGCCCTGCCGGACGGCCTCGCGCAGCACGTCGTCGGGCACCCCGGAGGAGCCGTGCAGCACCAGCGGCACCGGCACGGTCGCGCGCAGCTCGGCGATCAGCTCCAGGTCGAGGACCGCGTCCTTGGTCGTCATGGCGTGCGAGGTGCCCACGGCCACGGCCAGCGCGTCCACGCCGGTCCTGCTCACGTAGTCGGCCGCCTCGTGCGGCTTGGTGCGGGCGCCGGGGGCGTGCACGCCGTCCTTGCCGCCGACCTCGCCGAGTTCGGCCTCCACCCACACGCCGCGCTCGTGGCACCAGGCCGCCACCTCGCCCGTGCTGGCGACGTTCTCGTCGTCGGGCAGGGCCGAGGCGTCGTACATGACCGAGCCCAGCCCCAGCGTCACCGCCTCCTCGACGAGTGCCCGGTCGGTGGCGTGGTCGAGGTGCACCGCGACCGGCACCTCCGCCCGCCGGGCCACCGCGAGCGCGGCCAGCGCGATCGGCTCAAGAGCGCCGTGGTAACGCACGCAGTTCTCGCTGATCTGCAGCACGACCGGCAGGCCGAGGGCCTCGGCGCCGGCCACGATGGCGGTGGCGTGCTCCAACTGGATCACGTTGAACGCGCCCACCCCCGCAGGGGACCGGTGGACGACGTCGCCGATGGGGGCGAGGGGCATGGTGGGCTCCTTACGTGATGATGATCTGGGGGTGGATGTCGGCGTACACGCCGGGGTCGAACTCGCCGGCCACCGGGGTGGCCACGGCCGCCGCGCCGAGTGCGGCGGCCCGCCTGAGCCGCTCGGGCCACGGGCCGGGCTCGACCAGGCCGAGCGCCAGCCCCGCGACCAGCGAGTCCCCGGCTCCCGTCGGATTGCCCCGCACGGTGTACGGCATCCGCGCCGCGAACGTGCCCTCCCCGGTGACGGCGAGCAGCCCGTCGGCCCCCATGGACACCACGACCGCGTCCGCGCCCCGGCCGCGCAGCGCCTGCGCGCCCTCGGCCGGGGTGCCGCCGGGCACGGCCCTGGCCAGCTCCTCCGCGTTGGGCTTGAGGATGGCGGGCCGGCCCTCGGGGGCGTGGCGCAGGGCGTCGCCGTCGGCGTCCACGATGGCCGGGACGCCGCGCCCGGCCGCGACGGCGGCCAGCGTGGCGTAGGCGTCGGCGGGCAGGCCGCGCGGCAGGCTGCCGGACAGGACGACCGCGTCGGCCCCGGTCAGCAGCGAGTCGTAGTGGCCGAGGAAGCCGGCCAGTTCGGCGGGCGTCACCTCGGGGCCCGGCTCGTTGAACAGCGCCGTACGCCGTGATGCGGAGGTGTCGGAGACGGCGAGGGTGGTGCGGGACTCGCCCGCGATGGCGTACAGCTCGGCGGGCAGCCGGGCCGCCGCCAGATCGGCCTCGATCGCGCGCCCGGTCGGGCCGCCGGCCAGGCCCGTGACCAGCACGTCCCGGCCGAGCGCGGCCAGCACCCTGGCCACGTTGACGCCCTTACCGCCCGCGCGCCTGTGCACCGCGCCGACCCGGTTGACTCCGTCCCAGTGCACGCCGGGCACCTGGTAGGTCACGTCGAGGGCGAGGTTGAGCGTCACCGTGATGATCAATCAGGGCTCCGTGATCCAGACGCCGTCCTTCAGCACGCCGTCCACTTCCAGCGAGTCGGAGAGCACCACCAGGTCGGCGGCCTTGCCGACGGCGATCGAGCCGATCCGGTCGGCCAGGCCCAGCAGCCGGGCGGGCGTCAGCGAGGTCACCTGCACCGCGTCGGGCAGCGACAGGCCGAGTTCCTGGACGGCGCGCCGGAACGCGGCGTCCATGGTGAGGGTGGAGCCCGCGATGGAGCCGCCCTCGACCAGCCGGGCCACGCCGTCGTCCACGTGCACCGCCATGGTGCCCAGCACGTAGTCGCCGTCGCCGAGGCCGGTGGCCGACATCGCGTCGGTGATCAGGGCGGTCCGGCCGGGCCCGGCCACCTCGTACGCCAGCCGCAGCATGGCCGGGTGCACGTGCACGCCGTCGTTGACCAGCTCGACCGTCACCCGCTCGTCGTCGAGGAGCGCCGCCACGGGCCCGGGAGCGCGGTGGCCGAGCGGCGACATCGCGTTGTACAGGTGGGTGGCCACGCTCGCGCCCGCCTCGATGCCCTCGATCGCCTGCTCGTAGCCGGCGGCGGTGTGCCCGACGGCGGCCAGCACGCCTTCCGCGACGGCCATCCTGATCAGGTCGAGCGCGCCGGGCAACTCGGGCGCGACGGTCAGCATGCGCACGTGCCCGCGCCCGGCCTTCACCAGCCCCGCGAACTCCCGCGTCGAGGGCTCACGCAACAGCGCCGGGTCGTGGGCGCCGCAGCGGGACCTGGCGATGTACGGGCCCTCGAAATGGATGCCCGCCAGCAGCCCTTCGTCACACAGTTCGGCCAGCGCCGACGCCGCCCTGGTCAATCCCTCGATCGAGTCGGTGACCAGGCTCGCCATGGTGGTCGTGGTGCCGTGGCGCCGGTGCAGCGCCACGGCGTCACGTGCCTGGCCAAGGTCGCCGGTGGGGAAGGAACCGCCCGCGCCGCCATGGTTGTGCACGTCCACGAAACCCGGCACGACGTGCCGCCCGCCCAGTTTCAGGCCGGGGCCCGGCGCGGATCCGGAGCCGACATGCGTGATGCGGCCGTCTTCGATGGTCAGCCACCCCTCGTGCACGCCCTCGGGCGTCACGATCCTGGCGTCGGCAAGAGTAAGGCTCATGAAGAAAGGATCACAGATCGCGTGAGGTGCATGGGTTCGTCGGGGTCGAGACCCCGCGCGAAGGCCCGCGCCACCGCGACCCGCTGGGCGCGGATCAGTTCGGCCATGGGGTCGAGCCCCGTCTCGAAGAAGGTGCCGCCGGTCTCCTCGACCTGCGCGCGCAGCCCTTCGGGGGCGGCGCCGAGCATCCACGTCACGCGTCCGGGGGCGGCGATGCTGATCGGGCCGTGCCGGTACTCCATCGCCGGGTACGCCTCCGTCCAGGAGCGGGACGCCTCGCGCATCTTCAGCGCGGCCTCCTGGGCCAGGCCGACCGACCAGCCGGCGCCGAGGAAGCTGAACTGCTCGGCCTTGACCAGCGGGTCGGGCAGCGGCTCGGCCACGGCCTGCTCGGCGTCGGCGATGACCTGGGTGAGGTCCTCGCCGAGGGCCGCGCGCAGCATGGCGAGTTGCGTGGTGGCGAACCTGGTCTGCACGACGGACTTCTCGTCGGCGTAGTCGAGCACGACGACCTCGCCGGCGGCCGACATGATCGGGGTGTCGGGGTCGGCGGTGATGGCCGTGCTTCTCGTCGTGGTCCTGGCCAGCAGGTCGAGGACCTCGGTCGTGGTGCCCGAGCGTGACAGCGCCAGCACGCGGTCGTAGCCGCGTCCCTCGGGGAACTCGGAGGCGGCGAACGCGTCGGTCTCGCCGTGGCCGGCCCGCTCGCGCAGCGTCGCGTACGCCATCGCGATGAACCACGACGTCCCGCAGCCGACGACGGCGACCCGCTCGCCCCGGCGCGGCAGCGCGTCAGCGGGCACGTCCGCGACGGCGCGGCGCCAGCAGGACGGCTGGGACGCGATCTCGGCCTCGGTGTGGGTGCTCACCCCTTGCCTCCCAAAATTGATTGTTTGTGCTTTGTTTATAGCAGGAAGGAGCAAAAACGAACACCGGTGGCCGTAGCGTCATGGTTGTGCCACGCTTGCTCCTGTTCCCCATCCCCTAGGGAGGCCGCCGTGTCCCGCTACGACCGCTGGAACGCCATCCTCGAGCTGCTGGCACAGGAGGGCAGGCTGTCGGTGGAGGAGGCGGCCCAGTCGCTCGACGTGTCCACGGCGACGATCCGGCGGGACTTCGATCAGCTCGCCCAGCAGCAGATGCTCATGCGCACGCGGGGCGGGGCGGTGGCGCAGAGCGTCAGCTATGACCTGCCGCTGCGCTACAAGACGGCCAGGCACGCCGACGAGAAACACCGCATCGCGATGGCCGCGGCCGGGCTCGTCACCCCCGGGGCCGTGGTCGGGCTCAACGGGGGCACCACCACCTCCGAGCTGGCCCGTACCCTCGCCACGCTGCCCTCGCTGGAGAGCGGGTTCACGATCGTCACCAACGCGCTCAACATCGCGGCGGAGCTGACCGTACGGCAGCACGTCAAGATCGTGGTGACGGGCGGGGTGGCGCGGCAGCAGTCGTACGAGCTGATCGGGCCGCTGGCCGGCGGGGTGCTGGAGCAGGTCACCCTCGACGTGGCCTTCCTCGGCGTGGACGGCCTCGACGTCGGGCTCGGCGCGTCGGCCCATCACGAGGGGGAGGCGAGCGTCAACAACCTGCTGATCAGCCGGGCGGCGCAGGTCGTGGTGGTGGCCGACTCGTCGAAGATCGGCAAGCGGGCCTTCTCCCGGATCTGCCCGATCGGCCAGATCGACACGCTGGTCACCGACGCGCTGCTCTCCGACGCGCTGTCCGGGCAGCTCACGGACGCCGGGGTGAAGGTCGTACGCGCCTGAGCGCCGGGGCGTTACAGAGCGCGGTATGGGCGGGTAGGTATGGAACGCACGGACGGTGGCGTTCCAGGGGGAAATATGACGTCGGGAAGGAGCGCGGCCCGGCTCGGGCCCGCTGAGCGGGCGGAGGCGCTGGAGTGTATGGCGTCCCAGGAGCTCGACGTGGTCGTGGTCGGCGGCGGCGTCGTCGGGGCGGGGGTCGCGCTCGACGCCGTGACCCGCGGCCTCGACGTGGCCCTGGTCGAGGCGCGTGACTTCGCCTCGGGCACCTCCTCGCGTTCGTCGAAGCTGATCCACGGCGGCCTGCGCTACCTGGAGCAGCTCAACTTCGAGCTGGTGCGCGAGGCACTCCAGGAGCGGGCGCTGCTGTTGCAGCGCATCGCGCCGCACCTGGTGCGGCCGGTGCCGTTCCTGTTCCCGCTGACGCACTTCGGCTGGGAACGCCCCTACGTGGGCGCGGGCGTGGCGCTCTACGACACGCTGGGCGTCGCGACCGGCGTGGCCCGCGGTGTGCCGGGGCACCGGCACCTGTCCAGGTCGCGGGCGCTGCGGCTGGCCCCGGCGCTGAAGAAGACCGCCTTCACCGGCGCGGTCCAGTACTGGGACGCGCAGGTGGACGACGCCCGCTACGTGATGACCACGCTGCGCACCGCGGCCACGTACGGCGCGCACATCGCGCCCAGGGCGCAGGTGGTGGGGTTCCTGCGGGAGGGCGAGCGGGTCACCGGCGTGCGGGTGCGCGACCTGGAGCTCGGCGAGGAGTTCGAGGTGCGGGCCCGGCAGGTGGTCAACGCCACCGGCGTCTGGACCGACGACATCCAGGAACTGGTGGGCGGGCGGGGCCAGATCCACGTGCGCGCCTCCAAGGGCATCCACCTCGTCGTGCCCCGCGACCGGATCCACTCGCTGACCGGCATCATCCTGCGTACGGAGAAGTCGGTGCTGTTCGTGATCCCCTGGGGCCGGCACTGGATCATCGGCACCACCGACACGGAGTGGACGCTCGACAAGAGCCACCCGGCCGCCTCCCGGACCGACATCGACTACCTGCTCGACCACGTCAACGCGGTCCTGTCGGTGCCGCTGACCCGCGACGACGTCGAGGGCGTCTACGCGGGGCTGCGTCCGCTGTTGTCGGGCGAGTCCGACGAGACCTCCAAGCTGTCCAGGGAGCACGTGGTGGCGCATCCCGTGCCGGGGCTCGTGATGATCGCAGGGGGGAAGTACACGACGTACCGGGTGATGGCCCGCGACGCGGTGGACGCCGTGGTGCACGGCCTCGACCAGCGGGTGCCGCGCTCGTGCACCGACCGCATCCCGCTCGTCGGCGCCGAGGGCTACCAGGCGCTGTGGAACTCCCGCTACCGCATCGCCCACGAGTCCGGCCTGCACGTGGCCAGAATCGAGCACCTGCTGCAGCGTTACGGCGCGCTGATCGACGAGGTGCTGGAGCTGATCGAGCGCGACCCGTCGCTCGGCCGGCCGCTGTCGGGGGCCGACGACTACCTGCGGGCCGAGATCGTCTACGCCGCCACCCACGAGGGCGCCCGGCATCTCAACGACGTGCTGACCCGGCGCACGCGCATCTCGATCGAGACCTTCCACCGCGGGGTGGCCGTGGCGCAGGAGTCCGCCGAGTTGCTGGCCGAGCCGCTCGACTGGGACGGCGAGCAGGTCAAGCGGGAGGTGGAGTACTACACGAAGCGGGTGGAGTCCGAACGCCGATCGCAGGAGCAGGACTCCGATCACGAGGCGGACGCGATCAGGCTCGGCGCGCCCGAGATCGTCCCCGTCGTCATGCCGGAGGACAACTGAGCGAGCCGAGCCTTTCGGTCAGGAGGGGCGGCCCGCGGCGCTGCGGGGTCCGCGGACCGCCCGTTCCAGGGGTGGATCTACCGCGCGATCGTCACGACGGGGGGTAGACCGTGGCGTCGTGCACGTCGAGCAGCGGCTCCTTGACGCCGTCACCCGACTCGTCGGTCCAGTTGGAGTTGCCGGACGAGATCAGCGTGCTGCGCACGGCCAGCGAGCCCGCCCGGGTTGTGGGCTTGTGGGTGCCGGAGGTGAGCAGGCCGGCCGCGCCCGCCACGTGCGGGCTGGCCATGGAGGTGCCGCTGATCGTGGCGTAGCCGCCGCTCATGTAGGTGGAGTAGATGCAGGTGCCCGGCGCCGTGATCTCCACGGTGGCTCCGTAGTTGGAGTAGAACGCCGAGGTGTCGTCCGCGTCGATCTCGCTGCGGCAGGACAGGGTGCTGCCGCCGAGGCCGCCGGCCAGGCCGTCGTTGTCGGTCAGCGCGGAGACGGTGACCACGTCGGGGTGGTTGGCCGGGAAGAACGACGAGGTGTTCGAGCTGCTGTTGCCCGCGGCCACGACGACGACGATGCCGGCGTTGACCGCGTTGGTGATCGCCGTGCTGATCGCGCTGCTGGTGCAGCCGCTGCAGCCCAGGCTGAGGTTGATGACCTCGATGGTGGAGGCGCGCGCCACCACCCAGTTGATGCCGGCGGCGATGCCGGCCAGGGTGCCGGAGCCGGCCGAGTTGAGCACCTTGACGCCGTGGATGCGGGCGCCGGGCGCGACGCCCACCGGGCCGATGGTGTTGTCGAGGGCGCCGACGGTGCCGGCGACGTGGGAGCCGTGGCCGTTGTCGTCGGTGCCGGAGTTGTTGACGCAGGCCCCGGTCACGCAGTTGGCCCGCGCGACCACGTTCAGGTCGGGGTGGGTGTTGTCGACACCGGTGTCGACGACGGCGACGTCCACGTCGATGCGCACGTCGTCGACGCCGTCGATGTCGAGGTTCGGGTTGCTGGGACCGAAGATGCGTCGCACGCCGGTGGGCACGGTCTGCACGAAGGCGTGCACCTCAGCGTCGGGCTCCACGCTGACGACGTTCGGGTTGCTCTTGAGCGCTTCGGCCGCGCTCGCGCTCAGGCGGGCGGTGTAGCCCTTGAACGCGGACTCGTAGACGCCGATGAGCTGGCCGCCGAGCTCGGACACCTGGTCCTGCGCGGCGCCGCGCGGCGCCCGCATGGACGGGTCGAGCTGGACGATGTACGTGCCCTCGGCGGCGGCTGCCGCCGAGACGGGGGCTGCTGAGACGGGCAGCGGTGCGGCGAATAACGCCAGCGCGCTGACGAGCGATGCGAGCAGGGGGGTGCGTGTTCGCATGGCAGCGTGGGCCCTTTCTGATCTTGGGACCGGCCCTTGTTGTGACACTGAAGCAGCCGGTCCGACTCTAGGGTGTAAGCAAAGTTTTCATCATTAGTCGGGATAAGTCCATAAAAAAAGTGCCGGTTCGCTACGAACCGGCACCTCTTGATCACTTAACGAAGCGGTATCCAGGCTTGTGAGGCCAGCGTGCCGGCATCGTTGACCTGGACGCCTTCGTACGAGAGCGTCCACAGCGAGTCCCCGATGACCATGGAACGCTGGATGCCCGGTTCGTAGGTGTAACCACCCTCCTGACGCTGGGCCGGGTGCTTGATCAACCCCAGTTCCTTCACCCCGGAGTCATCGATCTTGAGGACGAGCGCGCCCGACTCGTTCTGCTTCGTCAGCGGGAGCACCGACAGGCCGGTCTTCGGCCAGTACAGGAACGCGTGCGGATCCCACTCGGCCCCGGAGCCCGAGTCCTTCTGGAAGAACTGCGACAGCCGGCGCGGCGCGGCCGGGTCGCTCACGTCGAACAGCGAGACCTGCGTGCCCAGCGTTCGGCCCTTCTCGCTGGCCTCCTGGCCGATGCCGATGAGCCGGCCCTGCTCGCCGGGGTGCAGGTACGCCGAGTAGCCGGTGATCTTCAGCTCGCCCGTCACCTTCGGCGCGGCCGGGTCGCGCAGGTCGAGCGTGTACAGCGGGTCCACCTGGCGGAACGTGACGCAGTAGCCGATTGGGCCGACGAACCTGACCGAGTAGATGCGCTCGCCCTTGCCCAGGCCGCCGACCTGGCCGGTCCTGGCCATGGTGGCGGCGTCGAGCACGTACACGGTGCTGGAACTGGCCTGCTCGTCGCCGGAGTTGTCGGTGGTGGCCAGGCGGAGGTGGCCGTCGTACTCCGACAGCGAGTACTGGTTCAGCAGCCGTCCCGGCACCTTGCCCGAGGCCACGTACGAGGGGGCGCCGGGACGGCTGATGTCGAACCGGTGCACCTCCGTCTCCTCCGGCGGCACGGTCGGCGTGGGCCGCGGGCGCGGCTCGGGCGGCACCGAGGCCGACGGATCGGCGGGGGGCGTCGCGGGGGCGGAGGCCGTTCCCGACGCCGGGACAGAGGCCGTGACGGCGGGGTCGGCCGGGGTGGGCTCCTCCGCGGGCGCGACGGCGTTCGACGACGTCGTGTCGGCCGGGGGCTCCACCACCGGCAGCGGGCGCACGATCGGCGACCACCAGCGCGGGTTGCTGGCCACGTACAGGCTCTGGCCGGTGCCGTACACCACGTCGCCGTCGGCGGCCAGGCCGATCGGGTCGGTGCCCGCCGCCGTGACGCCCTGCGCCAGGTCGATCGTGTGCACGGTCAGCATCGAGGTGCCGGTGTAGTCGGCGGGGTGGCTGACCCGCTCGCACTTGACGGTGTCCGTCCTGGTCGCGCCGGACGCGTCGGTGATCTCGATCTTCGGCAGCCAGGCCGTCACCGGCGCGCGGCCCACCGCGGCCTGGTTCTCCTTGAGCAGGTCGGCCTCCGTGGCGTTCGGCCGGGGCTCGGGGAAGGCGATGTCGGGCTGGCTGCGGGTGACGAGGCGAACGGTGGAGCCGATCAGCCGGGCGTCCACGTACGAGCCCTGCGGCCGGATCGTGCTCAGCACCTTGGGCCGGCCCGCCAGGTCGACCACCACGTACCGGGTGTCGCCGGACGGCATCATCGAGCGCGCCTTGTACATGATCTCGCCGCCGCGCATGAGCACCAGCGCGCGGTCACCCGAGACCAGCAGGTCGCCGGGGACACCGGGGCCGGCGTCGCCCTCGGTCAGCTTGAGCGAGGCGGTGACCTTCCTGGTGGCCGTGTCGATGATCCGCAGGGTGCCGTCGGAGACCGTGATGACCCGGTTGCCGTCGGTCTTGACCAGGTCGGGCTCGTCCACGCCGGCCTCGTGCACGTTCGTCGTGGAGTGCTCGGGGGCGGCGGTGTCCGACCTGGCCTTGGTCTGGGCCGCCGCGTCCTCGGCGATCGCGAAGGGCATGACGCCGCCGAAGCCGTAGGCGGTGACGTTCTTCGCGGCCTGCTCCCGCAGCCCGGCCAGCGCGTCCTCGCAGCCGTTGTAGGCCACCAGGCGGACGGCGCCGAGGGTGGTCGTCCTCGGCGGCGGCCGGTCGGAGGCGTCCCCCGTCGAAGAGGTGCAGGCGGCCGTGACCGTCGCGAGCGCGGCGGCGGTCACGGCCGTGCGGATCAGCGTCTTCATGCCCCCATCACGGCTGCGCGGGCCGGATGGTTCAGGAGCCCTTGGCCGGGTTGGCGGTGAAGACCGGGCTGAAGTTGATGTCGTCGGGCACTTCCAGCATCCTGCGCAGCAGCCGTCCGTTGAAGTCGAGCACCTGGACCTCGTCGTTGGCGGCGTTGTCCTGCTCCCAGCAGTACAGGTGCTCCTCGTCGTAGAAGCCGAGCACCTTGTCGCAGTCGGAGGAGAACTTGCGCACCTGGTCGCCCGTCGTGCTGTCCCAGATGCAGTGGTCGCCGTCGCCGCCGTTCGGGCAGTTGGTGACGAACGTCTTCCCCGACGGGGAGAAGATGTCCTGGGTGCCGGCCGACAGGGTGCCGATGCCCGGCAGGGAGCGGACGGCCTTGCCCTCGGTGTCGAAGAAGCGCAGGCCGCGGTTCTTCTCGTTGCCGTAGACGTTGACCACGCCCTCTTCGGCGCCGTCGAAGCCGAAGGCGGTCTCGCGGATCGAGGTGTCGTCCACGTTGATCACGTCGGCGCTCTTCCCGGCCACGTCGACGATGACGAAGCCCAGGTACTGCCAGTTGTCGCCGGTCTTCTTCTCGACGTTCAGCAGGATCTTCGAGCCGTCTCTCGACCAGGCCCTGATGCTGCTGATCAGCGGGTCCTTGACGGTCTTGATCGTGGTGCGCGCGCCGGTGTCGCGGTCGGTGATGACGATGAAGTCGAAGTCGTCGGAGCTGTAGCTCCTGCCCCTGGCGGCCAGGAGCTTCCCGTCGGGGGAGACCCGCGACTCCCAGTTCTGCGGGAGCTTCGTGAACGTGCCGTGCAGCGAGTTCCTGGCGTAGTCGATCCAGTCGTCCTTGGGCTTGTCGAAGACCTCGTAGGAGGTCAGGACGAGGGCATCGGCGGGGTTCTCGTACAGGGAGATCTTGCCGCCGGGCAGTGACCGCTTGACGCCGGTGGGCGGCACGGCCGGCTGCGTCGCCGTCGGGTCGGCGGTGGGCGAGCCGGTCCTGAGCGCCACCGACGTCGACGACCGGTCGATCTGGATGATCACGATCACGCCGGCGAGCAGGAGCAGCGCGAGCCCCACCGTCACGCCGGCGATCAGCGGGGCCTTGCCGCTCCTGCGCGCCGGGGCGGGCGGGTGCGGGCCGGACTGCGCGTAGGGATGCGGCCAGGACTGCTGCGGGTGCGGATGCTGCGGGTACTGGGCGCCGGTCGCGTACGGCAGGTTGCCGGAGACCGGCCCGGAGGGGGAGGTGAACGGCGGCATCGAGTGCCCCCCGAACGACGGCCCGGCCGGGCCCGTGCCGGGGCCGTGCTGCTGCGCCGGAGCGGCCTCGGCCGCGCCGCGCGCGAGCATGCCGGGGTTCGGCGCCGGCTGGTGCAGCAGGCGCATGATCACCTGCTCGGCGGTGGGCCGCTGCGCCGGATCCTTGTTCAGGCACGCGACCACCACGTCACGCAGCGGTCCCTCGGGGATCGAGCCGAGGTCGGGCTGCTGGTTGAGCACGCGGTTGATCACGGCGGGCATCGTGTCGCTGCCGAACGGCGCTCGCCCGGAGGCGGCGTAGACCATCGCGCTGGCCCACGAGAACATGTCGGCGGCGGGCCCGACGGTGTGGCCCATGATCTGCTCGGGCGGCATGTACGACGGCGTGCCCACGACCATGCTGCTGATCGTGGAGGTGGCGTTCAGCGCCCGCGCGATGCCGAAGTCGATCACCCGCGGCCCGTCGGCCCCGATGATCACGTTGGCCGGCTTGAAGTCGCGGTGCACGATGCCCGCCTGGTGGATGGCGGCCAGCGCCGTGGCGGTGCCGATGGCCAGCCGGTGCAGGACGGAGCCCGCCCGCGGCCCCTCCTCCTGCACCACCTGGTGTAACGAGGGACCCTCGATGAACTCGCTGATGATGTACGGCCGGTCCTGCTCGACCCCGGTCCCCAGCACGGTGGCGGTGCAGAAGGGCGCGACCTGCTGGGCCACCTGGACCTCGCGCAGGAACCGTTCCACGCTCACCCGGTCGCCCGACAGGTCGGGCCGCAGCCACTTGACGGCCACCCTCTGGTCGGAGTGGTCGGAGGCGAGGTAGACGACGCCCTGACCGCCCTCGCCGAGCCGGCCGAGGAGCTCGAAGCCCCCCAGCCGTTGCGGATCTCCGGGGCGGAGGGGAGCGAAGGATGCCATGAGGGGATTCTGTCCCTATGCCACCCATCCGTAAAAACTACCCGCGGGTAGGGCCGCGGAATATCCTGCTGACATGCAGGTGACGTCCAGTGGTAGGACCCAGTGCATCATTTCTCCTTTCACCGGAGAAACCATCGCTGAACTGCCCATTTCCAGCACTGATGACGTACGCGCGGCGTTCGGCGAGGCCCGCGCCGCCCAGCTCGGATGGGCGGGCAGAACGCCCGCCGAAAGAGCCAGGCCCTTCCTCCGCCTGCACGACGCCATCCTCGACCGGCGGGACGAGATCCTCGACATCGTCCAGGACGAGACCGGCAAGGCCCGCAAGCACGCCTTCGAGGAGGTGCTCGACGTCGCGGGCTGCGCCCTCCACTACGCCCGCAGGGCGCCCCGGCTGCTCGCGCCGCGCGCCCGCAAGGGCATCTTCCCGGTCGCCACCCGCGTGACGGAGCTGCGCCGGCCCAAGGGCGTGGTCGCGCTGATCAGCCCGTGGAACTACCCGCTCGCGCTGGGCGTCACCGACGCGGTGCCCGCGCTGCTGGCCGGCAACGCGATCGTCCACAAGCCGGACACCCAGACCGCCCGGTCCACCCTGTGGACCATCGACCTGCTGGCCGAACTGGGCATGCCGCGCGAGATCTGGCAGGTCGTGCTGGGCGAGCCGGCCGACATCGGCGACGCGCTGCTCGGCCACGCCGACTACGTCGGCTTCACCGGCTCCACCCGCGGCGGCAGGAAGATCGCCGAGGCGGCGGCCGGCCGGCTCATCGGCTGCTCGCTGGAGCTCGGCGGCAAGAACCCGATGATCGTGCTCGACGACGCCGACCTCGACGTGGCCGTACGGGGGGCCGTGCGCGCCTGCTTCACCAACGCGGGCCAGCTCTGCCTGTCCGTCGAGCGCCTGTACGTGCACGCCTCCGTCTTCGACGACTTCGCCGGACGTCTCGTCCGCGAGGCCGAGGCGCTCAAGCTCGGCCCCGGCCACGACTGGACGGTGCAGATGGGCTCGCTCACCTCCCGCCGCCAGCTCGACGCCGTCACCGCGCACGTGGACGACGCCGTGGCCAAGGGCGCGACCGTGCTCACCGGCGGCCGGGCCAGGCCCGACCTCGGCCCGCTGTTCTACGAGCCGACCGTGCTCACCGGCGTCGGGCCGGACATGGCGCTGTGCCGCGAGGAGACGTTCGGGCCCGTGGTGGCGCTCTACCCGTTCGCCACCGACGACGAGGCGATCGAGCTGGCCAACGACACCGACTACGGCCTCAACGCCTCCGTCTGGAGCGCCGCCCTGCCACGGGCCCGCCGCCTGGCCGCCCGCGTCCACGCCGGGACGGTCAACGTCAACGAGGGGTACGCCGCCGCGTACGCGTCCTACGACGCGCCCATGGGCGGGGTGAAGGCGTCCGGGCTCGGCCGCCGGCACGGGGTCGAGGGGCTGCTGCGCTACACCGAGGCCCAGACGGTGGCCTCGCAGGCGACGTGGCTAGGCTTCGAGCCGCCGGCCGGGATGCCGTACGAGAGGTGGGCCGGGCTGCTGGCGGGCACGCTGAAGGCGATGCGCCGGCTACGGCTCAAGTGACGCCGGCGACGGGCGTTCAGGTCAGGGTGTGGCTGACCCAGACGTTCGGCTCCACGTAGACGGCGTGGTCGTGGGGCACGTCGCAGTGCACCGGGGTCAGCGCGCCCGGCACCTCCACCGGCCCCGAACGGTCGAAGGGCAGGCCCGTCCAGCCGCGCCACTCCGCCAGCGTGCCCGCCACCACCATCGACCGGGGGGCCACCTTGACGATCTTTCCGCCCGCCCGCACGTGCACCCGGAGCCAGGCGTCGTGGGGCAGGCCGTCGGAGCGCGTCCGGAAGGCGTACTCGGACATGGGGGTGTGGGGTTCGAGGTGCTTGCGGTTGGGGCGGACCGGGGCGACCAGCTCGTGGTGGCCGAGGCGGGCGGCGTGCTCGCGCAGCGCGGCCACCATCAGCGCCGACAGCCCGGTGCCGAGCAGGTCGCGGCGGACGGTGATCTCCAGGGCGGAGATCGCGTCGGTGTCCGCCCCGCGTTCGCGCGCCAGCCAGCCGGACCTGATCACGCCGTCCCAGCCGTCGTCGGGCAGCGGGCCGCCGTTCGCGGCGAACGGGATCATGCACGCCCGCGCCGCCAGCCGCCCCGGCTCGGCGTCGTCGTCGGCCACGAGCACGTAGTCCTGGTACGTGGTCGTGACACGGGCGTAGAACAGGTCGGCGATGGGATCGTTCAGCACGAACTCGTGCCAGGTGTGGTCCATGTCCCACAACGAGGAGGCGAACTCGGGGCGTTCGGCGAGCGTGGTGACGCGCAGCGGCATGAGCCTCATCCTGCCCGCCGCCACCGGGGGCTCGCGCGCCATTTATCGGCACTTAATGCCGCCCCGCAGGTGCGCTAGCGTCGGCCGCATGACTGAACTTGACGCCAGGCTGCGAGCCGTCACCGATCTGATCGTGGCCGAGGCGCGTGAGGGCGGCGGTCGCCACGAGTACGACGGCAGGATCCAGGACCTGTCGCCCGACGGCGTACGGGCCGGGCTCGACCGGCTCGGCCAGGGGCCCGCGCCCGACGACGCGCATGACGCCAGGCACCTACAGGTGTTCGAGGCGAGTCTGCGTTACCAGCTCGGCGAGCTGGAACTGCACCGGAAGAACCCGCTGCTCCACCTCTCCAACCTCGACCTGGCCTGCTACGACCGCGACTACGGCCCCGAGGACGAGCGCGTCGCGGCCAAGGCGGCGCACCTCGCGCTCTGGCCCGAGGCCGTGGAGCACGCCGTCACCGCGCTCGACCAGGTGCCGGCCCCCGTCGCGAAGTCCCTGCTCGGGGCGGTCAAGGGCCTGGCCGCGGGCGTCACGGACGAGACCGCGCTGCGGGCGCACGCCCGGCTCGTCGCCCACGTCGAGCGGGCCGCCGACGAGGGCGACCCCGACGCGGCGCTCGGCGGCGCGGCGCTGGCCACGCTGATGGGCACCGCGGAAGGGCTGCCCGTCGATCTCGGCAGGCTGGCCGAGCGGGCCGACGCCGAACGCGACCGGCTCATGACGCTGCTCGCCGAGTCCTGCGCCAAGCTGGGGGAGAAGGACCGGCCGCCGCTCGACGTCGTACGCGAACTGGTCAAGGACCACCCCGACCCCGACGGCGTGATCGAGGCGGCCCGGATCGGCACCGAGAAGGCCATCGCGTTCACCCGCGAGAAGGATCTCGTGCCCTACCACGACGGCGAGTGCCTGGTCGGGCCGGCGCCCGAGTCGCGCCGCTGGGCGATGGCCATGATGGCGTGGAACTCGCCGGGCGAGCCCGACGGCCCGTCCTGGTATCACATCACCCCGCCCGACCCGTCCTGGCCGCGGCAGGAGCAGGAGGAGTGGCTGGAGGTCTTCAGCAGCGCGACCCTGCCCGCGATCAACGTCCACGAGGTCGCGCCCGGCCACTTCTCGCACGCCAGGGCACTGCGGCGGGCCCCGTCCGAGGTGCGGCGGCTGCTGCAGTCGATGGCGTTCGTCGAGGGCTGGGCGCACTACGCCGAGGAGCTGTGCGTCGAGGAGGGCTTCGAGTCCGGCGACCCGCGCTTCGAGATCGGCGTGTGGGTGGAGGCGCTGATCCGGGTCACCCGGCTGGCCGTCGCGATCGGCGTGCACACCGGCCAGATGACGGTCGAGGAGGGCGCCAGGCGGTTCGAGTCCGACTCGCACCTGGTGGGTCCGGCGGCGCTGTCGGAGGCGCGCAGGGCCTCCTTCGACCCGACGTACGGCCGTTACACGTGGGGCAAGCTGCTCATCCTCGACCTGCGCGAGCGGGCCCGCCGGGAGTGGGGCGACGGCTTCACCGTGCAGCGCTTCCACAGGTCCCTGCTCGACCTCGGCTCACCGCCCCTCGGCCTGATCGACGCCGCCCTCTGACCCCTTTCGGGCCCCTTGGGGTGCTTCGCGCCCTTGCCCGGGGAGATCGGGTAGCGTCTCTCACGCTGATCGGGGAACGTCCTATGGCGTCGATTCGCTTGGGAGGAACGTTCGTGCGCGAGCTCTCCGGCAAGGTCGCGGTGGTGACGGGTGCGGCGAGCGGCATCGGGCGGGCGCTGGCCCTCCGGTTCGCGGCCGAGGGGATGACGCTCATGCTCGCCGACGTCGACCACGGCGAGCTCGCGCGGACCGCCGCGCTGGCCGGTGACGCCGAGGTGCTCACGCAGATCACCGACGTGTCCGACGCCTCGGCCGTGCGGCACCTCGCCAATCGCTGCTTCGGGGAACTCGGGGCCGTCCACGTGCTCTGCAACAACGCCGGCGTCTTCCAGGGCGGCCACATGTGGACCCGCGACGAGGACGACTTCGCCTGGCTGCTCGGCGTGAACCTGTGGGGCGTGCTGCACGGCATCCACGAGTTCGTGCCCCGCATGATCGAGCAGGACACCGAGGGGCACATCGTCAACACCGTCTCCGTCGCGGGCCTGTTCGCCTCACCGGGCACCGGCGGGTACGCGGTGACCAAGTACGCCGCACTGGCGGCCTCCCTCGCCCTGGCCCAGGACCTGGCCGCCACGGGTGCCAAGCTGCGGGTGAGCGCGCTGTGCCCCGGGGCGGTCAGGACGCGCATCGGCGACTCCGACCGGACCCGCCCGTCCAGCCTGTCCATCACCCCCACCCCCGACGAGGTGGAGTCACGGGAGTGGGCCGGGCGGGCGGCCGAGCACGGCATCGAGCCGTCCGAGGTGGCCGACCTGGTCGTGTCGGGCATCCACGACGAGCGCTTCCTGCTGCTGACCGACCCCAGGTACGAGGCCAGGCTGCGCGCGCAGACCGAGGCCCTGCTCACCGGGAGCCTGCCCGGCTACCAGTGACGGTCGTGCACCAGCACCCGTACGACCGTGGTGCTACGCGGCCTGACCAGCACCCGTACGGAGTCGCCTGGCAGTACGTCCTGGTACAGCCCCTGCTCGACCTCGAACGCCGTGGCCCTGCGCGAGCTGCCGTCGTGCAGGGCGATGAAGTAGCGGTCGGTGTCCGTCCAGCGCTTGACGACGTGCCCGGTGACCTCCTGCCGGCGCGGGAGCGGCCTGGCGGGCTCGATCTCGCCGCTGTGCCAGCCGCTGCCCGTGAAGATCCACTCCTGGCCGGTCACGGCCGGGCCCGCCGCCGCGACCCGGCGGCCACGTTCCGTCAGCACGAACCCCCGGCCGCCCATGAGCAGCCCGATCCCCGCCACGAACGACACCGCCGTGGCGATGATCCCCGGCCACGACACCCCGGACGCCACGACGGTGACGTACCAGGGGACGGCGAGCCCCGCCGCGAGCAACACCGGCACCAGCAGGCTGGGCCAGCGCCGCCGCGCCAGACCCAGATCAATGGCATGCCGGCGGACGAGCGGGACGAACACCCGGTCCAGCTCGTCCGCCTCGGGCATCAGGTCGATCACCGCGGCCTCGTCCGCGTCGCCCACGCGGGCGCGCACCCGGTCCAGGGCCCACCGCTCGTACGCGGGCGGCGGCTCCTCCAGGGGAGCCCCGAGCGACAGCCGATCACCCTCGACCGTCACCCAGCCACGCCCGGCGAGCTCGAACAACGTCGTGTGGAAGACCTCCTGGGCCCGCGTGCCGCGTAAGAGATCGGCCACGGGGGCGGGCGTCGGCTCGTCCGCCGCCGGTGGCTCCAGGCCGCCGCGGCGGGACACCTTGAAGGCGGTGGCCAGCGCGGCGACCCAGAGCGCCCACGCCGCCGCCGGCCAGACAAGATCCATTGTTCTGTGTTAGCACGTCGGCCCGAGCCAGACCAGGTGTAGTCCAGGTGTAAGACGCGGGGCCGATACACTGTGGTCACCGCATATCGCCTTTGGGGGGTTCTCACGGTGTCTGAATTCGACACAGTGCTGGTGGTCGACTTCGGCGCACAGTACGCGCAGCTCATCGCCCGACGGGTGCGTGAGTGCCACGTCTACTCGGAGATCGTGCCGTCGAGCATGCCGGTCGAGGAGATGATGGCGAAGAACCCGAAGGCGATCATCCTGTCCGGCGGCCCTTCCTCGGTCTACGCCGAAGGTGCGCCGCCTGTGCCGCACGGGCTTTTCGAGACGGGTGTGCCCACGTTCGGCATCTGTTACGGCTTCCAGGCCATGGCCCGGGCGCTGGGCGGCGAGGTGGCCCGCACCGGCGTCGCCGAGTACGGCGGCACCGCGCTGGAGGTGCTCGACGAGGGCGTCATCTTCGCCGGCCTGCCGGCCAGCCAGACCGTGTGGATGTCCCACGGCGACAGCGTGGCCGCCGCCCCCGAGGGCTTCACGGTGACCGCCTCCACCCGCGAGACACCGGTCGCCGCCTTCGAGAGCGTCGCACGCGGCCTGTACGGCGTGCAGTTCCACCCCGAGGTGCTGCACAGCGAGCACGGCCAGGCCGTGCTCAAGCACTTCCTGGAGGCGGCCGGCTGCCGCCCGTCATGGACGATGCTCAACATCGTCGAAGACTCCGTCCAGGCCGTCCGTAGCCAGGTCGGCGACGGCCGCGCCATCTGCGCGCTGTCGGGCGGGGTCGACTCCGCCGTGGCCGCCGCGCTCGTCCAGCGGGCCATCGGCGACCGCCTGACCTGCGTCTTCGTCGACCACGGCCTGCTGCGCAAGGGTGAGGCCGAGCAGGTCGAGCGCGACTTCGTGGCCGCCACCGGCGTCAAGCTCCGCGTGGTCGACGCCTCCGAGCGCTTCCTGAAGGCGCTCGAAGGCGTCACCGACCCGGAGGAGAAGCGCAAGATCATCGGCCGCGAGTTCATCCGCGTCTTCGAGGACGAACAGCGCGCCATCATGGCCGACGGCCCCGTGGAGTACCTGGTCCAGGGCACGCTCTACCCCGACGTGGTCGAGTCGGGCGGCGGCACCGGCACCGCCAACATCAAGTCCCACCACAACGTCGGCGGCCTGCCGGAAGACCTGCAGTTCCGGCTGGTGGAGCCGCTGCGGACGCTGTTCAAGGACGAAGTGCGCCGGGCCGGCGAAGAGCTGGGCCTGCCGTCCGCGATGGTCTGGCGCCAGCCGTTCCCCGGCCCCGGGCTCGGCATCCGCATCGTCGGCGAGGTCACCCGCGACCGGCTGGCCCTCCTGCGCGAGGCCGACGCCATCGCCCGCGAGGAGCTGTCACGGGCCGGGCTGGACCGCCAGATCTGGCAGTGCCCGGTGGTGCTGCTGGCCGACGTCCGGTCGGTGGGGGTTCAGGGCGACGGGCGCACCTACGGGCATCCCGTGGTGCTGCGTCCGGTGACGTCCGAGGACGCGATGACGGCCGACTGGGCGCGGGTGCCGTACGACGTGCTGTCCCGCATCTCCACCCGCATCACCAACGAGGTACGCGACGTCAACCGGGTGGTCCTGGACGTCACCAGCAAGCCCCCGGGCACCATCGAGTGGGAGTGACCCCCACGGGAGCTTCTCGGCGAGGGTGCTGAGCCCTCGCCTCGCCCGTCCGGCCTCAGATGCCGATGAGCCGGACCTGACGGCCGCACAGCCGGGCCATGTCATCGACGTCCGAGGTGAGCATGGCGACAGGGCCGGGCTGCCGGAGCGCCATTTCGGCGACCGTCGCGTCGATCGCGTGCTTGTGGCCGTGTAAACCCGCCGTTCTGAGCAGATCGGCGGACGCCTTCGCCGCGCGTTCGGTCACGGGCTCGATCTTGACGCGGGAGAGCACCCACCGCAGCCGAGGCGCGTTCACGCGCTGGTGGCTGACCTCCACGATGGTGTTGGCGCCGATCACCAGATCGGCGCCCATGGTGTGGAAGACGTGAAACATCGCAAGGACTTCGCGGTCCTGCGCGATCCAGGCGGAGAGCCCCTGGGAATCCAGGACGACCGTTTCGACGTGCTCGATCACGCCGCTCCCGCCGAACCGCCGGGGTTCGCCGCGCCGAAGATCCGGGTGTGGGCCTCGATCAGCTCCTCGTCGGTGAACTCCCCATGCTCCTCCTGGTGACGCATCAGCTCAGCGCCGAGAAGCTGGTGCCGTAGCTGGCGCGCCACCGCCTCGGCGACATAGCCGGAGATGTTGTCGGTGAGCTTCCTGAGCTCGGCGACCTGGTCGTTGGGCAGGGTCACCGTGATACGCGTGGTATCCGCCATGAGGCAAGCATACTGCGGTATGCGCAGGGTGGGCGGGAGTGCCGGACGTTCGCGGTCAGTGGGGCGTGTCCTGTTCGAGGGGCTCGGCTCTGGATGACACGACGGGCTCTTCCGCGCGTTCGGGTACGTCCAGCGGCAAGGCGGGCCTTCGGCGTAGCCGGTGCCACAGGGCGGCGGTGAGGCGGGCGAGCAGCCGGCCCACGCTGCCCAGGAGGAGCGGCACCAGCAGTGCGCCCACGAAGATCGGCGCGGCCAGGTAGCGGAAGTCCTGTGCCGAGATGTTGGCCAGGACGGCGAGCTGCTGCCCGGCCACCACCGCCGCCACCGCGAGCGCGTACCGGTTGCGCAGTGCCCACGCCGCCAACCCGGCCGCCAGGTACGACACGTACGCCCACGAGGCCCCGCGCCACAGTGCCCAGTCCCAGGCGGGCGCGAGCGACCCGGTCAGCCACGGGTCGGCCACCCGGTACAGCTCGATCGACAGCGGGCGCAGCGAGAACACCCAGCGTCCGGGGAAGTCGGCCACCTTGCCCGGCCCCACGTACGTGTCGGCGTTGGGCCGCCGCGAGAGCCGGTACGTCGTCCCCCCGGTCGCCGTCTCGTCCTGGGCCGGCCGCCACGCGATCGACCCCCGGCACAGGCGCGCGCCGATGACCGTGCCCGGCTCGGTGACCAGCAGCCGCCGCCACAGCCCCAGCAGTTCGGTGGCGTGCAGGTCGGCCTGGGCCCAGTCGAAGTCCGCGCGCCAGATCAGCGGGTTGATCGTGTGGCAGGTGCCGCCCTCCCACCAGCGCGTGAGCGGCGCGACGGACGTCATGAGGCTGACGTCCTCAGGGGTGAACCGGCCGGGGTGCTCGCGGTAGGCGACCGCGATGTCCCCGTACGCGGTGTGGTAGACGTACGTCCTCGACGGTGCCACGATACCGGCGTCCGGGAAGACGAGGTTCGTGAGCACGAGGGGGAGTGCGGCGGCGAGCGTGCCGGCGAGCAGCAGCCGCACCCGCGCGGTCCGGACGATCACCACGAGCGCGAGCACGGCGACGCCCGCGACGAGGAAGCCGTTCGCGCGGAACAGCCCGAGCGCCGCGAACAGCAGCGTGAACCCGAGCAGCGCGGGCAGGGTGACGGCCCGCCGGGCGGCGACGCGCGCGCACAGGCCCGCGACGGCCACGGCGCAGATCGTGAACGGCACGTCCTTCCACAACGTCACCGTGAACGCGCCCACCGGCGGCGCCAGCGGCATCAGCACGGCTACCACGGTGGTCGGCAGCCGTGGCGCGCCCAGCGCCTTGAGCGACTGCGCCAGGTAGGTCAGCGCCCCGGCCATGGCGGCGGTCTGGGCGAACGTGACCGCGCCGAGGTCGCCGGTCTGGGTGAAGCTCAGCCACACCAGCGCGTCGTAGGCCACCGAGTGGTCGCCCACCCAGGGCCCGACGACGGTGTGGCTGAGGTACAGGACGGAGTCGCGGCTGAACAGGCCGGGGTAGAACGCCGCCCACCAGCACCCGAGCACCGCCTGGACGATCAGGAAGATCGCCAGGGCGACCCACGGCCGGCGCCTGGTCTCGCTCCTCATGTGTCAATCCCGGGCTGAGGAGGAGCAGGTCAGAAGTAACTCTCCCCGGCCACCGGCCCCTTGCCGCCCACCAGCGTGGGCACCGTGACGAGGTGGTAGCCGCGCTTCTTGAGCTCAGTGAGGATCTCGGGCATGGCCGCGACCGTCTGCGGGACGACGTCGTGCATGAGGATCACGCCGTCGCGCTTGGCGAGCTTGAGCACGACGTCCTTGATCTTCTTGGTGTCGCGCAGGCTCCAGTCGAGCGTGGAGCCGGTCCACATGACCTGCGCCAGCTCGGTCTGGCCGGCCAGACCGAGCACCCGCTCGTCGGTGTGCCCGTACGGCGGGCGGTAGAGCCTGGGCTCTTTGCCCGTGACGTTCTTGATCAGGTTCTGGGTGACCTTGAGCTCGTCGAGGATCTCGTTGTCGGAGTAGGCCGGCAGCGAGGCGTGCGAGTAGGTGTGGTTGCCGATCGCGTGCCCCTGCGCGGCGAGCTGCTTGACCACCCCGGGCCGCTGCTCGACCCGCTTGCCCACGAGGAAGAACGTGGCCTTGGCACCCGCCTTGGACAGCGTCTTGAGCAGGGCACGGGTGTGCTCGCCCGGCCCGTCGTCGAACGTGAGCGCCAGGCACTTGACCTTGGCGCAGTCGACGGCGGCGGCCTGGGCTGCCGGCGCGGGCAGGAAGGCGAGAGTCAGCGTTGCCGCGAGGAGGGCGCGAATCACCACACGGCCAAGCCTAGGGCCTACCGCGGCCGGATCAGGTGAGTGCCGGTGTCTCGTTCTGGAACCGTCACCGCTGCAGGCGCGCCCGCAGGAACAGGCTCACGCCCTTGAACGACTTGACCGGCAGGTAACGCTCGGCGCGGACGACCGCCGAGAGCCCCGCGTTGACCAGGTGGGGCGTCCTGCGCAGGTCGCTGCCCCTGGAGCCGCGACGGTGCCGGGCCACGAGCGGGCGCAGGAGCACGTTCCAGCTCCAGACGCGGTCGATGGTCAGCCCGGCCTTCTCGACGACGACCGTGAGCGAGTCGCGGCCGTAACGGCGGACGTGGCCCACGGCGTCGTCGTGCGCGGACCACAGCGCCATGTCGCACGGCACCGCGATCAGCGCGTGCCCGCCGGGCGCCAGCACGCGGGCGATCTCCTCGGTGACCAGGTGGTCCTCGCGGATGTGCTCCAGCACGTCGAAAGCGGTCACCAGGTCCACGCTGCCCGTCTCGAACGGCAGCGCACGGGCGTCGGCGCGGACCGCCTTGATCCCGCGCCGTCTGGCCGTCTCCACCGCCGTCTGGGAGTGGTCGGCCGCGGTGGCGTCCCAGCCCGCCTCGACCAGCACCCTGGTGTTCCCGCCGCCCGCCGCGCCGATGTCCAGCGCCCGCCCGGGGCGGCCCAGCCGGCGCAGTTCCCCGCGCAGGATGGCCCGGCGCTCGCGATACCACCAGTGGGTGTCCTCAAGGGCGATCAGGCGGCGGATCTCAGTGGTTTCCATCATCAGTTCCTTGTCCGGGAGAAGACCCACCGCAGCAGGGTGAGCAGGCAGTACGTGACCGCGACCGCGCCGGACTCCGGCTCGGGGCCGTCGGGCACGCTGAGCACGACCGCGGTGGTGAGGGCGTAGAGCGCGGCGAAGCGCGTCGCGGTGCGGACGGCCGAGTGGCCGTGGGCGGTGAAGGTGACGAATCCGGCCAGGAGGATCGCGCCGAGGTTCGTCGCCGCGGGCGACCAGAACTCTCGTAACGGCAGGTACGCCAGCGCGTGCAGGGTCCCCGGGATCATCCAGACGAAGGCCGACACGTCGAGCGCCGGTGGGCCGAGCACCGCGTCCGGATGCGCGGGGGCCGGTTCCGGCCTGCGCAGTTCGACCCGCGCCCGGCCCGTCGACATCGACCAGGCCACCCTGGCCAGACCCTTCAGGTCGTCCACGGCCGTCCTGACCACCCGGACGCGGGAGTCGGCGTCCTCGATCCAGTCCACCGGCACCTCGTGCACCCGCAGCCCGTTGTGCTCGGCCAGCAGCAGCAACTCGGTGTCGAAGAACCAGGAGTCGTCCTCGATCTTGTTCATCAGCGGCCTGACGACGTCCGTCCTGGCGGCCTTGAACCCGCACTGCGCGTCGCTGAACCGGACCCCGAAGGCGAGTCTGAGCAGGCTGTTGTAGCCGCGTGAGACCACCTCGCGGCGGATCGAGCGGCGGGTGCGCGCGCCGGGCGCCAGCCGGGTGCCGATGGCGATCTCGGAGTGGCCGCTGGCCACCGCGGCGACCAGCGGGAACAGGGCGTCGAGGTCGGTGGACAGATCGACGTCCATGTACGCCACGATGTCGGCCGGGCTGTCCTGCCAGGCCGCGCGCAGCGCCGCGCCCCGGCCCCTGATGTCCAGCCGCCGGGCGTGCACCTGGGCGAACTCCCCGGCCAGCCCGGTGGCGACCGGCCAGGTGGCGTCGGTGCTGCCGTTGTCCACGATGGTGATCCGCCATGGCAGGGGGAATCCGCCGTCGAGGAAGCGGGCCAGCGTGCGGACGCAGCCGGGCAGCGCGCGTTCCTCGTTCAGCACGGGGATGACGATGTCCACGCTCGCGGGCCGGGCCGCGGGATCGAGGATGCGGGGGCTCGGCTCCATGGCGGCACGCGTGTCCATCGACTCCCCTGATCTCGCTCGTGGCCGTGGGTCCACGGAAATGGTGCTGGGGACGTCCAGCGGGGCGCGTGCGGGTTTCTCGTTACCTTTCCGAGAACCGGCGCGACCTTTACCTTCAGGGGGCGGCGGTACCTTCAGGGGAGGCGGTAGACGGAGGAGGTCGCGTTCCGGAACCGCAGGCTGGCAAATTTCCCTAGTTCCGGATTTATGCCAGTAAAGAGCCATTTGACGCCGTACTTTCGGCTCAGCTCCCGGACGTTCTCCGCCGTCGGACGCTCGAACACCGCGTCGTTCGCCGCCAGCAGCGCCGGATCCCCGAACGGCACCGCCAGATACGACCGCAGGAACGGCCGCGCCCGCGACAACGTGCTCTCGGCGTAGGCCCACCCTTCGACCAGCACCCGCCGCTCGCTGAACCCCGACACCCAGAAGTGCCTGCTGTCGCACACCCGCCACCAGTCGTACCGGCAGTGCAGATCCGTGGCCACCACGTCATCGGGCGAGGAGTGCGCGCGCAGCCACCGTCCCGCCTCCAGCGCCCCCCTCGGGATCAGCCGCTCCCGTCGCTCCGCAAGAGGCGTGACGTGCGCGGCCACGTCACGCCTCTTGCGGAGCGACGGGAGCGGCTGATCCCGAGG
>NZ_SSXE01000360.1 GCF_021699195.1 Nonomuraea sp. MG754425 | reverse complement strand
CACCCGGTTACATTCCGAACCCGGAAGTTAAGCTTCTCTGCGCCGATGGTACTGCACTCGGGAGGGTGTGGGAGAGTAGGTCACCGCCGGACAATCTTTTAAAATGGGAAAGCCCCGACCAGCACCGGTCGGGGCTTTTTCTTTTTGTCCGCAACGCTTTTCTTTCGTACGCAACGAGGGCCACTCCCAGTAACCGGAGTGGCCCTCTCTTGCGTTCGGGGACCGTTCGGGTCAGGCGGCGCGTTGCCACAGGGCTGGGACGTTGGGAGGTTCCCAGCCGGCCTGTGACAGGTGCCCCTGCAGGCACCGGAAGGTCGCGCCGCCATAGGTGACCCGGTCACCCGCCTGGTAGGTCACCCCAGCCTGCCAGGTGCCGCCGCCCGGAGGCGGACTCGTCGGCGGGTCCGTGGGCGGTACGCCCGGGACGTCGAGCACGAAGTCGAACGTGGCCTCCTTGGCAGTTCCCACCGTCCGGACGTTCATGAGAAGGCGGGGGTCGAAGATGGTGTCGGTGTTGTTGCGGGGTTCGCCGGGGAAGTAGAGCTGCGTGGTCAGCACCGGACGGCCGGGGGCCTGGGCCTTGACGTGGATGTGCCGTGTGCGGCCCGGGTACAGGCCGGGCACGATGGTGGTGAGCTTGAAGGCTCCCTGGGCGTTCGTGTACTGGTGGCCACGGAAGTTGTAGGTGACGTTGTCGTAGGCCCCGTTGTTGTCGGCCTGCCAGAAGTCCAGCAGCACGTTGGCCAGGGGCTGGCAGGCCAGGCCGAAGACGTACCCGCTGACCGTCAGCGGGGTGCCCACGCCGGGCAGGACCGCGCGCTGGGGGGAGTTCGGCTTGAAGTAGGGGCCTTCTGTCTGCGGGATGGTGGGGTCGTCCCCGTCGTCGCAGTAGGGGGTCGGGGTGAGCGGCCCGCCGCTCTCGGCCGTCTGCCGGGCGAGGGCCGGGACCTGGCCGATGAGTAACGGGACGGGTGTCGCTATGAGAGCCGCCTTGAACAGCGTCTTTCTGCTGATGCCGGCTTGCTTTTCGGCGCGGGTGTGCTCGCCTTCCACGATTGCCTCCTCGAGAGCGGCCCGCCGGGGGGTAAGGCAGGCTGTTTCCCAAGGTGGCACCCCGGCCGCAGGGGTGAGTACCCCCCACTTTTCTATATGCCCGGCAATATGTTCGCCCCAGGTACGGAGCGCTGTGGGCGGTCAGTAGGGTTGAGGGGTGGATTATCGTGCGGTTGAACGCGCGATCATGGATCGTGGCGTCGAGTGGGATTTCGAGCCGACGCTCGATCGGATCGCGGCCCTTCTTGACCTGCTCGGCTCGCCGCAGCGGGCATACCCGGTCATACACATCGCCGGCACCAACGGCAAGACCAGCACCGCGCGGCTGACCGAGGCGCTGCTGAAGGAGCGCAACCTGCGGGTGGGGCGGTTCACCAGCCCTCATCTCGTGTCGATGCGCGAGCGGATCACCGTGGACGGGGAGCCGCTGAGCGAGGAGCGCTTCGCCCAGGTCTACGAGGAGATCATCCCGTACGTCGAGCTGACCGACACGCAGGGCCGGCGCATCCAGTTCTTCGAACTGCTGACGGCGATGGCGTTCGCGGCCTTCGCCGACACGCCCGTCGACGTCGCCGTCATCGAGGCCGGCATGGGCGGGTCGTGGGACGCGACCAACGTGGCCGACGGCACCGTGTCGGTGATCACGCCCATCTCGCTCGACCACACCGACCGGCTCGGGCCCGACATCCCGAGCATCGCCGGAGAGAAGGCGGGCATCATCAAGTCCGGCGCGACCACCGTGCTGGCGCAGCAGGACCTGGAGGCCGCCGAGGTGCTGATGCGGCGTGTGGCCGAGGTCGGCGCCGTGGTCGCTCGCGAGGGGCTGGAGTTCGGCGTGCTGGGCCGGGAGGTGGCGATGGGCGGGCAACTGCTCACGTTGCGCGGGCTCAAGGGCACCTACGACGACGTCTACCTGCCGCTCTACGGGGCCCACCAGGCGAGCAACGCCGCCTGCGCGCTGGCCGCCGTCGAGGCGCTGACCGGCGGTGAGGATCCGCTCGACGTCGAGCTCGTCCGGGCCGCGTTCGCGCAGGCGTCCTCGCCCGGGCGCATGGAGGTCGTGCGGCGCACCCCCACGGTGGTGCTGGACGCCGCGCACAACCCCGGCGGCATGCAGGCGACCCTGGAAGGGCTGCACGAGGCGTTCGACTTCGCCAAGGTGATCGGCGTGGTCGGGGTGATGCGCGACAAGGACGTCGAGGCGCTGCTGGAGCTGCTGGAGCCGATGCTCGACGAGATCGTCCTGACGCGGAACTCCTCGCCCAGGTCGATGCCGGTCGAGGAACTGGCGGCGCTGGCCGAGCCGTTGTTCGGCGAGGAGCGGGTGCACGTCGTGGAGCGGCTCGACGACGCCATCGACAGGGCGATGGGCATCGCCGACTCCCAGGGCGAGTTCAGCGGCACGGGCGTGCTCATCACCGGGTCCGTCGTCACCGCGGGTGACGCGCGGCTGCTGCTCAAGGCGGACGGCTCATGACGAGCTTCGAGGTCACCCCCGGCATGCGCAGGCTGGGAGCCAGCGTGCTCGGCATGGAGGCCATCGTGGCCGGGCTGATCACGCCCGTGGCGATCAGCGTGGGGAAGGTCGAGCCGGTGCTGGCCGTGTCGGTCGGCATCGGCCTCGCCGTGGTGTGTGTGGTGGTCGCCGGCCTGCTCAAGCGGCCTTCCGGGTATGTCGCGGGCAGTGTCGTGCAGGTGCTGGCGATCGCCACGGGCTTCCTCGTGCCGACCATGTTCTTCCTCGGCGCGATCTTCACGGCACTGTGGATCACGGCGATTATCGTAGCTCGCCGTGTCGAGGGCGCTACTTCCCGCTAAAGTCGGCCAACATGGCCGTCCCCCCGAATCAGCGGCCGCCGCATCTGGCGCGCCTCAGACACTCATGGTTGCTCGACACGTTGCTCGGGCTCCTCGTCGTGGCAGCGCTCCCTCTGGCGGTCGTCGCGATTCCCAACACGCTCTCCGTCGTCGCCAGGCTGTTGCCCGCCGGGCTCGACCATGCCGCGCTCATGCGAACGCACGGGCTCGCGCTGCCGGCGCTCATGGTGAGCGTCCCGCTCGCGGGCGTGGCGTTGCGACGGGTGCCCGTCGCCTATCTGCTGCTCGGGGCGCTGGCCCTGGTGGCGCTGTCCGATGCCGCGGGCGGGTACGCGGACACCGAGTTCGTCGTCGGCGTGGTGCGGGTGCTGCGCGGTGTCGGCGCCGGGTTCGTCCTGACCGCCACGTCGGTGGCCGTCTGGGAGCGCGCGCCGGTACTGCGGGGCCTGTGGGCAGGAGTGTTCGGCTTCAGCCTGCTCGCGGCCCAGGCACTCGCGCTGTGGCCGCTCGACGCGGTCAGTAGCTGGCGGGTCACGTTGCAGCCGTACCCGCTGGTGACGGGGGTCGCGCTGGGCCTGGCCGCAGTGCACCTGGTCGCCTGGATGCTGCTCGGGCGGCCGGAGGCGCCCGTTCCCGACGCGGGCGAGCGCCGGCGGCTGCTGCTGGCGATCGTGCCGGCGGGGGTCGTCGCGGTCGTAGCGATCAGCACGGCCAGCGAGGGCTGGCGGGCCCTGCCGGTGATCCTGCTGGCCGCGGTGGCCGTCGTCGGGCTGCTGGTGATTGCCTCGACCGGGGGTGCGCGCAGCCGCGGGCCGGCGTATCCGATGGTGGCGGTCGGCGTGGTGCTGCTGCCCAGCGCCGCGCAGGTGACGCTGGTGGAGATGGGCGGCCTCGGCGGGCCGGGGCTGCGTGGCCTGTGGGTGTCGTACGGGGTGGCCGGGCTGTTCGCGGTCGCCGGTGCCGTGGCGGTGCGGCTGTTCGCGCGGGCCGCCGGCCGGTGGCTGGTGCCGCTGGGGCTGCTGGCCATGGTGGTCGGGCTGTGCTCGGTTCGGCTGGTGGTGCCGGCGGCCGACGGGATGGTGCTGGTGGTGCCGTTCAGCCTGCTCGCGGCGGGTGCGGCGGTGGCGCTGACGGCGGCGGTGCAGGGGGCGGG
>NZ_SSXE01000359.1 GCF_021699195.1 Nonomuraea sp. MG754425 | reverse complement strand
GCCCGCGCTGGTGGCCGAGCGGGCCAGGCCCGGCGACATCGTGCTGACGATGGGGGCCGGTGACGTCACGGAGCTGGGCCCGCAGATCGTGGCCCGCCTGTCCTGACGGCCCCGCCCGGTCCGCCTGAGCCCGCTCCAGGCCGGCGCGGCGAGCCGCGATCGCGTCGCCCGGTGGAGTTTGGGCGTGGCGCGCGGGCTTCGGGCCGCGTGTCGGCGTAGGTTCGGTGCCGACATGGGCCGCGGGTTGGCGGGAGGGTGATGAAGGCGCGCACGGCGTTCCTGGTGCTGCTGACGGCGGGGGTGGTGGGCACGGCCGCGTGGCTGGTGTTCTTCTCGCCCGTGCTGGGGGTGCGTTCGGTGGAGATCGTGGGAAATCTCACAGTGCCCAGCGACCGCATCGAGCAGCAGGCCGGCGTGGCGGACCTGCACCCCCTCGCCACCGTGAACCTCGCCGACGTCGAGACCCGCGTCCTCGGCATCAGACAGCTCGCCACGGCCAAGGTCGACCGGATCTGGCCGGGCACGCTCAAGATCGAGGTGGTCGAGCGCGAGCCGGTCGCCGCCGTCCCCGCGGGGGACAAGGTGGCGATCGTCGACGGGCAGGGCGTGGTGATCGAGGTGCGGTCCGCCGCCCCGCCCATGCTGCCGTTGCTCAAGGTGGACCGCCCGCAGCAGGGCGACCCCGCCATGACGGCGGCGCTCAAGGTCGTCCAGGCGGTGCCGGACGAGGTGGCGGCCAAGGTCAGGCAGGTACGCGCGGGCACGGCCGAGGGCGTGACCCTGATCCTGTCGGACGGCCGTACCGTCGTCTGGGGCGGTCCCGACCGGCCGGAGGAGAAGGGCCGCATCCTGGTCTCGCTGCTCAAGCGGGAAAGAGCGGTCACCCTGTACGACGTCAGCTCACCCGACGTGGTGACGCTGAAGTGATCGTGATCGTCAGGGTCTGGCAACTCAGCGGCAAGAGCATCGCCGAGCCTGTGCGAGGCGGGGCCCGCGGCGTGAGAGCCTGTAAGCCGGACTTTCGGCAGAGGAGGGCCGCCACCAGGCGCGACTGCGGAGCGAAACGGACAGCCCGCGACACGCCGGACGTGCTTGCGGCGCGGTTAGTTGACCCGCCTGGAGCGTAACTCCTACTGTCCGTATCAATCCTCAGGTTGACATAAATCTAAATCTCAACCTGAGGTTGAGAGTTACCCGAACTGACAAAAAGCGGAGACAATCCGCACCGAAATGGCAAGTCAACGAGCGGAAAGGCCCCTCGTCGTGGCAGCACCGCAGAACTACCTCGCGGTCATCAAGGTCGTCGGCATCGGCGGCGGCGGAGTCAACGCCGTCAACCGGATGATCGAAGAGGGACTCAAGGGCGTCGAGTTCATCGCGATAAACACCGACGCCCAGGCGCTGCTGATGAGTGACGCCGATGTGAAACTCGACGTGGGCCGCGAGCTCACGCGCGGACTGGGCGCGGGCGCCAACCCCGACGTCGGCCGCAAGGCCGCCGAGGACCACCGTGAGGAGATCGAGGAGGTCCTCAAGGGGGCCGACATGGTCTTCGTCACGGCGGGCGAGGGCGGCGGCACGGGCACGGGCGGCGCTCCCGTCGTGGCCAACATCGCACGATCGCTCGGCGCGCTCACCATCGGTGTCGTGACCCGGCCGTTCAGCTTTGAGGGACGGCGCAGGGCGTCGCAGGCGGAAGCGGGCATCGAGACGCTGCGCGACGAGGTCGACACCCTCATCGTGATCCCCAACGACCGGCTGCTGTCGATCTCGGACCGGCAGGTGAGCGTGCTCGACGCGTTCAAGGCCGCCGACCAGGTGCTGCTGTCGGGTGTCCAGGGCATCACCGACCTCATCACCACCCCTGGTCTGATCAACCTCGACTTCGCCGACGTCAAGTCGGTCATGTCGGGCGCCGGCTCGGCCCTCATGGGCATCGGCCACGCCCGCGGTGACGACCGGTCGGTGGCGGCGGCCGAGATGGCGGTCTCCAGCCCGCTGCTGGAGGCCAGCATCGACGGCGCCCACGGCGTGCTGCTGTCGATCGCGGGCGGCTCCGACCTCGGCCTGTTCGAGATCAACGAGGCGGCCCAGCTCGTCTCCATGGCCGCCGCGCCCGACGCCAACATCGCGCAGCAGTCGGCGCCCGCTCCGGCGGCGCCGCTGCGGCCCGCCGCGACCGCGCCCAGCGTGAAGTCCGAGCCGCCCGCACCGCGGCCCGAGCCGCGCCCTGAGGCTCGTCCCGAGCCCCGCGCGGAGTTCCGGCCCGAGCCGCGCCCGGAGCCGCGGGCGGAGTTCCGTCCGGAGCCGCGTCCCGAGCCCAGGCCCGAGCCGCGCCCCGAGCCGGTGCGCCCGATGGAGGCCGTGCGCTCGCCGGAGCCGCTCGACGACCCCGACGACGAGCCGTCGGGCCCCGTCTCGATTCCCCGGCCCGCGCCCGAGCCCGCCAACCCGCCCACGCCCATCACCTCCCGCATGTCGGAGCCGCCCAAACGTCCTCGGGTGATCTTCGAGGACCAGGAGGAGGAGCTCGACGTCCCCGACTTCCTCAAATAGCCGTAGAGAGACAGCCGTCGAGACGGTCGCGCCCGACGCCGCTCCCCGCAGGGACATGGGAGCGGCGCCGTCGTGTGCGCGGCCGGGCGGAGCGGCGTACGGGCGGGGCGGGCACGCGGGCAGCGAGAGGGAGAGGCACGTGAGAAGGGACGAGATCGCGGCCGGTCTCGCCGAGGTCGACGCGCGCATCGCCGAGGCATGCCACGCGGTGGGCCGCGACCGGAGCGAGGTCACCCTGATCGCCGTCACCAAGACACGCCCTGCCGAGGACGTGCGCATCCTGTCCGAACTGGGCGTGCGCGACGTCGGCGAGAACCGCGACCAGGAGGCCGCCCGCAAGGCGCACGATCTCGCCGGACTGCCGCTGACCTGGCACTTCGTCGGCCAGTTGCAGACCAACAAGGTTCGTTCCGTGGTCGGGTACGCCGACGTGATCCACTCCGTCGACCGCCTCAGGCTGGTGGAGGCGATCAGCGGGGAGGCCGTGCGCCAGGGCCGCGACATCGGCTGCCTGGTGCAGATCGCCCTCGACGACGACCCCAGCCGGGGCGGTGTGCCCCCCGCCGGCCTGCTGGAGCTGTGCGACGAGGTGGCGCTGGCCGACGGCGTCCGGCTGGAGGGGGTCATGGCGGTGGCGCCGCTGGGGGAGGAGCCCGCCAGGGCGTTCGCCCGGTTGCGCGACCTCGCGGCGCGCGTCCAGGAGCAGCATCCCCAGGCCACCGTGATCTCGGCGGGCATGAGCGAGGACCTCGCGGAGGCCGTCGCCTACGGCGCGACACACGTGCGGGTCGGTACGGCGTTGCTCGGTCGTCGCAAGCCCTTCGTCAGGTAATGTCCCCCCAAGTGGGTCCTCAATCCCACGATCAAGTAGAGGTCGATCAGCGGTGAGCTCCAGGGGGGTGCGGCTGCCGCCTCGGACACGGCGACGGGCCCGAGCGAGTGCGACCATGAGCAGGAGGACGACTTAGCGATGGCCGGCGCGATGCGCAAGATGGCGGTCTACCTCGGTCTCGTGGAGGACGACCGCTACGAGAGGTACGAGACCTACACCGACGACTACGCCTACGACGACGACGTCCAGCGGCCCGGCGAGGACCGTCCCGTGGCCGTCCAGGAGCGCGAGGACGAACCGGAGGCCGGGGTGCCCGCGCCCAGGCCCACCACGACGGTCCTGGAACGCCGCACGACGGATCTGGCCCGCATCACCACCCTCCACCCCCGCACGTACAACGAGGCCCGGACGATCGGCGAGCACTTCCGCGACGGCACCCCGGTCATCATGAACCTGACCGAGATGGTCGACAGCGACGCCAAGCGGCTCGTGGATTTCGCGGCAGGTCTGGTCTTTGGCCTACATGGCAGCATTGAACGTGTTACCAACAAGGTGTTCCTGTTGTCCCCTGCCAATGTCGAGGTGACCGCCGAGGACAAGGCCCGAATCGCGGAACGCGGATTCTTCAACCAGAGTTAGAGTCTCTGGTATGCCTATCGGACCCAACCAGGTCTCGCCGAGACCGGGAGGGCACATCGGAAGTGGAGGCGCGGCCGGGCCGTGGACGTCGTCGGTGGGATCTTGGTCGTTGTCCTTTCCGTCTATCTGGTGTTGCTCATCGGCAGGATGATCTTTGAGACGGTGCAGGCGTTCGCCCGCCAGTGGCGGCCATCCGGCGTCGTCCTGGTGCTGGCGGAGGCCACATACACCGCAACCGACCCACCGCTCAAGTTCCTCCGCCGTTTCATTCCTCCGCTCCGGTTGGGTACGGTGGCCTTTGACCTAAGCTTCACTGTCCTGTTCATCGTGGTTCTGATCCTGATTCAGATCGCCGGATCGCTGCGATGAGGGGGCCGGTGGCGCCGGTCGTGATCCAACTCGTGTCCGCGCTGAGGTGATTCGGGTTACCGTCCTCCGGACAGACTCCAAGCGCGCCAAGGAGACCAAAAAATGCCGCTGACGCCCGCTGATGTGCGGAACAAGCAGTTCAGTACCACCCGGCTGCGGCCGGGCTACGACGAGGAAGAAGTAGACGCCTTCCTCGACGAGGTGGAGGCTGAGCTCGACCGCCTGATCCAAGAGAACGAGGAGCTCCGCGCGAAGCTGGCCGAGTGCCTGCGCGGGAAGGTGCCGGGCGGCATGAACATGCCCATGGCCTCCGCACCGATCCAGGAGCAGCCCAAGCCCGAGATGATGGCGCCGCCGCAGCCGGAGCCCATGCGGGCCCCCGAGCCGCCGCCGGTGCAGCAGCAGCCGGTCCCCGTTGCCATGAGCATGCCTCCCGCCGAGGACAACATGGACACCGCGGCCCGCGTGCTCGCGCTCGCCCAGCAGACCGCCGACCAGGCGATCTCCGACGCCCGCCGCGAGGCGGACGAGACGGTCACCCGCGCCCGCCGCGAGGCCGACGAGATCCTCACCAAGGCCCGCCGCCAGGCCGAGCAGGTCATCGGCGACGCCCGCGCCCGCGCCGAGACGCTCGAGCGCGACGCGCAGGAGCGCCACCGTCAGGCGATGGGCTCGCTGGTGCAGACCCGCGACGAGCTCGAGCGCAAGGTCGAGGAGCTGCGCAGCTTCGAGCGCGAGTACCGCAGCCGCCTCAAGCTGTACCTGGAGAACCAGCTCGCCGAGCTCAACGTCTCCGCCGAGGGCAGCGGTGGGTTCCCGGTGATGTCCGGTGGTCCGCAGGGTCAGGCTCCCGCCATGTCGCACGCCGTGCCGCAGGGTGGCCAGCCGCCTCTTCCCGGTGGTCCGAACCCGTTCGGCGGCGAGGCTCCGCAGGGTGTCTTCCCCGGCGCGGACGGTCCGCACAACGACCGCCGGTAAAGTAACGGGTCACTAGGACCTGCTTCTCGAAAGAGCCCCCTGTGATCCTTATCAGTGCTGGTTTGGTGCTCGCGGCAGTGGTTCTGCTGATCGCGGGCTTCGTACTGGCGAAGCCGTTCCTGATCATGTGGTCCATCGTGGTCAGCGTGCTGTCCGCGTTGTTCCTGGTGATCGGGGCTTTCCTGCGGCGGAACGAGCTTTTTCCCGGAGGTGGGCAGGCCGCTGCGCCGGCCACCCCCCCGAAGGGGCTCATGTCGCCCGCGCCGCCGTACAACCAGACCGGTCCGACGGCTCACCAGCCACAGCCGCAACCCCGGCCGTATCCCCCGGCCCCGCAGCGGACGGCGACCGCACCGGCCTCCGCGCCGCGCCGGCCCACGCCGGGCGGTGTCGCGCCGAACGCGATCGTGCTGGTGATCCCTGGGCGCAAGCGCTACCACGTGCCCGGCTGCAGGCAACTGACCGGCCGGGATCACGAGGAGCTCACGTACGAGGAGGCACGCGAGGAGGGCTTCACGCCCTGCACGGCGTGCCTGCCCGACGCAGCGCTCGGCGGACGGCAACTGCCGCCTGCCGCCACTCCCGGCTCCGCTCCCGCCGCTGACGTCACCACGGCGAGCCGAGCCGAGAACTCCGCGGAGACCCGCGACGTACGTCCGCCGGTCAACCCGCCGAAGCCCGACGTGAAGGCTTCCACCCCCAGCCCGGAGTCCGCCGCCTCCCACGAGGAGGAAGGCGCCACCGGGTGGTTCGGCCGTTCCCCGGCCGCAGCGGGGAGCCCGCCCAAGGCCCCCTCCTCC
>NZ_SSXE01000358.1 GCF_021699195.1 Nonomuraea sp. MG754425 | reverse complement strand
TGCCCGCCCCCAGGCACACCACGCAGTCGTCCAGGAAGAACCACGCCTTCCTGGCCGTCAGCGTGCTGCCCAGCCCCCGCAGGTCCTGTCCCACCGCGGCGAACTCGCCGTCCGTCGCGCCGCCCACCCAGCTCGCGTCCGGCCGGGGGCGCGCCCAGTCGCCGCCCTCCCCGTCCGCCAGTCGCTTGGTGGACACGGTGGTCCCCGGCAGCCGGTACGGGTCCGCGGTCGCCCAGAACGCGTCCGCGTACTGGCCCGCGCCGAACCCGTCGCCCCACCACGACAACCACCCGGCCCCCGTGTGCCAGCCCCGCGCGTTCTCCCCGTTGCCGTACTCGTAGTGGGCCACCCGCCGCGACGCCATGCTCACCGAGGCCGCCCAGCCGGGCCGCCGGTGGACCGCACGGTCCATCGCGGGGAACAGCCGGTGCTCCACCGGCTCGGCCGCCGCCGGCTCCTTCGCCCCGGTCACCGCAAGGAGGCGGGCCGTGCGGGCGACGTCCAGCGACGTGTTCTCGCCCACCGGCCGGCCGCGTGCCAGCCGGCCCTTCACCATGGCCCGCCAGGCCGCCGCGCGCTCCTCGCCGGCCACCTCCGCCAGCAGCGCGATCGAGGCGAGCACGTCCTGGGCGCGCAGGTGGTCGTCCAGCGAGTCGCGGCTGATGCCGCGCCCGGCCACGTTGTCCATGATGAGGCCGTTGTAGAGGAACGGCGCCATCGCCTCGTCCACCATGCCGAGGAAGGCCCGCAGCTCCGGCCCGTCCAGGTCCCACGCCGTCCCGCGCAGCAGCGCCCCCAGCAGCGCGACCCCGCCGAACAGCACCGCGCCGTACCCGCCGACGTACGGGACGCAGCCGTGCTGGATGAAGGAGCCGTCGGCGTAGAAGCCGTCGCCCGTGGTGACCGGGGCGAAGACCGGGGTCAGCGCGTCCCTGGCGACCTGGATCCGCGGCTCCTCCTCCCCGAGCGCCCCGCGCAGCACCAGCACCCGGCACAGGTCGACCCGGTTCGCGCCGGTGCTGTCGCCCTCGTAGCGGGCCACCGCCGACTCCGGCGCGAACGCGTCCACCGCCGCGCAGCAGGTGGCCGTCCTGCGCCGGGTCAGCCGCTCCGACAGCAGCAGCGCCGCGTCCAGCAGCGCCTGCGGGGCGCCGATCCGCCAGTGCCACCAGTTCCCGTACGGGGTGGTGCCCGGGTGGTAGACGTCGGCGAGCAGGTGGTCCAGGCCCGTCAGCACGGCCCCGGACAGCTTGTCGTCGCCGCTCACGCCGGTGCCGGGCTGGGCGTACGCCTCCGCCATCGTTCTCAGCCTGGTGAAGCTCCGGTAGACGCCGGCCGACAGTGTCCCGGGCCCGGCCTCGGCCAGGGCGCTGCGGGCGGCGGCCCGCGACCGCGCGCCCGTGCCGTCGTGCCGGGCGGGCTCTCCGGGGTCCGCGTCGGCGGCGTCGTGCCAGGTGTCGGGCCAGGTGTCGGGCCAGGCGTCGGGCCCGGAGCCGGCCGGGACCGCCTGCGCGCCGCTATGCCTGGCCCCGCCGCGATCGTTGGCGTAGCGCAGTTCGGGCCAGAGGGAGCCCTGCTCCGGGCTCATCGACTCCGCGTGGCGGGCGGCCGCGCGGCCCAGCTTCGCCAGCCGGGTCCGGTAGGGCTCGGCCTCCCGGTCGAAGCCGTGGCCGAGCAGCAGGGTGCGCCAGCGTGCCCGCAGTTCCGCGTACCGGGCGGCGGCCTCGGCCCGGCCCGGCGGCAGCGCGGTGCACAGGCCGCCGATCAGCGCGGTCCCGGCGGCGGTGCGCAGGACGTCGCGTCGTGTCCATCCACCTGACATGAGGACCCCCGAGGCCGGTCGTGCTGGGTCGGACATCGGGGACGATATCCAGCCTTGGCCCGGCCGGCGGGGCCGACTTCAGGGCATTGATCGAGTGATGACCTGTACATGCCCTGCCGGTGCCGGGCCGGCGTCCGCCACCGGCGGCCGGACGCCGGCAAAGCGGCGGTGAAAGTTTCACCCGATCGCACACCGTTTTCGCTGGTGTCCGGGTCGTCGCGGCCCAGCACGGCGACCGGGCCGGGAAACTCCGGTAAATCAACCTAGAGTGGGATTTGGGAGCGCTCCCAAATCCCCCTTTCCGAGCCGAGCGCGGAGCAGCCTGCATGAGCAACCCGAGCAGAAGATGGACGAGCAGGGCCGCCGCGCTGATGCTCGTCGCCGCGAGCCTGGTCGCCGGTCCCCCCGCCACGGCGTCGGCCGGGCCGGCCGCCTTCCCCTACCAGGACCCCACCCTCCCCGTTCCCACCCGGGTCGCCGACCTCATGTCCCGCATGTCGCTGGACGAGAAGCTCGGCCAGATGACCCAGGCCGAGCGCGGCTCGGTCGGCGAGGCCGACGTCACCACGTACCGGCTCGGCTCGGTGTTGTCCGGCGGGGGCTCCGCGCCGTCGCCGAACACGGCCACGGGCTGGGCCGACATGTACGACAGGTACCAGAACGCCGCCCTGGCCACGCCGCTCGGCATCCCCATGATCTACGGCGTGGACGCCGTGCACGGCCACAACAACGTCTTCGGGGCCACGATCTTCCCGCACAACATCGGCCTCGGCGCCACCCGTGACCCCGACCTGGTCCAGCGGATCGGGCGGGCCGTGGCGGAGGAGGTCTCCGGCACCGGCATCGACTGGAACTTCGCCCCCTGCCTGTGCGTGGCCCGCAACGACCGGTGGGGCCGCACGTACGAGTCGTTCGGCGAGACCCCCGACCTGCCCTCCTCGATGGCCTCGATCATCACCGGCCTGCAGGGCACGACGCTCGGCGGGCCCGCCTCCGTGCTGGCCACCGCCAAGCACTACGTCGGCGACGGCGGCACCACGGGCGGCGTCGACCAGGGCGACACCCAGCTCTCCGAGGCCGACCTGCGGGCGATCCACCTGCCGCCGTTCGAGGCGGCCGTCGAGCGCGGCGTCGGCTCGGTGATGATCTCCTTCAGCAGTTGGAACGGCACGAAGCTGCACGGCCACCAGCACCTGATCACCACGGTGCTCAAGGGCGAACTCGGCTTCGACGGGTTCGTGGTCTCCGACTGGAACGGCATCGACCAGATCGACGGCGTCCAGGGCACCTCCGCGCAGGACGTCCGCACCGCCGTGAACGCCGGCGTCGACATGGTCATGGTGCCCGTCGAGTGGCGCCGCTTCATCGACCTGCTGCGGGCCGAGGTGCAGGCCGGCCGGGTCACGACGGCGCGCGTGGACGACGCGGTACGCCGCGTCCTGACCAAGAAGTTCGAGCTCGGCCTGTTCGAGAAGCCGCTCACGGACCGGTCGTACACCGCCGGCGTCGGCGGCGCGGCGCACCGGGCGCTGGCCCGCGAGGCCGTCGCCAGGTCGCAGGTCGTGCTCAAGAACGCGGGCGGCCTGCTGCCCCTCGCCAGGACCGGCGGCAAGATCTTCGTGGCCGGCAAGAGCGCCGACGACATCGGCAACCAGAGCGGCGGCTGGACGATCTCCTGGCAGGGCTCGTCGGGCAACATCACGACCGGCACCACGATTTTGCAGGGCATCAGGAACACCGTCGGCTCCGGCGCGAGCGTCACCTACAGTCGCGACGGCAGCGGCATCGACAGCTCGTACCGGGTGGCCGTGGCCGTCGTCGGCGAGACCCCGTACGCGGAGACCCAGGGCGACCGCCCCGGCGGCCTCGGCCTGGACACCGCCGACCTGAACACCATCGCCACCCTGCGCGCCTCCGGCGTGCCGGTCGTCGTGGTGCTCGTCTCCGGCCGCCCGCTGGACATCGCCGCCCAACTGCCCGGCTGGAACGCGCTCGTGGCCGCCTGGTTGCCGGGCACCGAGGGGCAGGGCGTGGCGGACGTGCTGTTCGGGGCCGTCACCGCGCCCGGCACGCCCGTCGCCTCCGCCGTCACCTCCTCCTCCGCCACCCTGACCTGGCCCGCCGCCACCGACGACGTGGGCGTGACCGGCTACGACGTGGTGCGCTTACAGGGCACGGCCGAGACGGTGACGGCCGCCTCCGCCACCGCCTCGGCCTCCGTGACCGGCCTCACGCCCGCCACCTCGTACACGTTCGCCGTGTACGCCAAGGACGCGGCCGGCAACCGCTCACCACGCTCCGGCACGGTCACGGTGACCACCACGGGGGGCGGCACGGGCGGCGGCTGCTCGGTGACCCCGTCCACGCAGAGCCAGTGGGGCAGCGGGTACGTCGTCCAGGCGACCGTCGCCAACACCGGCGGCGCGGCGCGGACCGGCTGGACCGTCACCTTCACCCTGCCGGCCGGCCACACCGTCACCGGCTCGTGGAACGCGGTCCTCACCGTCTCCGGCCAGACCGTCACCGCCCGCAACGCCGCGCACAACGGGTCGCTGGCGGCGGGCGCGAGCACCTCGTTCGGCTTCCAGGCCGGACGCCCGGACGGGAACACCGCCCTGCCGTCCGGCTACACCTGCCTCTGACGGACGTCCGGGCCGCCCCGTGGGCGGCCCGGACGCTCGCGTCACCGCTCCGAGTGCACCCTGCCGAACTCGACCAGCGGCGTGGCGCCGGCGAAGTTCCCGTTCACCTCGGCCCGCTCGGCGGCGCTCGGGGTGGCGTTCGTGCAGCTCACGGGGGCGCTCGACCCCGACATCAGGTCGGAGCAGAGGCCGGTGCGCCGGTCGGGCAGGCCCAGGATGTGGCCGATCTCGTGGGTGGCGATGCGCAGCGGGTAGTAGCCCTGGTCCACGGCCTGCCGGCCCATCCAGACCGTGCCCCGGCCCAGGCTGGTGGGCAGCGCCCGGGGCCAGCCGTTGTCGGCGATCACGACGAAGTTGGCGGGCGTTCCCTTGACCAGCCGGACGTTGGCGACGTTGGCGTTCCAGACCGCCGCCGCCTGGTCGATCGTGGTGGCGAACTCGGCGGCGCGGCTGGTGTCGTACCTGACCACCGTGACCAGGGCGGTGGCCTGAGCGGGGGCGGTGACCAGCAGGAACGCCACGCTGATCAGGGCGGAGAGGATGAAGCGAAGGGGTCTTGACACGGATCCTCCTCCGGGAGTTGGGGGTGTTGTGACGGTATGCGCACCCCTGCCTCCCGGAGACGTATCAGATTGCCCCTATCACGGTGGTATGGCCACTCAGCAGATCGTCTGCCGGCTGTTGACCAGCGTGTTGTTGCGGAAGGTGGTGTTGACGCCGCACGGATTCTCGGTGATGGCGGAGTTCGTCACCGTGAGGTTCTGGATGACGATGTCGGAGGTGACGGGGAACTCGGTGCGCGCCGCGAGCCGGATGTCGCCCGGTCCTGTGACCGTGCCGCTCTGGGCGGCGATGGTGACGTTGTAGCAGTTCTCGATGAGGATCGCGTTGTTGCCGGTCTGCGCGATGTCCACCCGGTTGATCACCGCGCCGCCGCTCTCCGAGACGCAGAAGACGCCGCGCCCGCCGCCGCGCGCGATGACCTGGTTGACGCGGATGTTGGTGGGATAGGCGTTGCCGATCCGGCCGTTCCTGTTGGCCATCCGGAAGGCGGCGTAACCGGTGCCGGTGCCGGCGTTCTGCGCGTCCACCGTGTCCACGGTGGCGTTGAGGGTGTCGTTCAGCAGCAGGCCGGACTCGCCGGTGTTCCTGGCCGTGACGGTGCCGATGGTCAGGCCGTCCAGCCCGTACGTCTCCACGCCGTGGGCGCTGGTGCCCGAGACGTAGACGTTGTCGATGCGCACGTTCCTGGTGCGCACGCTGCGGTCGCCGTGGTTGTCGACGCGGATGCCCAGGCCGCTCGACAGGCGCAGGTCGATCTGGCCGAGCGTGATGTTGACGCCGTTGCGCACGAAGATGCCGTACAGCGGGGCGCCGGTGACGTTCAGGTGCTGGACCTCGACGTCCGTCACGCCTCTGGCGTACACGACGGCCTGGTCGCCGGAGCCCGAGCCGGTCACGTTCACGGTGCCGCAGACGTCCAGGACGGTGTAGCTCGGCAGGGAGAGCCGCGAGCCGGCGCTCATCGAGCCCGAGCCGCGCACGACGACCCGCTGCTTCGACGTGCGGCCGGCGGTGAGGCTGCCGACGGCGGCCTGCATGGCGGCCAACATGCTGGTCCCGGTGTAGACGGTCGTGCCGCCGTTGCGCGCGGTCCAGGTGCTGCCGCTGAGCACGGCCTCGGCCTGGTACGAGCCGTCGCCGCACGCGAGCGCGGCGGTCCCGGCGGCGGTCTGGGTGGCGGCGGCGGGCAGCGGGGCCGCCACGAGCACGATCGCGGTGAGCCAGGCCACGAGGCCGGACGTTCTGGGCTTGCTGCTTAGCATGCTCCGCTCCTGGGGGTCGGGGATCCGGAGGGCTGAATCGATTCATCGGCCGCCAAGCCGCTGACCTGGGCTTTCATCGCGGGAAGAAGGCGCGTTCGGCGGCCGTTCGGAGGGGGAGTATTACAACGTTCAAATCGGCCGTCAACAGGCGGTGAAAGTTACACCTGCGGGCCCCGACCAGACCTCCGGAAACTCTCGGTGTTCGCATGCACACTGCCTGTATGCAGAACGAGCCACTCGAACTCGGCGAGATCTCCTTCTCCACCTGGTACGCCCACACCGACAAGATGGCGGAGGTCGGCTTCCTGACCATCGCCGGAAGGCTGCCGTCGCTCACCGGTCAGGCGATGCGCATGGCCTGGCAGGCCGGCCCGCGCGACGCCGTCGCCGCGATCGGGCTCAGCCTGCTCGGCGGCGTGTTCACCGCGTTCGGCCTGCTGGCCACCACCGGGGTGCTCACCGCGCTGTTCAGCGCGGGCCCGACCCCCGGCCGGGTCATGGCGGCCCTGCCCAGCCTCGCCCTGGTCGGTGGCGCGGCGGTGCTGCGCGCGGTGACGCAGGCGGGCGCGGGCTGGGCGCAGTCGCGGCTCACCCCGCAGATCGCCAGGGTCACCGAGGCCCGCCTCTACGGCCTGACCAGCCAGGTGGAGCTCGCCGCCTACGACGACCCCGACTTCCACGACTCGATGGAACGAGCCAGAACCCAGGGCGTGTCCGTGGCCGACTCCGTGGTCGGCTCGGCCGTCGACGTGGTCAGCGCCGCCGTCGGCATCGTGGCCGCCGCGGGCGTGCTCGGCGTGCTGCACCCGGTGCTGCTCCCGTTGCTCCTGCTGGCCGTGCTGCCCGACGCCTGGGCCGCGGTGCGCACCGCGCGGATGCAGTACTCCACCATGTACGCCCTCATCCCGGCCCGCCGCCGCAAGTGGATCATCGGTGACCTGCTGGCCGAGCGGGTGTCCGCGGCCGAGGTGCGCTCGTTCACGATGCGCGGCTTCCTGCTGCGCGTGTACGACGCGGTGGCCACGGCCGAGCAGGACGTCCTGCTGACGCTGGCCAGGCGGCAGACCATGGCCAAGCTCGTCGGCGAGGTGCTCGGCGGGCTCGGCACGGCGCTCGTCTATGTCGCGCTCGGCGTCCTGCTCGCGGTCGCGGCGATCCCCCTGGCGGTGGCCGGCGCCGCCGTCCTGGCCATCCGTTCGGGCCAGACCTCGCTCGGCACCTTCATGTACGCCACCAACCGCCTCTACGAGCAGGGCCTGTACTTCACCGACTTCCTCGACTTCTGCGCCGCGGCGGAACGCCGGCTGACCGGCCCGCGCCCCGGCGATGTCCCCGAGGGCTTCGCGTGCGTCACGGCCTCGGAGGTGACCTTCAGCTACCCGGGCGCCGGCACCCCCGCCCTGCGCGGGGTGTCCGTCGAGATCAAACGCGGCGAGATCGTCGCCTTCGTCGGCGAGAACGGCTCCGGCAAGACCACCCTCGCCAAGATCCTCGCCGGCCTGTACGAA
>NZ_SSXE01000357.1 GCF_021699195.1 Nonomuraea sp. MG754425 | reverse complement strand
GCCGGGGTCAGGGCGGCGTGGCCGCGGCCTGGGTCCTGCTGCCCAGCGTCTCCGGCGACCCGACCACCGCCGCCCTGACCCCGGCCACGCCCGCCGCCTCCACCGCCACGGCCGCGCCCCGCCCGAGCGACGAGAAGAAGAAGACGGCCAAGCCCCTCCGTCCCAGCAGAACCGCGACGAGCCCCGCCCCCACGACCTCCCCGCGCACCAGGAAACCCACCACGACACCCACGACCGCACCCGCCGAACCCCCGAAGACCACCAAGACGACCGCCAGGACGACCGCCCCCGCGACCGGTTCGGGCGGCGTGACGTCGGTGGCGTTCACCTACGAGGGCATCAGGCTGGGCGACTGCTGGCGCTACGACATGAACATCTGGGCCAAGGTCACCGCCTCCGGCACCTACAGCTACCGCTGGCTGGTCAACGGCCAGAACCAGGGCAGGCAGCAGGGCACCGCCTCCTCCAAGCCCCTGCTCCCCTCGATCACGTGGACGCGGGCCGGCACCTACCAGGTGGTCTTCGAGGTCATCACGCCCCGGCCGAGCCGCAAGAGCTTCACGGTGCAGATCTGTGACTTCGACAAAGGCTGGTGATCAATCACCCGCTTCCGGGTACGACGGGCTCAGCACGTACGTACCGGAAGGATCGCCATGCCGCTCCCCCGTTTCCACCTCGCCGTCCCCGTTGACGACCTCGACGCCGCCCGCCACTTCTACGGCGAGCTGATCGGCTGCGCCCAAGGCCGCAGCTCCGACACCTGGATCGACTGGAACCTGCGCGGCCACCAGTTCGTCACCCACCTGGCCCCGTCGCGCGCCGAGCGGGTGCACAACCCGGTGGACGGCCACGACGTGCCGGTCCCGCACTTCGGGCTGATCCTCACGATTCCGGAGTTCCACCAGCTCGCGGACCGGCTCCGGGAGGCGGGCACCGCGTTCGTCATCGAGCCGTACCTGAGGTTCGAGGGCCTGCCCGGCGAGCAGTGGACGATGTTCCTGCTGGACCCGGCGGGCAACGCCCTGGAGTTCAAGGCGTTCGCGGACGACTCGCAGGTGTTCGCCGTCTGACCGCTCCCGCGACGGCCCGGCCACCGGAGCCGGATGAAACGAACCGATAAGAGATCGAAAGCCCGCCCTTCTAGTCTCCGGCATCGACGAGATCCACCGCATGGCGCGCAGTGACCTGTGCGCGGATGCGGTTCGCACGTGTGGTGAAGGAGATGCGATGGGACACGGCAAGTGGCTGTCCGCGACGATGGGCGCGGTCCTGGTCACCGCCCTCGGCACGACGGCCCCGGCCCAGGCCGTGAGCGGCGGGGACGCCTACGGCTGGGTCGTCCTGGGCGACGGCAAGGCCCGCCAGGTCATGGTGCTGGACTCGCGGAACGCGTCGTGGAACCTCGCCAAGGATCCGGGGGCGCTGAAGTGGAAGTGGAAGCCGTCCGCCAAGAACGGTTTCCCCGAGGCCGAACTCGACGACTGCACGGCCTGCTCCGGGGCGATCGCGGACGCCCGGCTGCGCTACGGCGGGCCCCGCCAGACGGGCGGCAAGTCGGTCCTCGCGGTGAACGACGGCGGGTTCATCGGCGTGGCGTCCTACCCGTCGGGCAAGCGCCTGTGGGCCGTGGACACCGGCGGCGACGGGATCCTGCCGCACGCCGTCGAACTGCTCCCCGACGGCAACGTCGCGGCGGCGGCCACCAAGGGAAGCTGGGTGCGGGTCTACACGGCCTCCCAGAGCTCGACCTCGAAGAAGTACGCGGAGTTCAAGCTGCCCGGCGGCCACGGCGTGCTCTGGGACCCGGCCAACGAACTCCTGTGGGCGCTCGGCGACAAGGACCTGGTGGCGCTCAAGGTGAGCGGCACGCCCGCGCAGCCGGTGCTGACCGAGACGCAGCGGGTCCCGCTGCCGGGCAAGAAGGGCGGCCACGACATGGCCCCGGTCTTCGGCGACAAGGGCCGGCTGTGGGTCACCACGAACGACGCCGTCTACCAGTACGTGAAGTCCACGGGCACCTTCACCACCGAGTACGCGAACGCGGCCAAGGTTAACGTGCGGCTGGTCAAGTCGGTCGGCGACCAGCAGGGCACCGGGCAGGTGCTCAGGACCCGGCCGAAGAGCGGCTGCGGGGCGTCCTGGTGCACCGACACGGTGGAGTTCTTCGGCGGCACCGCGTCGCGCACCCTGCCCGGCACCAAGATCTACAAGGCTCGCTGGTTCCGGCCGGACTACCAGTGACCGGCGGAGCGGGGCGGGTCCGCGCGCAGCGACCCGCCCGCGCCCCGGACGCTCAGAGCCCGAACGCCGCCCGGGTCCACCGGTACTGCGCGTCGAGCACCTCGCCCAGCAGGTCGCACAGGACGCCCGCGGGGTCCTGCCCCACCCGCTCCGGCGCGGCGTGCTCGCCGGTCGGGCTCCGCTCGGCCAGCAGGATCACCCGCCCGTCGGAGCGGTCCATGCCGAGCCCCACCAGCGCCTCCCGCGCGCCCGTGCACGCCGCCGCGTCGCCCTCGCGGTAGTAGCCCTCGACCATGTTCTCCCACAGGGCGCGGGCGGGCGGGCTCCGGTCGGGGCTGAACGCCCGCCCGGAGAAGACCACCACCATCGCGTCCACCCGCATCACGGCCGCGTTGCGCCGGTGCCCGTCGTCGTACGTCCCCTCCGGGGGCACCGGTTGTGCCCGCAGTGACTCGGCGAGCAGCCGGAGCACGGCGCTGAGGTCGTGCTCGGCGGCACGCGAGTCGAGGTCGTACTCGATGAACCCGGCCAGGGGGAACGGCGGTTCTGGCAACGTGTTGTAGCCGAGGAAGAGTCTGGGCCCACTGGGCGCGTCCTGGGAGTCGCGTGGAGCGGTCAACGCCCCGTGAGCCACCCGTCCCAGCGCCCCGCACCCGTGATCGGGCATGCCTTCAGCCGACCGGAACATTCTCATGAGCGAATTGTGTCAGTCCCATTACGCTTCGTGAAGCGTGCGGTGAGACTTTGCCGGGCAGGTAACCTCACCCTCTCCCCTGGCCCGTCCTCTCGGCTACCCCCGGCCGGCGATCACCGCCACCGCCTCGACCTCGACGAGCTGGTCGGCATAGCCGAGCACGGTCACGCCGAGCAGCGTGCTCGGGACGTCGTGCTCCCCCATCCGCTCCCGGTACACCTGCCACGCCGTCACCAGGTCGGCCTGCCGGGTGGAGGCCACGTAGACGGTGGTCTTGACGACGTCGGTCAGCGACGCCCCCGCGCCTTCGAGCGCCGTGACGAGGTTGCTCATCACCTGCCGGGCCTGCCCGGCGTAGTCGCCGACGGCCACCGTCTTGCCGTCGAGGTCGAGGGGGCAGGCGCCCGCCACCCAGATGGAGCGGACGGGGGCGTCCACGCTCGCGGCGTATGCGTACTCGACCTGGTCGGTGAGCCGGTCGTTGCGGATGAGTCGAACACCTGTGGCCATGACTGATTTCCTACCATCCGCCGCATCTCCCGCGCTTCCGAATTTGTCGCGGCTTCGGGCGACCCCGCTACCATCCTCTGGAGCGTTGTGCACCATCAGGCCGAGGAGAGCCGCCATGCGTGTCCATCTGGCCGTCTTAGCCGCCGCCGTGGCCCTCCCCTGCGCCGCCGCCCCCGCCGTGGCGGGCACCGCCGCCACCGCGTCCGTCGTCGGGTACGCGTGCAAGGTCGCCGCCACGGGCCAGCAGCAGGACGTGGAGATCGACGTCGAGCTGACCGTGCCCCCGCAGGCCACCGCCGGCGAGGCGATGTCGATCGGCTGGCGCGGCACGATCGTCTCGGGCAAGGAGCTGGTCGCCCCCGCCACGGGCATGGAGGGGGAGCTCAACATGTACGTGTACGCGGGCATCAGCGGCATCGACGGCCTGACCTCCGCCACCGGCGTCGCCGAGGTCGGCACCGTGATCCCCGGGGAGCCCGTCCCGCTCCCGCAGACGGCCACGATGACGACGACCCCGCGCGGGAGCGGCGGCGGCACCGTGCACGCGGCCTCCGTCAACTTCGGCCTGACCCCTCAGGACCGCCTCGTCGAGTGCGAGGTCAAGAACACCGCGGCCCGGACCGAGTACCCGCTCACCGTGCTCGCCGCCGCTCCCGCGCGGGGTCGTCGTCATCGTGGCCGTCTGCGGG
>NZ_SSXE01000356.1 GCF_021699195.1 Nonomuraea sp. MG754425 | reverse complement strand
GCCATGACTACCAGATCCTCGCCACGGAGGGTTACCAGAGCAGCGGCAACTCCAACATCACGGTCGCCGTCTCCGCCACCGGAGCCGCCGACCGTGATGTTGGAGTTGCCGCTGCTCTGGTAACCCTCCGTGGCGAGGATCTGGTAGTCATGGCTGCCCAGGCTCATGCCGTACCTGGCCCAGGCGTCGAAGTGGTTGCCGGCCGTGATGGTGCCGCCGGTCTTCTTCGACTGACGGACGCTCCAGTACTGGTTGAAGGTCCGGGTGCCCTCGATGGAGGGGGCGTTGTAGCGCGTCGTCTGGTAGACGTCGTACGTGCCGCCGTCGCTGGTGACCGTGCCCTTGTACGTCCCGGTCGGCCGGTAGGTGCCCCAGTTGTCGACGATGTAGTACTCGACGAGCGGGTTCCGCGTCCAGCCGTACAGGGTCAGGTAGGCGTTGCCCGAGGGGTTGAAGCTGCCCGAGTAGGTGACCGTACGGCGTGCGCCGGGGTTCCAGCCCTTGCCGGCCACGAAGTTGCCGGTGTTGCTCCACGAGGTGCTGTAGTTGCCGCCGGAGCCGAGCTCCATGGAGACGGTGCCCTGGCTGTCGGTCCAGAACGAGTAGAAGTAGCCGTTGTTGGTGCCGGTCTGGTTGGTGGTGATGGCCGCGTGCGCGACGCTGGGCAGCATCGCCACGGCCAGCGCCGCCACGATGGCGCCGGCACGGCCCAGTAACCGTCCGACCCGACCGCGGCTTCGTGGGGGGATGGGGGCGTCGTTCATGTGCGTGCTTCCTTCTCGTGAAGGCTGGCGGGGGGTGCCAGGCAGCGTGATACGACCCGTCGATCGTCGAAACTATCGGAGTGGTGGCGAAAGTATCGGCCGCATTGACGGGCGTTGTCAACGCCTGCCGTCGGGTTGTGCGCACCTGTGCGACCACGAGATGGTGAGGGCGCTCATCATGCCGGTCGTCACGGCCAGATGGGCAGTTGAAAATTTCAGCGTCAAGCCGAAACTTGTTTCATGACGTTCAGGAAAAATGGACGGCACGACAGCGGGGCGGTCGCCTACCGTGCGACGAGTGAGAGATCGCCTCCCTCCGGCGGTGCTGGACGAGTTGCTGGGCCGTCCCGGAGGTTCGCTCGTGTCATGCCGGAGCGAACCGATCAACGGCGGCGCGGGGGCCGCCACCGGCTCCGTGACGAGGCTGTCGGGCACGGCCCGACTCGACGACCGGCAGATCCCCTTCACCGTGATCCGCAAATCCGGCAGGGCCTCGGCGGCCGGTTCAGGACCGGTGACGTCGACCTCGGATACCGGGCCACGCTCGCGCTGACCGGAGCCGGCCGCATCCACTGGATGCTCACACGCGGGACGCCGCCCCCCGACAGCTACACCGACTTCATCCTCACCGAGACGAACTCCCTATGAGGGCGCCGGTCAGAGGCCGATGCTGGTTTTGGGGCCCATGTAGGAGCCGGCGCCGGGCCAGCCGGCCTGTGCCAGGGCGACGAAGCGTGGGGCGAAGCCGATCGCCGGTAGATCGGTCAAGGGCACGAAACGGACGCCGCGGATCGGCGTGGTGTCGGCACCCTTGGCTGTCGCGCCCAGGGTGCCGCCCACCCTCCTCGCCTCGAACGTCAGGTGGACGACGTGGGCACCGCCGACCGGCAGGTGGTCGCACACGTACAGGAGCCGGTCGATCGTCACATCGAGGCCGGTCTCCTCGCGCAGCTCCCGCACCAGGGCGTCGCCGATGGGCTCGCCCGGCTCCACCTTTCCGCCGGGCAGCGACCAGGAGCGGCCGGTGTCGGTGTCCTGGTTCAGGAGCAGGATCCGGTCGTCCTCGATGACGACGCCGGTGACACGTACCATCACCCGGGCACCGTATCCCGGCGGGCCGCCGTCAGGGACGGCAGCGGTGACAGTGCGAGGACGGACCCTGTCCTGCTCAGGGTGAGCTCCTTTCGATCGCTGGGGAGGAGTCCGTCCGCGCGGGAGATTTTCGGGAGTGACGGCGTCAGGGGCGCACGGTGACCGTCAGGGCGCCGGCCACCGGGGCCTGGCCGGGCACGCGGACCGTGAGCGTGCCCGTGTACGTGCCGGGCGTGCCGAAGGTCCTGGCCGAGGTGACGGTGAAGGCGTCGTTGACCCGCATGTCGGGAATGCTGGCATCACGCGTCGTGGCCGGGACCGGGTTCTCCTTGACGCCGTCGCTCCAGGTGATGACCGCGTCGAGGTCGGCCGGGGCCCGGCCGGGGGCGGTGACGGTCCAGGTCACGTTCGCGGGCCGGCCGGTGGCGGCGGTCGCGGGCGGCCCCAGGATCTCCAGCCGCCAGGGCACGTCGGCGGTGGGGAAGAAGTTGGTGCCCTGCACGGTCAGCCGTCCGCCGATCTTGGACAGCCGGGTCGTGAAGCCGGCGTAATCGCGCTGCGCCTGCGGGGTCCAGCCGACCTCGGCGGTGGCGATGAGCCGCGGGTAGGAGTAGTACTGCGCCTGCGGGAGGCGGCGGATGAACTCGCCCCACAGCGCCGACTCCACGCCCAGCACGCTGCTCTCCTGGATACCGGGGATGTAGGTGCCGGGGTCCCAGTTGTAGTGGCGGTCGAGTCCGCAGACCCCGCCGCACGCCCAGGTGCCGCCCTGTGGCTGCCGGGGGTCCTGCTTCTGCGGCACGTACGTGTGGGGCGCCGGTGACAGCACGACCTCGGCCCCGCGCCGGTTCACGGCGTCGGCCACGGCGGCGCGGTCGCCGGTCCAGAACTGCACCACGGCGTTGCCCTGGGGCAGCGCCGTGCCCGCGTACTCGTTCCAGCCGACGACTTTCTTGCCGAGGGCGTTCACGTGGGCGGTGAAGGCGTCCGCCATCTGCACGTAGTCGGCGTGGCTGGTGACGTGTGCCTCGTCGCCGCCGATGTGCAGGTAGGGGCCGGGGGTCAGGGCGGCGATCTCGGTCAGCACGTGCTCGACGAACTCGTAGGTGACCGCGCTGCCGGCATCGAAGGAGGAGTAGCCGACGGAGCCGGTGCCGTTGTGCGGGACGGTGCTCTCCCCGGCCGCGGGCTTCGGCTGCGCGCCCGGGGTGTTGAGCTGCGGGACGGAGTGCAGTGCCGAGTTCACGTGGCCGGGCATGTCGATCTCGGGGATGACGGTCATGCCGTTGTCGGCGGCGTAGCGGACGATCTCGGCGTAGTCGGCTCTGGTGTAGAAGCCGGTGACGCCGGGTTCGGTGCCCCGCTCGGTCATGGCGGTGCCGCCGCCGACCTTGGTGAGCAGGCCGTAGTCGATGCCGGAGGGGTTGGTGGCGGGGTCGCCGACGGCGATGCGCCAGCCCTGGTCGTCGGTCAGGTGCAGGTGCAGCCGGTTGATCTTGAACGGGGCGGCGGCGTCGATGTAGCTCTTGACCTCCCGCACCGGGTAGAAGCTGCGCGCGACGTCGAGCATCATGCCGCGGTGCGCGAAGCGGGGGTAGTCGGTGATCCGTACGGCGGGCACGGTCCACGCGGTCTCGACGACCTCCTTGGCCTCGACCCACTGGGGGAGGAGCTGGCGGAGCGTCTGGACGCCGTTGAGCGCGCCGTTCGCGGTGGCGGCGCGCAGCCGGATCTCGCCGCCGGTGACGGCCAGCGTGTAGCCCTCGGCCTCGTGGCCCTGCGGGCCCTTGCCCGCGCCGACCTCGATGACGATCGGCGCGGGGCCGCGGCCGTGCGCGGTGACCGGCAGCGTCCGGCCGGTGGAGCGGCGCAGCAGCCGGGCCAGGTGGTCGGCCGGGGCCCGCGCGCCGTCGCCCTGGGCCAGGATGCGCGTGTCCGGCCGCAGGGTGAACGGGGCGGCGCCGGTCTCGGTGACGGACACGGGCTGCGGGATCAGGCCGAGCGTGGGCTCGGGGGCGGCGGGCGGTCCGGCCCAGATCTCGAACGCGGAGATCGAGTAGCCGTAGCCGGCCCACCGCTTGCGGCCCTGCATGCGCACGTACCCGACGGGCCCGGCCGAGCGCACGTCGATGACGTCGGTGCGCGGGCAGGTGTCGCGTCGCAGCGCGGCGACGTCGGTCCAGGTGCGGCCGTCGGCCGAGGTCTGCAGGACGAAGTCGCGGGCGCAGGCGTTCGGCCAGGTGAGGGTCACGTGGTCGACCGGGGCCGGCCGGGCGAGCTGGATCTGCACCCAGTTGTCGTCCTGGTAGCCCGACGACCAGCGGGTGGCGGTGTCGCCGTCGTTGACGTGGGCGGCCACGAAGTCGGCGCGGTCCAGCTCGACGCTGGAGGCGGTGGCCGTGCCGGTCAGGGCCAGGTCGGCCGGGGGATCGGCGGCCCGGGCGGCGGGGGC
>NZ_SSXE01000355.1 GCF_021699195.1 Nonomuraea sp. MG754425 | reverse complement strand
GTCCTGTATATACAGCTCGCTACCCTGGCGGGTGAAGATACACTTCGGGCCATCGGCCCCGGAGCCCTCCGCCCGCCGTCCCCCTTGAACCCCCGAGGATCACCTGGCCATGGTGCCCATCACGGTGGTCGAGTCCGAGCTCGCCGCCCAGTTCCAGCAGGTCGGCCCCGCCTCCGCGCCCGCGTACGAGCGGGTCAAGCAGCTCATCGCGGCCGGCGTGCGATCCGGCCGGTGGGCGCACGGGCAGCAGCTCCCGTCGGAGCACCAGCTCGTCGGCGCGCTCGGCCTGTCCCGCATGACGATCAACCGGGCGCTGCGCGAGCTGACCCACGAGGGCCTCATCGAGCGCCGGGCCGGCGTCGGCACGTTCGTCGCCGCGCCCAAGGCCGCCTCGGCCCTGCTCCAGGTCCGCAACATCGCCGACGACGTGCGGCGGCACGGCCGGCGGCACCGCACCGAGATCGTCCACGTGCGCGAGGAGTCCTCCGACGTGGCCGACCCGGCGCTGCGCGCGGCGGCGGGGCCGACCGTCTTCCGCTCGCTCATCGTGCACTTCGAGGACGACACCCCGATCCAGCTCGAAGACCGCCTGGTCAACCCGATCGCCGTGCCCCACTACCTGGAACGCGACTTCACCCGGCAGACGCCGCACGCCTACCTGAACGAGGTGGCCCCGCTCACCCGGGGCGAGCACATCGTCGAGGCCGTGCTCGGCGACTCGGCCGAGCGACGCCTGCTGCGCATCGGCCGCCACGAGCCGTGCCTGCTCGTCCGCCGCCGCACCTGGTCGCACGACGTCCTGGTGAGCTCGGCCCGCCTCCTGCACCCGGGCTCCCGCCACCGGCTCGAAGGCGCCTTCGGCGCCGACTGGGCCTTCGGCGGCACCGGCTACGCGAACGGCGTCACCGACGATCCGGGTGCGCGGCGTTCGCCCTGAGCAGCAAAGCCAGCGCCCAGTCCTGATCGTTGGCGAGCGGGTCGGGGCGGTGCGCCGGGCGGCCGTCCACGCAGCTCGGCAGGAGGAAGGCGCAGGTGGCGTCGCCGTCGGGGGTGAAGTCCACCAGGTTCGCGGCGAAGATCGCGTCCGCCGCGCGGCGGTGCTCGGCGGTGTCGAGCGGCGGTGCTCGGCGGTGTCGAGCGGGGCCGGGAGCAGGCGCAGCGCGGTGGCGGTCAGGACGCTCCAGTAGTGGGGGAAGGTGTCGCCCCACTGGCGGTCGAGGCCGAACCAGTAGCCGTCCCAGTGGCGGATGCCGATGTCGCCGGTCCTGACGTGCGGCTGCGGGCCGCCGAAGGCGCGCAACCACGCGACGGCGGTACGCAGGGCGGCCAGCAGGCGGTCATCGGGCCGCAGGGCGTGCGCGGTGGCCAGCAGGCTGACCAGGGGCGCGATCATCGACTGCTCGTAGGCGACCTCGTGGGCGGGCAGATCGCCGCCGAGGTCCGCGAAGCGGTGGGCGTGCTCGACCAGCGCCGCACGCAGGTCCTGCGCCCGGTCCCGCGCTCCGTGCTCGTCCAGGGCGCGCGCGGTCGCCTCGACGGCCTCGGCCTGGCCGATGGACAGGTGACCGGACGCGCCCAGGGCGTAACCGGCCTCCAGCAGGCGCGCGGCCAGGTCGAGGTCCCCGGGGGCCGCGTACAGGTGGAACTGGTCGAGGAAGAAGTGGGCCAGCCAGGGCGTGTTGTAGAGCCGCAGGCTCTCCGGGCCGGGACGGCTGCCGCGCCCGACCGAGCCGTCCGGCCGGACGAGGTGCCGGCGGGCGAAGCGCGCGAAGCCGTGCAGCGCCTCGTCGATCGCGGGCCGGTCGCCCCAGCCGCGCCGGCGGGCCTGCTGGAGCAGCACGGCCATGCCGGTGCGTTCGGCGCCGTCGGTCCAGTCGCCCCAGCCGTTCTCGGTCTGGCGCAGCCGGGTGCGGGTGTCGACCGGGACGAAGGCGTGGCACTGCGGGTCGGGACGCTCGATCGGGCGGTGCTCGGCCAGGACCCGCGCGACCCGCGCCTCGACGAGCCGGCGCAGCGGCGCCAGGACGGCCACCGCCGTGCGGCTGGCCCGGCCGTCGCGCTCCAGGTCGAGGTGCTGGACGCCGTGCCGGCCGCGCTCCACCGGCCGGCGGACCGTGGCGCCGGCGGCCAGACGCAGGGGCAGGTCGGTGCCGGCGGGGGTGGTCAGCGCGGGCAGGGTCACCGGCGGGTCGGTGGCGGCGAGGAAGGCGTCGCGGTCGTCGTACCAGCCGGCCTCCCAGGCCAGGGTGTGGCTCTGTCCCGGCAGCAGGGTCACGATCGGCTGGCCGCCGAACGCGCCGGGGTTGCGGGCGTGGTCGGTCGGGTGCACGAGCAGGTGGCCCCGGCTGTTGGAGGCGGTGTTCTGGTTGCGCGACTCGACGGAGTAGGCCCACAGGCCGCCCTCCCGGACGATCACCCCCAGCAGCGGCGGCGTGCCGGACATCGGCTCGGCCAGGATCCACGACCAGGCGCCGCCGGTGAAGACGTGCGCGTGGCAGTTGCGCGAAAGCGCCGCCGCCGCGCCGTCGTAGAGGTCACGTACCGGCACGTTGATCGCCAGCCCGGTGATCTCCAGCTCGCGGTCGCCGGTGTTGGTCCAGGTGTAGGACTCGGTGAAGTGGCCGGAGGTGACCCGCCGGTCGATCTCCAGCGCCAGGCCGGGCAGGGGGCGGTGGCGGGCCGTCACGCCGTCGGCGTGCTCGTCGAGCTCGGACGGGCTCTGCCAGCGGCCCGATCCCCGCGCGGTGATGACGAAGCCGGTGCCCCAGGCGTGGTCCGGCCCGTGCCAGCTCTGGGACGCCTCGTCGAGCAGGTAGCGCCGGCCGGGATCGCGGGGATGCTCGAACGACACGGGCCCGCCGTCGGCACCCAGCAGCACGCTGCCGCCGCCGAACGCGAAACTCTCCGCCACGCCTGCCGCCTCCTCACGCTCGCTCGTCGATACGTATCGACGACGGGGCGACCTTACCGCACCCCGCCCGCCCGGCGGGATCACCCCTCGGGGAAGACCACCGTGCTGGCCCGCCGCGTGAGCCCGCCAGGCCGCACCACCCGGCGCGCGCCGCCCGCCGCGGGCCCGCCGTCCAGCGCCTCGAACAGGATCGACATGGCGAGCCTGGCCGTCTCGCGCGGCTCGGGGGACACGTTGGTGACGGGCACGCCGAACCCGAGCGTGGCCTCGTCGGTGCACTGCCCGACCAGCGAGAGATCCCGGCCCGGGACCAGGCCGCGCAGGGCGGCGAGCTGGAGCACCCACCCGATCACCTGCGGCGTCCGCGCAATCACCCCGAGCCGCTCACCGAACGGCTCACCGGGCCGGTCGCCGGGTCGCACGCCGAGCCGACCATCGAACCGGTCGCTGGGCCGATCGCTGGGCCGATCGCTGGGCCAGTCGCCTGTCCGATCGTCGGGCTGACCACGGGGTTGGTCGGCGAGCTGGTCGCCATGGCGATCGGCGGGTCGCTCGTCGAGCTGATCATCGGGCCGACCGGTGTGGGCGCTCTGGTGGGTGCCGGGGCGGCCGGGGAGTGCGCCGAACAGGTCGTCGGCCGTCTCGGCGAGGCCCGCCCACCCAGGGCGCGGCGGGTGCAGGACGCGCAGGCGGAGCCCGCGCCGCTCGGCGACGTCGGCCACCCCGGCGTGGAAGTCGGTGACGAACCGGAACCCGGCGGCCCGGACCTCCGGCGTCTCCCCGACCAGCACGACGTCCCGGTGCCCGGTGTCGGCGAGTTCGGCCGCGAGCAGCTCGCCCGCCCGCCGGGAGTCGACGTCGGCCGAGGGCAGCCCGTGGTCGTCGTCCGGCGTCCCGATGAGCACCACCGGCAGCCCGAGCGCCGCCGCCGTGGCCAGGCGGTCGTCGCGGCCGCGGATGTCCATCAGCACGACGCCGTCGCAGATCGAGCGCTTGGCCAGGCGGACCAGCTCACCGGGGCCCTGGCCCGCCGTCACCAGCACCACGTCGAAGTCACGCCCGCGGGCCTGCGCGACCACCGTGTCGATGTAAGGGATCGTGTCCGCCACGTCGGTGCTCTCGGAGAGCCGGGCGACCAGGGCGATGACGTTCGTGAGCCGGCCGCGTAGCGCGCGGGCGCCGGCGTTCGGCTGGTACGTCAGCCGCTCGATGGCCGCCTCGACCCGCTGCCGCGTCTCCGCCGAGATCGGCCGCTTGCCGCTGAGCACGTACGAGACCGTGCTCTGCGAGACCCCGGCGAGAGCGGCGACGTCCTTGCTGGTCGGCAGGGGCTGATCGCTGCTGCGGCTCATGCGCCCAGGGTAACGTGCGCGGCCCGGGGGCCGGGCTCCCGTGCATGACCTCACCGGACGTCCGATAAGTTCGTTTTTGGTTATCTCTATACCCGGCCTTGGGAGTCGCTGCCAGTGCGCCGAACGCTGCTGATCACGGCCGCCGTCATGAGCCTGTCCGGCTGCGGCGCGCTTCACGGGCTGCTCCGCCT
>NZ_SSXE01000354.1 GCF_021699195.1 Nonomuraea sp. MG754425 | reverse complement strand
TACGAACGTCGACACACGCTCAAGAACGCCCAAGACCTCGACTATGCTGCCGCGTAGTCGCAAGCCCTGATGTGTCTATCGAACCGGGGCAACTCCAGGCGTGGTTCGGCGCGGGCAAGGGCGGGCCCGCAGCGGCGATGGCCCGGCTTCGCCGTGAGATTGAGAAGCACTGGCCGGATGCCCGCTTCGACGTTGACGACGAGCCCGCGCACGCCTTGCAGATCACCTTTCCCGACTGCATTTTCACCGTCGACTTGGTCCCGGCCTTCGCCGACATCAACGGCGGCGAAGACGTGTTCATCGCTGACCGTGAGCTCGACCGCTGGGAGAGGTCTAACACCCGTACGCTGCGCCGGGTAGTGGTTGACCGGAACAAGGCGACGGGCGGCGTGTTCGTTCACCAGGTGCGCATGGGCAAGTCGTTCAAGGGTGACAAGCCCGAACTGCAGGGCTTGTGCGGGCTGGTCATCGAGTCACTGTGCTACGCCGCGATCACCAAGAAGATGGCGCACGCGGCCGCCATGGTGGCCTTCTTCGAGCACGCGGCCACCGCGGTGATGGGCAAGGTGATGGACCCCACCGGGGTCGACGACCTGGCCGAGGAATGGACGCCGTCCGACCGGACGACCTACAGCAAGGCCTTCGCGACGGCGGCGGCACGAGGCCGGGAGGCCCTCCATCTGGCCGCTGACGGCGAGCACGAGGCCGCCATCGAGATCTGGCACTCGGTTTTCGGCGACCCGTTCCCGGCGCCGTCTGCACAGACCGCCGCCCAGGCGCTGGCCGCGCTGACGGCACGCAGCATCACCTCGACCGGCCGCGCCGTCTCCTCCCGGCGCGGGGCGCAGCCGAACAGACCGGCGAGGTCATGGCGTACTCGGTAACCGAGGCACTCATTGATCCTGCCAAGGCAGCCGAATACCTCCTCCGCCACGCCGACCTGTACGGCGTGGCGGAGGCCACCGGCCGCAGCGGTTGGCGAGGTGCCGCCCTGCTCGAACTGACCCTGATGCCCCTGCCTGCCCTCGCACGCGACGGCTATCCGACCGAGCGCGTGCGGTTGGTGATCATTCCGCCCGGCGATCACATCCACGTTTACCCGAGATCAAGCTCCAGACGCCGCTTCAAACACCGCAACACCCAGCCCGCCGATCTGTGCCTGCAGTACAGCCGAGACGATCCTGCACTGCGCTGGCTACCCGAGGACGGCCTGGAGCCGCTCATCACCCTAATCCATCGGCACCTGATGCTCGAGGAGGCATGGCGGCGCACCAACGTCTGGCCGTGCGAAGATGCCCCACACGGTGACGGCGATGCCAAGCCCCACCGTATTCGCACGCCTCAGATGCGGAGGGAACAACACCGATGGGTCCGACGCTGCTGATCACACACTTAGCCCCCGGCCAGGCCACCGAGCAGCCAGCCCTACTCTCGATCGGCCTGGCCATTCTCGGCTCAAGCGTGCTCGCCGGAGTGCTCGGCACCCTCCTGGGTAACGCCAAGGCCAATGCCGCCATCCGGCGTGACCGTTACGCCCAGGTGGTCCGCTGCCTCGTAGCCTGGGCCGAATACCCCTACCGAATCCGCCGACGAACCGATGACGAGCCCAGCACGCTGGCGGCACTTGCCAACCACGGCCACAGTCTTCAAGAACAACTGGCCGAGTCCAAAGCCTGGGTCGCCGCCGAAAGCCAAGCCATTAGTAAGGTCTTCGACTCCTGCCTCGTAGAGCTCAGCGCCCGCGTCTCACCCGCATGCGTAGCCGCTTGGCAAACACCACCCGTGACGACGGCCGCCGGCATGGTTCTCGGTGATGCTGGCTCACAAGACGTTGACCAGATCGTCGCCCGGATGGAGATCGCGGTTATCTACCGATTCGGGTACCGCCGTCTCATGTGGAGACGATGGACGCTGCGACGTCTACGGCAACGAGGTTGCCTACAGAGTTCGGGAAAGTCCGTAGTCGCCCATGAACCGCCGGCACGGGGAGATGCTGCTCGTACCGCGAGCGGTACAAACGTGTTGAACCCATAAACTGACACACAGTCCACCGGCCAGCACTGATGTTGCGTACGGCAACAGTGGAACAGGCGGCTCGACGGCGCGGGGCCGCGTCCAAGATCGTGGTGTATGAGATTCGACCACTCTGCGATCTAATTCCTATTTAAGCAGCAATCGCATCGACAGTCACATTAGTGTCACCAGCGTCTTCTCTTTCCTTTCTCTCCGCGGCCTTGCGGCAGTCGGCGAGGATTTCCAAGCCGAGGTAGCGCCGGCCTTCGGTCCACTCATCGTGCTGCTCGGCCGGCACCGCGCCCACCAGCCGGATGATGGCATCACGGTTGGGGAAGATGCCGACCACGTCGGTGCGGCGGCGGATCTCCTTGTTCAGCCGCTCCTGGGGGTTGTTGGACCAAATCTGCCGCCACACCGCCTTGGGATAGACGGCGAAGGCCAAGATGTCCTCGCGCGCCTCGTCCAGGTGCTCGGCGGCCTTGGGATACTTGTCCTCCAGCGCTTGGACGACCTGGCGGTGCTGCGCTCGCACCGAGGCGGTGTCGGGCTGTTCGAAGATGGTGCGCAGCATGGTGGCCACCCACGGCTGGGCCGCCTTCGGAACAGTCGTCGAAAGATTTCGCGCGTAGTGAGCGCGGCACCTCTGCCAGGAGGCGCCGGGCAGTGTGGAGCCGATCGCGTCGCGCAGTCCGGCATGGCAATCGGAGATGACCAGGCCGACCCCGGACAAGCTGCGGGCGATCAGGCCGCGCAGGAACGCCAGCCAGCCTGCGCCGTCCTCGCTGGAGACGACGTCGATGCCGAGGATCTCGCGGTGGCCGTCGGCGTTGACGCCGGTCGCGACCAGGGCGTGCACGTTGACTGTCCGCCCACCCTCGCGCACCTTCTGCGTGAGGGCGTCGATCCAGACGAACGTGTACGGCCCGGCGTCCAACGGCCGGTTGCGGAACTCGCTCACCATCTGATCCAGCTCCCGGGCCATCACGCTGACCTGCGACTTGGACAGCTTGGTCACCCCGAGCTGCTCGGCGAGCCGTTCCACTCGCCGGGTTGAGACGCCCAACAGGTACGAGGTCGCCACCACCGACGTCAGCGCCCGTTCGGCGCGCCGCTGCCGCTCCAGCAGCCAGTCCGGGTAGTACGACCCCTGCCGCAGCCTGGGGATGGCAAGTTCGACCGTGCCCGCGCGGGTGTCCCACTCCCGCCGCCGGTAGCCGTTACGCGAGTTGACGCGCTGGTCCGATACCTCCCCGTAGCCGGCGCCGCAGCGCTGCTCGACCTCGGCGTCCATCATCATCTGCGCCATCCGCACGACCATCTCGCGCAGCACATCGGGCGAAGCCGCGGCGAGGGTCTCGTCGAACCACTCACCCTCAGCAGGCAGAATGTCCATAGCGGCCACTTCTCGTTCTCCTTCTTATGCCTTCGACAGCTGTGAAGGATCGCGGAGTGGCCGCCCTCATGTCACATCGATCTTCCCTCACGGGTACCAAGGTGACGAACGGGTTCAAACCCGTGCCGCCGTACGCGCACGTCGCACCGACGCCTACTCATGGCTGGACAAAGATGTCACGGACGAGGCACCGACGCTGGCGATGGTGGAACTGGACCGGCGGGCCGACTTCGAGACCGGCGACCACGACCCGAAGTTCGCCCTCAGGCTGGGCTTCGCAGACGCAGGTGCCGTCACCCAGTTCGTGGCCGTGCCCCAAGAAGGTCGGGCGATACAACTCAATGAAAAACGTGGCGCATCGTGCCTCGATGGCCTGGGACGACGGACTACGTCAGCTTGGCATTCGAGTACACCCCGAACACGGCCTGGGCAACAGGTTGCCCGAGGGTTTGCGATACGCGGCTGTCTGGCTCGTCAGGAAGAACCGCACGGCGCGCAACCGCTGGGCAGCGCACGTCCCCATCGCTGTGCTGGTGACTCCGCAGAGTTTCGGCAGCGGTATCGCCAGCGTCCAGGGGTGGGACGCAGGTGCGGACGACGGGGCGGGCGCCTGGATTCCGTACCCTGCGTTGCTGTTGAAGCTGACACGCCTCGCGGAGGTCTCGCTTCCCGGCTCCGAGGCCGGCGCGGAGGCTGGCAAACGAGGCAGCTGGCGTCGCGGCATGGAAGAACAGCGACGCGACATGGAGGAGTGGCTGCAGAAGATGCGGCGCTCTCTACGCGGCACACCCACGGTGCTCCTCGCCCACGGGCAAAACGCCCGCTCGCATTGGACCTGGCTGCAGGATGGCCGCGTAGAACCCGACCGCATCCGCGACGGACATGCGCGGGCCCGCCGGCTGGACCCCGATCTGCGCCTTGTACGGGTGCGAACCGCACGGGGCCGGGAAACGGCTCAGTGGTGGGGTGTCAACCCGAAGGACGGGCCGAACGGACTGCCATCTCACCTCTAGTACTACATGGCTAGATCACGTTGGGTGATCTTTCGGTTTCCTGGTGTGCGAGGGCTGGAGTATGTGAACGTGATGGCATGCCCCAGCCCCATGAG
>NZ_SSXE01000353.1 GCF_021699195.1 Nonomuraea sp. MG754425 | reverse complement strand
ATGGGCGGCGGTGTGTGGGTGGGGCCTGTGCTGGAGTTGTGAGTCGTGCCGGATTCGGTTCGGCCGGCGAGGGTGGGGTTGTTTGTGGAGATGGAGGGAGTGCGGGTGGCGGAGTTCGTTGCTGGGGTGGCTGCAATCAAGGGCCAGAAGGGGAGGAGGCGGGTGGGGGCGTGGCCCAGAAGTTGCAGCGGGTTCAGGTAACTGGTGCCACGACGCAGGCCCCAGTGCAGGCAGGATTCCTCGCAGTGGGACGTGGTGGATTCCAGGACGCCGAGTTTGGCTCCTGACGTGACGGGCTGGCCGCTGCGTACCGACGCGGTGACCGGTTGGTACGTCGTGCGCAGGCCGTCTTCATGATCGATGGTGACCACGCCCTTGCCGCCTACCGGGCCGGCGAAGCGGATCGTGCCCGGGCCGGCTGCCAGGACGGGTGCGGCTGCGGGGGCTGCCAGGTCGATGCCGCGGTGACCGGCGAGCCACGGCTCAGGAGGCGGGGTGAAGCGGCGCAGGATGCGAGGGCGTCCGTCGAGTGGCCAGCGCCAGGTGGAGGGCGACGCTCTGGCTGGGGCCGCAGGGGCGACGGGCAGGATCAGGACCGTGAAGATGACCACCAGCAGGGTGGTGCAGACGACTCTTCGTCTCAGGGCCCTTGAAGGCCGACGGCGGCGTGTTGGGGCAGTCTTGGCCATGACGTCGGTGCGCGGCCACGACGTTGGGCTTACCGGGCGTAGGTCGTGTGATGGTGGTTTTCCCTCGTGGAGGGGCGATCTCTTCGGGTGCGGTGCGGCGGGAGAGACGGCGAGGGGCGCCGGCCTGGTGGTCGTTTCCGGTTCCGGTCCGGTAGCCGGTGCCGGTTCTGAGCCCAGAGTGGGTGCCAGGTTGTCCGGCCCAGGGGCCGGCTCGGGTTGCCCTTCCGGCGATGGACCTGGTCCTGATTCTGGCTCTTGTCGTAGACCGAGTGCCGGTGTTGGTTCCGGCTCTTGTCGCAGCTTTGGTCCTGGTCGCCGTCCAAGCTCGGGCCCGAGCTGTGTGTCTGGATCCGGTGCCGCTGACAGGGGTGTGGGTGGCGTCCTGATGATCGAGGGAGTTGCGGGAGCGTGGGCGTTCATGGGCGGGAGTTTGGCTGGAGCGGGGTGGGCGACGCGGGAGCGAATGGCGTTCTGTGGATAACTGAGTGAGAGAGGAGGCGGCTGTGGATGAAGGGATCGAGTGGTGGTTCGGGTGAGCGATGATGGGGGTGCGCGTTTGCGGGTGGGCTCGGGCTGAGAACGACGGTTGCTGTTGATCAAGTGTTTGGCGACCACATGGACGATGGATCAGTGCTGCGAGGCTGAGGCGAGCGGGGCGGGCTTCCTGCGAAGATGCGGGCGGAGCGGGGACGTCCAGATCCAGATGGAACTCAGGGCCATGCCGGCCGCGCAGATGAGGATCACGGGGCGAAGGCCGAGGAACTCGGCCAGGAAGCCGCCGGTAAGACCGCCCAGGGCCAGGACACCTTGGACGGCGAAGGTCGTCGTGGCGTTCACTCGGCCGCGCAGCTCCGGCGAGGCTTCCCGAAGGATGATCGCGCCCATGCAGGTGGCGAAGGCGACGACGATGCCGCCCGTGACCGTGCTGGTGAGAGCGAGCATCGAGAGTTTCCACCACAGTGGGCCGGTCAGCAGGCCGACCGCCAGAATTTCGATGGGGAAGAAGATCACTGAGATGAGCAGGACCCGGTTTTCGCCGTAACGCTTGGACAGACGGGCCGTGATCCAGGCGCCGAACAGGCCGCCGACGCCGCTGAGGGCGGTGAGGACGCCGATCAGGGCCTTGGGGATGTCCAGCGTGTTCAGCATGTAGAGCATGTAGACGGCTGTGTACGCCATCGCGAAGAAATTGATCGTGACGCCGGCTCCGAGGAGCGCGCGGAGGACCGGATGGGTGACGCTGGCCCTCAACCCTTCCACGACGTCGCGCCACATGCTCTGGGACGACGCCGGGGTGTTGTGCTCAGGAGTTCTGATCGTGCGCAGCAGCAAGGCCGAGGTCAGGAATGCGAACGCCTCCGCCAGAACGGCCAGAGGAGCGGTGAGGATCTGCACTAGGAGGCCGGCCAGACCCGGGCCGCTGACTGAGGCCACCGAGTAAGAGGCGTGGAAGCCGGCCATCGCCTCCGTTCGCTGAGATGGGGCGACCACCGCCGCCACATGAGGAAAGTTCGCCGCTTTGAAGAGCACTCCGGTGGTGCCGATCACCAGTGCTACGACGACCAACCAGACGACATTCAGTACACCGAGAACGTAGGCGGCCGGGATCGTGGCCGCCGCTGCGCAGGAGACGAGTTCGCAAACGATCATCAGCGGACGGTGTCGGGTGAGCCGGTCGGCGATGGCTCCCGACTGGAGGCCGAACAGGAGCACCGGGACCGAGGCGGCGGCGGTCAGGATGCCCATCTGAGCGGGGGAGGCCGTCAGCAGGGTGATTGCGGTCAAGGGGATGGCCAGCTTGGAGACCTCTGACCCGGTGACGGAGATCGTTCGGGCCGTCCAGAGCAGGCGGTAGTCGCGTTGTTTGCGAAGGGGCGTAGGCGAAGGCTCGGCGTGGGCCGGATCGGGCTCAGGCTGCTTGGCGTCCTGGGGGAGGGGTGGCGTCGAGATGGTGTCGGGGTCGGGCTCGGCGCTGGTGCGGGTGGCAGGTGAGGGGGTGTCGGATGATCTGTGAAGGGAACGCTTCATAACTGTGAAGATAATCCTTCATAGTTATGAAAGCAATACTTCAGACCTGGAGATGGGTACGTTTGGCGCATGACGCAGGACAGCGACGGGCTCAGCGACCCCAAGGCGATGCGGGCACTGGCTCATCCAGCGAGGTTGATGATCCTCAACAGGCTTCGCGTGGAAGGCAGCGCCACTGCCACCGAGACTGCGGAGATCGCGGGGATCACTCCCAGTGCCGCCAGCTATCACTTGCGGATGCTGGCCAAGTACGGATTCGTGGAGGACGCGCCGCCGCGAGGTGATGGCAGGGAGCGGGTCTGGCAGGCCGTGGACAAGCCGCTGAGCGTCGGGGTCGATCCCGATGATCAGCCGGAGGTCCGGGCGGCCAAGGTGCTGCTGATCGCGGCGTTTCGGCGGGACGCCAATGAGGAAGCGGAGCGGGCTCTGGCCGGCGCTGACAGGGAGTCTGAGGAGTGGCGCGAGGCGACACTGTTCAGCCGGCACCGGATCAGGGTGAATCCTGAGGAACTCGCGCAGTTGAACCAGGAGATCGTGAAGTTGCTCGAGCCCTACTTCACTCGGTTGCGCAGTGCGAAGGACGCACCCGAGGGGGCCAGGGTTGTGGAGGCGCAGGTCAATCTGTTTCCGGTGGCGGCGAGGATCGTTCCGGGTCTGCCGACCGAAGATCACGATGCCGGTTGAATCGTGAAGGGGGTGGTGGGTTGGTGATCGTGCGGGTGTCGGTGGGGTGGCGTTGATCCCGCTCGTGGGGCGACGGGCTCGGCTCCATGGCTTGGTGGCGGCTGATGGCTGAGTGGCGGGCCGGGCCTTGCGACGTGGCGGTGGCCAGGCGGGCTATGCGTTCTGCGTCATGAGAGGGCTATGCGTTCTATGTCATGAGGTTGGGGCGCGCGGTCGGCCGGTGGGCAGGCGGCTCTGTGTGGTTGGTGGGTGTACCTGCTGGCGGGCTTGGGGCGGTCCTCGCTGTGCTGAGGTGTCTCGCGGTGGGGTGGGACGTGCCGGGGTCGCCCTGCGTGTGACCGGTGTGGTTGGGGCTGGGCGCGCGAGGACGTGATGAACGTCCTGCGTGTTGGGCTCGGCTGTGTTGCGTTGGTTCGGGTGTGCCTGGGCTGTCGCGGGGTTGTCTGCGCCCACGTCCGGTTCGAGCCCATGTCCGGTTCGGGTTCGCGTCTGCGTCTGCGTCGGGTCCGTGCCCGCGCCCGGGGCGGTGCCGGGTCTGTGCCTGGTCGGGGGCGTCTTCACCCCGCGCATGCGGTTTCCCGTACACGGAAGCGTGGGGCTTGGTGGGCAGGGTTGCCGGCATTGGGTCCGGGTCCGTGTCGGGCCTGGGGGTCAGGGCCGTGTCGGGTCCGTGCCGCCCGGTGGGGTTGCGCGTGACGACCAGGCGATCTGCCGGCCGACCATGGAGGCGCGGTAGCGGTCCTCGTAGGAGGGGTCGGTCAGCCGCGGCAGCACCTTCCACAACCGCGGCCGAGCAGGTCGGGCGGGAGACGCCGAGCAGGTCGGCGGCGCCTGCCGTCGGGTTGGTGTCTGAGGCCGCGTGGGTGTTGGGGTTGGGTGCGTGTTGTCCGGTTCGGGTTCGTGTTGGCGTCGGCGTTGGTTGTGGGGATTCAGGGGTCTCGTGGGGGTGGCCGCTGGTCGCGTCGGCTTTGTGATGCTGGTGGCGTTCTGGCGAGCAGTGGATCAATGGTCATGTTGTGGTCGCCTGTCTGAGGGTCGGGTGGGGTGCGGGAGACGCTGTACTGCTTTGGCCTACTCCGTTGAGCAACGCTCTTTGGGCGTTGGTGATGGGGATGGGCCGGGGTGGTGGCG